>NC_009921.1:8338650-8660346 GCF_000018005.1 Parafrankia sp. EAN1pec
TCGCCGAGCTTGTCCAGGGTCAGGTCGAACGTGCCCAGGGGCGAGCCCGGGTAGCCCGACACCATCGTCCCGGTGGTCAGGCCGTCCTTGGCATCCAGCCGCTCGCGCACGACGAGCAGGCGCGCCAGGGTCTCGACTCCGGAGAGCAGCGCCGCCGCGGCCGGGGCGGGCACCGGGGCCTCGACCGCGGGCGGATCAGCGACGGGCGGGCCCTCCAGCGGGGGCGCCTCGATCACGTCGCCGGACGCCGCCCGCTCGCCGGTCGCCCCGATCATGGGAACATCCGCGGGTTGACGTAGGCGAACCGCCCGCCCTTGACGACCGCGCGACGGCGGTCGGGGTCCTGCAGCACGGTGATGTCGGTGAGCGGGTCGCCGTCGACGATCAGCAGGTCGGCGAGGTAGCCCGCGCGGATCTGGCCGACGTCCAGGCCCACCAGCGGGCCCATGTTCCGGGTCGCCGTGTTGATCGCCTCCTGTGGCGACATGTGGACCAGCTCCACGTAACGCTGCAGCTCGGCCGCGTAGGTGCCGTGTTTTGTCCACTGGTGGCCGAAGTCGCCGCCGGCCAGGATGCGGATGCCCGCCTCGCGCAGCATGCCGATGCCCTCGACCTGGGCGCGGAACTCCTTCTCGTAGCCCGACCGCTCGATCTTCTCCGGGGTGACGCCCCAGGGCTCGGCGTGGCCGCTGACCATCGCGTACAGGTAGTGCAGGCCGGGGCACACCCAGACGTCGTCCCGGCGGGCCTCCAGCTCGTGCACCGCCTTGTCGTCGAGGAAGCAGGCGTGGTGGATGACCCGGGCCCCGTTGCGCGCCGCCATCGCGACGCTGTCCGACCCGCGGGCGTGCACGGTGATGAACGCGCCGTACCGGTCGGCCTCGTCGACGGCCGCGGACAGCATCTCGTCGTTCATGTAGAGGTCGTCGGAGGGGTACTCGGGGACGATGCCGTCCCCGGAGACGAACAGTTTCAACGCCCGGACGCCGGTGTCGCACTGGCGGGCGACGACCTCGCGGAGGTCCCGGGCGTCGGAGACGACCGAGGTCATCCCGGTGTCCGCGCTGATCGCACCCCGCTCGGTGATCATCGTGCCGCTGGGGATGACCCGCGGGCCGGGGATGAGGCCCCGCTCGATCGCGTCCCTGGTGCGCACGTCGTCGAACGGCTGGGAGACCCCTGCCCCGACGACGAGCGTGTAGCCGCTCTCCAGGAACGTCCGGGCCACGGCGGCGACGTCGAGCGCGTGCGGCGCGGCCGGCGCGTTCGCGACGGAGACGTGGTCGAAGACGAAGTCGAGCGGCCAGCTCATGTGCACGTGCGCGTCTCCCAGGCCGGGTAAGACGGCCGCCCCGTGCAGGTCGATGACGCGGGCCGAGCCGGAGTCGACCTCGATCCGCCCCGCCCGCACCCGCGCGATCCGGTCGCCCTCGATCAGGAGGTCGCCGTCGGCGATGACGTCCGGCCCGGTGCCGACGTTGGCCCCGGCGCCGGAACCGCCGCCGGGCACGCCGGGCACGGCCCGCGGAGTCGGCGCGGAGCAGGTGAGTATCTTCGCGTTCCTGATCAAGATGCGCTCGGTCATCGGGATCTTGCCGTGGATACCCCGGCCTTCAGGCCGGGCAGGAAAGGGCGCCCCTTACTGGACCGCATGAGCGAATCCTTTCGGTAGAATGAGAGTATGTCCCGCTACCGGCTCGACCCGGCACCCGAACAGGTCGCTGGAATCGAGGAGCACTGCGGGCACGCGCGTTTTGTTTGGAATCTTGCGGTCGAACAGCAGTCGTGGTGGAAGCCCGGCCAGGGAAGGGCGCCGAACCATGCGGAGCGTTGCCGGCAGTTGACCGAAGCGCGGGCAGAGTTCGAGTGGCTGCGAGCCGGTTCGCAGACCGTTCAGCAGCAGGCGCTTCGAGACTTCGACCAGGCTATACGGAACTTCTTCAACGGCTCGCACCGCCACCCGACCTTTCGGAAACGTGGCCGGTCCGAGGGTTTCCAGATCGTAGGGAAGAACGCACGGGTCGAGAAGCTGAACCGGAAGTGGTCCCAATGCTGGATCCCGAAGGTCGGCTGGGTGAAGTTCCGCGTGTCGCGGATAATCCCGGACTTCAGGTCGTACCGGGTGACCCGGGACCGGGCGGGCCGCTGGCATGTGGCGTTCGCCGTAGCACCCGACCCGGTCCCCGCGCCAGGAACCGGTGAGGTCGGCGAGGTCGTCGGTGTGGACCGGGGTGTCGCCGTGTCCGCGGCGCTGTCCACCGGGGAGCGGCTGTCCTGCCCGACGCTGAGGCCGAAGGAAGCCGAACGACTCCGCCGGCTCCAGCGCCGGCTGGCGAAAGCCACACGCGGGTCGAACCGGCGCGGCCGGCTGAGGACCCAGATCGCCCGGGTGAAGGCCCGGGAGGCCGACCGGCGGAAAGACTGGGTGGAGAAAACCTCCACCGATCTTGCCCGCCGGTTCGACGTCATCCGGGTGGAAGATCTCCGCATCACGAACATGACCCGGTCGGCCCGAGGCACTGTCGAACAGCCGGGCCGGAATGTTCGGCAGAAAGCCGGACTGAACCGGGGCATCCTCGCCAACGGCTGGGGTCTGCTTGCCCGGCGGTTGGAACAGAAAGCACCCGGCCGGGTGGAGAAGATCCCGGCCGCCTACACCAGTCAGTGTTGCTCGTCCTGCGGGCATGTGGCGCCCGGGAACCGCGAGAGCCAAGCGGTGTTCCGGTGCGTCGCCTGCGGACACACGGCCAACGCGGACGTGAACGCTGCATGCAACATCGCGGCTGGACGGGCCGTGACCGCGCGGGGAGGCGCAGCATTGGCCGCGAACCGCGAACCTCAACACTCCACGCCTCCTCTGGTGGATGGGTAGGAGTTGAAATCCCCCGCGTTCACGCGGGGGATGACGTCAAGTTCGCGTTCCCTCCCGACACGACACGTCGGCGGCGAGCCCCTGTCCGAGGGTCACCCGGGGTCGGCTCTCGGCGCAACCTTCAGACGACCGCCGTTAGATGATCACGGTCCGGGTGCCCTCGGCGCGGTCGAGCAGCGCGATGCCCTCGTTGATGTCGTCCAGCCGGATCCGGTTGGACACCATGCCGCCGAGGTCGAGCTGGCCGGTCTCGGCCAGCCGGATGAACCTGGGCATGTCACGCAGGATCTGGGCGCCGCCCACCACGGAACCGGCGAGGCGCTTGCCGGAGAAGATCGCCGAGATGGCCGGCAGGGTCAGGGTCGCGGTCGTGGTCGGCATGCCGACCAGCGTGACCGCTCCCTGTTTACGTGCCATGTCGAAGGCCTGCACCATCAGGTTGGGCAGGCCGACGACCTCGAAGCTGAAGTCCACACCGCGCCCCTCGGTCAGCGCGCGCACCTGCTCGACCGGGTCGGCCTCCGCCGGGTCGACCACGTGGGTCGCGCCGACCCGCAGGCTGGCCTCGCGGCGGGCGGGCACGAGGTCGATGCCGATGATGGTGGCCGCGCCGGAGATACGCGCGCCCTGGATCACCGACTGCCCGACCCCGCCACAGCCGATCACCGCGACGGACGAGCCGGGGGTCACGCCGGCGGTGATGAGCGCCGCGCCGAGCCCGGTGGTCACCCCGCAGCCGAGCAGCGCCAGCTCCTCGTCGGCCAGGTCGGTGTTGGTCGGCACGACCGAGGCCTCGTCGACCACCATCGCCTCGGCGAACGTGCCGCAGCCGCACACGGCGGCCGCGGTGCGGCCGTCGGCCAGCGTGAACCGCGGCGCCGCCTTGACCGGCCCGCCGAGCTCGCAGTGGTTGGACATGCCGTTGACGCACCACCAGCAGGTGCCGCAGGCCGGCGACACCGCGGCGAGCACCCGCTGGCCCACCTTCACCCGGCGGACCTCGGAGCCCACCTCCTCGACCACACCGCACGCCTCGTGACCGGGAACGATCGGCAGCGGCAGCGGCGAGTGCCCGTTGATGACGTGGAGGTCGGTATGGCAGATACCGCTCGCGGCGATGCGCACGAGCACATCCCGCGGGCCCACGGCGGGCTGGTCGAGATCCTCGACGACCAGCGGCTTCTCGGCCTCGTACGCGACAGCGACCCGCACTGGCGATCCTCCCATCAGCACCGCCGGCCCAGGGACCGTGAGGGGGCCGCGCGCAACGCCGAGGATATTTCAGTAACCGCTCACTCCACAAGAGGTCCGTCGAGGGCTCCACTTGTATTGGGATCAGCTCCACTCCAGGCAGGTAAGTATGTGAGCACCCTGTTAGCATGGCGCCCTACGGATCCGTCCCATGGCGTGCCGGGCCCGGCGCGACGACGTCGATCGTGAGGTTTTCGTGGGATCGTTGGATGGCCGCGTAGCAATCGTCACCGGCGCCAGTCGCGGTATCGGGTCGCGCATCGCCGCGCGCCTGGCCGCGGAGGGGGCGGCGGTCGCCCTGGTCGCGCGCACGGTCGACGCCGGTACTTCCCGGCTGCCAGGCTCGATCACCGAAGTGATCGAGAACATCAAGGCCGGCGGCGGTCACGCCGTCGCCATTCCCGCCGATCTCACCGCTCCCGACGACGTCGAGACGATCATCGAACGTGCGGAGGCAGCCGTCGGCCCGGCGGACATTCTGGTCAACAACGCCGGGGTCAATTTCTACGGACCTGCGCTCGACATCCCGCCGCGCCGTTACGGGCTGATGTTCCAGATGATGGTCCACACCCCGTTCCGGCTCTGCCAGCTCGTGGTTCCCGGGATGGTCAGCCGCGGGCAGGGCTGGATCGTGAACATCACGTCCAAGCAGGCCCGGCACCCGATCGGCCCGCCCTACCCGGAGTGGGCCAGCGACGGGTGCGTCCCCTACGGCATGTGCAAGGCCGCGCTGGACCGCCTGACCACCGGCCTGGCCGCGGAGCTCGAGGGCACCGGGGTGGCGGTGAACGCACTCGGGACGTCCGGGCTGGTCATGACGCCCGGTGTCGCCGCCGTCTCGCCACACACTCCGGACAACGCCCCGGTGGAACCGGACGAGGCCATGGCCGACGCGGCCCTGCTGCTGTGCAGCGGGAACCCCGCGGAGCTGACCGGGCGGATCACCTACAGCATGGAATACCTCGGCAGGCCGTTCCCGAACGGGCCATGGGCCCTGTCCGCCACGTTCTGACCAGCGACCACAACCTGATCAGAGACCACCACTGATCAGAGACCACCACCACGCTTTCCGACCGGTCCGGCGGCAGGGCTGCCGCCGGGCCACGAGTGAAGGAGGACCCGTGCGTATCGAGGTCGACCCGGACCGGTGCGAGGGGCACGCTCGCTGCTGGGACATCAGCCCCAGCGTCTTCGAGCTGGACGAGCAGGGCCACGGGACGGTCATCCTGCCGGAGGTCCCGGCGGAGCTGGCCGAGCAGGCGGCGGACGCCGCCCGCAACTGCCCGGAGCGTGCGATCACCGTCAGCGACTGAGGTCGCCAGACCAGAGAAGCCCGCCGGCACGTGATGCGCCGGCGGGCTTCTTCGGGCCTGTGCGGACCGCGGTCTCGGCCGGTGTCCGCCTCAGCTGGCGTCGAGCGTCCCCATCAGCAGATGGGTGTCCTGCTGGAAGACACGGATCTCGCGGACCAGTCCGCCCGTCACCGTGAACAGCTCGACCACGTCCACCGTCGCCGAGCGGCCGGTGGACTTCGCCGTCCAGGTCTGGGTGGTCTGCTGGACGACCAGCTCACCGCACCCGACGATCCTGGGTGGGCTGATGACGCGGCTCCAGTACCTGCCGAACTCGGCGCCCATCCGCTGCGCGCCGGCGTGGCCCTCGTACCAGCCGCCGTGCGGCAGGGACGCCGGCTGCTGCATCCGGATCTCCGGGTCGAAAAGCGCGAACGCGCCGTCCATGTCCGCGGAGAGGAACCGCCGTGCCAGCTCCTCGACGAGCGCGACGGAGTCCTTGGGGTCGAACTCCGACTCGGTCGCCTTCTCCTCGGCGCCCACGTCACTTCCCAGCCGGGGCGGACTCGCCGGCCTGCGCGGCCTTGCGCTCCCGGTACGCCTGGATCGTCTCGGTGAAACCGTGGTGCAGGTGCTGCGGAGCCGGCTCGTTACGCCCGAACACCACCGTGTCGACGATCCCGGCCCGGATGCCGGGCTCCGTGCGGCCGGCGACCCAGAAGTCCTCACCGTCCACCACCGTCTCGCAGATCCACGGCGCCATGTCGACGGCCTTGGCCCGCTCCTCGGGGGACAGCCCGGGACGCAGGTAGACCGAGTGCAGGACCCGCGACGTGGTGCTGTCGACGGGCAGGATCTGCCACAGTTCGACGTGCCGGCTGTCGAAAGTCAGGCAGGTGTTGGGGAACAGCGAGTACTGCGGGCTGAAGTGCTGTGTGACGTCGCCCCACTCGCTCTCCGGGGTGTCCCGCAGCGCGTCGATGGAACGCAGCGCCGAGGCGTTGCGCAGGTGCCGCCCGAGCGGGTCGAAGGTCAGCACCCCGCCGTAGGCGTAGGTGCGCAGCGTCTTCCGGTGCAGATAGTTGAAGTGGTAGTTCTCCCGGAAGGTGTCGAGGGTGACCTTCCAGTTCGCGGCGACCTCGTGCGGGTGCGGCTCGCTGTGCTGCTCCCAGTTGGCGAAGTCCAGCATCTCGAGCTCGCCCGCGAGCTCCGGGCCGAGGTAGTCGTCGATGTCGAGCGGCTGGCCGGGGCGCAGCCGCCCGACGATGAGCCCGTAGCCCTCGGCGACCGGGAGCTCGACAAGGCCCTTGTCCTCCAGGCACATCCCCTCGAAGTACTCCGCCGAGGGCACCCCGACCAGCCTGCCCTCGTTGTCGTAGCTCCACGAGTGGAACGGACAGCTGAACCGCGCGGCCTTGCCCGCGCCGTCGACGAGCCGCACGCCGCGGTGGCGGCAGACGTTCGTCAGCGCCCGGACCTGGCCCTTGGCGTCCCTGGTCAGCAGGATCGGCGTCCCGAGGATGTCGACCGTCCGGTAGGAGTCCGGCCCGACGAGAGCGCCCGAAAGGCCCAGCACGAGCGGCTGGTCGAGGAAGAGCGCCTCGACCTCCTCGCGGTAGTGCTCGGCCGAGTAGATGTCCGTGGACACCTCGAGGACCGACTCGGCCTGGTCGGTGGTCCGGTTCTCGACGTGCTCGATCAGCCGGCGCACCAGCTCGTGGTCAAAAGCCTCTCTGTCCACGGTCACTCCCATCGTTCTGAAAGATTCTCCGCGGGTGCTGAATCCCGTGACCGGAACGAGGCCGCGGTCGTGATGATTCCTGCCGGTGCCGCCAGCCGGCGACTCCCGTCCGGGAGACGCCGACCGAGCTCACAGCGTGATGGTCGCCGGGTCAGCAGGCGTGAAGTTGTAGACGCGGGCCGCGTTCCCGATCGTGATCTTGTGCTGGACCTCGTCGGAAAGGTGCCCGAGCCAGCCGCCGGCCAGCTTCACGGTGTCCGGCCAGGTGGAGTCCGAGTGCGGGTAGTCGCACTCGAGCATCACATTGTCCTCACCGATGATGTCGAGCAGGCGGACGCCGGCCTGGTCCTCGATGAAGGTGCCGAAAACGTGGTCGGCGAAGAGCTGGCGAATGTTGGTGTCGAGGTTGAACTTCGCCTCGCCCTTGGCCTCACCGCGCTCGTGGGAGGCGTTCATGTCGATATCGAACCGCGACGCCCAGAACCGCTGCTTGTCGATGACCTGCTCAGCCCGCTCCAGGAAGTACGGAATCCAGCCGATCGAGCCCTCGGAAAGAGCGATCTTGAGGTTCGGGAACCGGTCGAAAATGCCACTGAACAGCCAGTCCAGCAACGTGCCGGCCTGGTTCGCCGCCGCCGAGTAGGCCATGAAGGCCAGCGTCGGCATGTCCGGCGAGGTGCGGATCAGGTTGGACGACGACCCGACGTGCATCGAGATCACGTAGCCGGTCTCGTTGCAGGCCTCGAACATCGGCTCCCAGAAGTCGGTGTGGATCGACGGGAGACCGAGCTTGGTCGGGTTCTCCGAGAAGGCGATCGACCGGCCGCCGCGGGCCGCCGTCCGCCGGATCTCGGCCGCCGCTGCCACCGGGTCCCACAACGGAATGATCATCATGGGGATGAAGCGGCCGGGGTAGGCCGCGCCGAACTCCTCCAGGATGAAGTCGTTCCACGCCTGGACGCAGAGCAGCCCGAGCTCCTTGTCCTTGGCCTCGTGGAAGACCTGGCCGCAGTACCGCGGGAACGACGGGAACAGGATCGACGACAGCACGTTGCCCTGGTTCATGTCGGCCACCCGGGCCGCGGGCTCGTAGCAGCCGGGGCGCATGTCGTCGTACGAGATCGGCTCCGGCGAGAACTCCTCGCGGGTCTTGCCCGCCACGGCGTTCAGGCCGGTGGTGACGATCTGGCGGTCCTCGTAGACCCAGAACTCCGACTTCCCGTCCCGCACGATGCGGGGCCCGGTGTCGCGCCAGCGCTGTGGCAGGCGCTCCTGCCACAGCCGCGCCGGCTCGATGAGGTGGTCGTCGACCGAAATGAACCAGCTGAACGACACAAGTCCTCCCTGACTTCGGCGCAAGAAAGCGAACGCTCACGTATATGGTAGCTCAGCGCGCAGCCGGAGCACCAGTGAAACCGCCGGGCTGGTCGACGAACGGTCCGCTACCTGCGCCAACGCCGCGGGCGGACCTGGCGGCGAGCCCGGCCGGCGCGGGGACCAGCCCGCCGGCCGGGCCGCCAGGCCCGCCAGTCCGCCTACGCGGTGAGCGGTCTACTCGGTGAGCGGGTCGTCCGCCGACTCGGCGAACCGCGCGGCGAGGCGGGCACGGTGCGCGGCGGGCGCGCCGAACAGCGCCCGGCCCAGCAGCGCCCGCTTGAGGTATACGTGGACGCCGCCCTCCCAGGTGTACCCGATGCCGCCGTGAAGCTGCATGGCCCGGCCGGCGACGTCGACGGCCGCGACACAGACGTAGGACTTCGCCCGCGACACGGCCACCCCGGCCTGCGGGTCGTCGGACGCCACCGCGGCCACCCCCGCCGCCAGCAGCTCCCGGCCCACCGAGATCCGCACGAACATGTCGGCGCAGGCGTGCTTCACCGCCTGGAACGACCCGATCGGACGTCCGAACTGCCGCCGGGTGCCGGCGTAGTCGACGGTGGCCTCGAGCATCGCCTCGGCCAGGCCTAGGCAGTCGCAGGCCACGGCCAGCGCCGCGCGGTCCAGCAGGCGACGGACGGACTCCTGCGGATCCGTTCCGAACTGCCACACTGACCCGGCGTCGACCACCGCGCCGTCCACGGTGACAATGCCCAGGCTGCGGGTCTCGTCGACGACCGGCTGCCCGGTGACGGTGACCCCGGGGTCGTCCGGGCGGACCCGCACCACCACGGGCACGCCCGCCGGGTCGAGGGCCACCAGGAGCAGCTGGTCGGCCTCGGCCGCGTCGAGCACGAAGCCGGCGGCGCCGTCGACCCGCGCGCCCCCGCCGGCACCGGGTGCGTCGCCGGGCGTCGCCGGGCGGACGTGGAACGGGATGGTGACGTCGTCACCGGCCGGCAGCGCGACGGCGAGGCGCTGCTCGCCGGCGGCCACCGCGGCCAGCAGTTCGTCCCGGCCGGCGCCGGGCTCGAGCAGGCGCAGCGCGCCGACCCCGAGCACGGCCGAGCCGAGGTAACCGCTGCTGGCGGCGGCCCGGCCGATCTCGTGCAGCACGACCGCGACCTCGGCGAAGGTCGCGCCGGCGCCGTCGAGCTCCTCGGGCACCTCCAGCCCCAGCCAGCCGGAGCCGGCCAGCAGCGACCAGTCCACCGGGACGGGCGCCTCGTCGTCGCCGGTGCGGCCGGTGGTCTTGCGGAGCATGTCGCGCGCCACGTCACGCAGCTCGCGGTGCAGCTCGCGCAGGTCGTCCACATCCTGCGGCGTGCTCGCGTCCTGCGGCGCGCCCGCGGTGCCCGGACCGGCGCTCATGCCGGCACCACCGGCTCACGGGGCAGGCCGAGCCCGCGCTCACCGATGATCGTGCGCTGGATCTCGCTCGTGCCGCCGGGGATCGTCCACTCCCAGGAACCGATGAAGTCCAGCACCCAGGCCCCCGACTCCCAGCCGCTGGACGCCGGCTTGCGCAGCTCGGTGTGCGCCGGCAGCCCGGCGACCTCGACCGCGAAGTCCATCGTCCGCTGGAGCAGCTCGCTGTAGTAGAGCTTGACGACCGAGGCGTCGGCCGGGCCGGCGGTGCCGGCCTCGTGCCGCTCGACCAGCCCCAGGCACAGCGCCCGCAGGCCGGCGATCTCGGTCTCCAGCTCGGCCAGGCGGTCCTGCACCCGGGGATCGTCGACGAGCCGCCCCCCGCCGGGTGCCGGCCCCCGGCACGCCTCGACCAGCCAGCGGAACCCGGCGTTGCCCAGCCGTTCGGCCAGTTCGAGCATCGTCATCCCCCGCTCGGCGCTGAGCGTCGCCTGGGCCACCTGCCAGCCCTGGTTCACCGGGCCGACCAGGTTCTCGGCCGGGATCACCACCCCGTTGAGGAAGATCTCGCAGAAGTGCGACTCGCCGGCCGCGTTGCGCACCGGACGGACGTCCAGCCCGGGTGAGCGCATGTCCATCAGGAAGTAGGAGATCCCGCGCCGTTTGGGCGCGGCGGGATCGGTGCGGGCCAGCAGCAGGCACCAGTCGGCGTGCGCGGCGCCGCTGGCCCACAGCTTCTGCCCGTCGACGACGAAGCCGTCGCCCTCGCGACGCGCGGTGGTGCGCAGGCCGGCCAGGTCGGATCCGGCCTCGGGCTCGGAGAAGCCCTGCACCCAGATCTCGCCGTCGAGGATCGCGGGCAGGTGCCGCGCCCGCTGCTCGTCGGTGCCCGCGGCGAGCAGCGTCGAGGCGGCATGGTGGATGGAGACGAAGCCGAGCACCAGTCGCGGCGCGTCGTGGGCCGCCAGCTCCTGGTACAGCACCACCTGCTGGGCGGCCGGCATGCCGCCGCCCCACTCGGCGGGCCAGTGCGGGACGGCGTAGCCGCCCGTGCGCAGCTCCTGGAACCAGGCCTGCTGGAAGGCCACGAACTCGGCGTCGCCGGCGACCGTCTGCGCGCGCCGCCAGTCGGCCGGCACATGCTCCCGGCACCAGCGGCGGACCTCGGCGCGGAACTCCGCCAGGTCCTCGGTGGACGTGTTCATCGCGGCTGCCCCTCCTCACCGGAACCCGTGCCGCCGCCCGTGCCGGCACGGGCGGCGGCTCCCGCGGCTCCCGCGGGCCCGGCGAACGGACCGGACAGGCCCGCCCGGCCGATCCGGCGGGTCAGGTGGTCACGGGTCGCCGACAGGCTGAGCGGATGGCGGCGCACGGGCTGGCTGTACCGGGAGATCCACGACAGTGTCGTCTCGTCGCAGAAGCCCATCGCGCCGTGCAGCTGATGGGTCACCCGGAACACCAGGTCGGCCGCCTCCAGGGCGGCGAGCCGCAGCGCGAGCGCGTCCTCGACGGCGTCACCGTGGCCGGCCTGGACGCTCCACAGCGCGAACTTGGCCAGCTCCTCGACCCCGACCCGCTCGACCTCGGCGTCGGTCAGCTGGAACTGCACGCCCTGGAACCGGGCCAGCGGCTGGCCGAACTGCTGGCGGGCGAGGACGTGGGCCCGGGTCAGGTCGAGCGCCCGGTCGAGCATGCCGAGCAGCGTCCAGCACGGCAGCACCAGCGCGAGCGCGGCGTCCGCGCGGCCGTCGGCGGTGCCATCCTCCGTGCCGGTCCCGGTCCCGGTGGACGTCGCGACCGGCTCGGGGTCGAGCTCGGCGACGAACGCGCCGTAGCGGGGCCCCTCCGCCGGCGGGCGGGCGGTGGCCACGCCGCGGCGACCGTCCAGGGTGACCGTCGACCAGCGCTGGCCGAGCCCGGCGACCGCGGCGGCCGGGGTCGGGCCGGTGCCGACGCCGGCTCCGGTCCCGGCGGCGAGGACCAGGCCGGCCGTGGAGCCGTCCGCCGGCCGGCACAGCCGCTCGGCCAGCGGGTAGGGCAGCGCCCACCAGCCGGCGGCCCGGCACAGCGCGGCCGCGGCCTCCAGTTCGTCGCCGCCGGCGCGCGGGTCGAGCTCCCAGGCGCCGATCTCGTCGAGCAGCGGCTCGATCAGGCCGGCCCGCTTCTCCGGCTCCCGCTCGGCGGCCTGGACGAGCTCGTCGCCGCCGGCCGCCTCGAAGGCGCGCAGGGCCGTCCGGCCGTACTCGGCGGCCTCGTCGCTCAGCTCGGTGTTCATGTCCGTGCTCGTGGCCGTGCCCAGGACGGCGGTCACGACGCCGCCAGCAGGGCGCGCGCCATCAGGATCCGCTGCATCTCCACGCTGCCCGAGGCCACGGTGGCCGACACCGAGTAGCGCCGGTGGTCGGCGACCGCGCGGCGGAACCGGCGGCCCGCCTCGTCGGGCAGGGACGCCTCGGCGACGATGTCCATGAGCACCTCCGCGCTCTCCTGGTCCAGCCGGGTCACCGCGATCCGGTAGGCGGCCGAGTCGTCGGGCCTGATCCGGCCGCTGGCCTGCAGTGCCACGACGCGGTAGGCGAGCAGCCGGGCCCGGCGGGCGTGCACGAGCATCCGGGCCCAGCGGCCGCGCAGCTCCTCGGGGAGCTTCTCCCACTGGTCACCGAGGGCGGCGGGAGCCTCGTGCAGCAGCCGCTCGACCCGGGCGTAGCGGGCGATACCCACCCGTTCGAAGGCCAGCACCTCCTGGACGAGCGACCAGCCCTCGTCCACGGTGCCGAGGACGTCCGCCTCGGTCACCCGCAGCTCGTCGAAGAACACCTCGTTGAGGTGGTGCGGGCCGATCATGCTGGCGATGGGACGGACCTCGATCGCGGGGTCGGACATCGGCACCAGGAAGACCGTGAGGCCCTGCTGCCGGCGGGCGCCCTTGGAGGTCCGGGCCAGCAGGAAGCACCACTGCGCCATCGTGGCGTAGGAGGTCCAGACCTTCTGGCCGGTGACCCGCCAGCCGTCGCCGTCGCGGCGGGCGGTGGTGCGCAGGGAGGCGAGGTCAGAGCCCGCCTCGGGCTCGCTGAAGCCCTGGCACCAGATCACCTCTCCGCGGGAGATCGGAGGCAGGTGGCGGGCCTGCTGCTCGGCCGTGCCGTGCCGCATGATCGTCGGACCGACCCAGTTGACGCCCATGTACTGCGCGCCGCGCGGCTCGTGCAGGGCCCACATCTCCTCGCGGACGGCCATCTGCTCCCACGGCGACGACTCGCGCCCGCCGAACTCGCGGGGCCAGGCCATGCACAGCAGGCCGCGCTCCGCGAGGGTCCGGCAGAACGCCTGGGCGACCTCGAGGTCAGCGGGGTCGGCGGTGAAGGCACCGAGGAAGTCGGGTGGCACGTGCTCGCGGACCAGCTGACGAAGCTCCCGGCGCAGGGTCGCCACGCCCTCGCCCATCTCGTACTCCATGGACCGGAAAAGTAGTCCGAATCGCGTCAACCTTCAATACTTATAAGGATAACGAGCGGTATGCTCGCAGGGTGTCGATCAGCCGCCGCGGGCGCGTCTCGCAGGTTCGGATCGCCGAGACCGTTGCCGCGGCCCTGCGTGCGCGCATCCTCGCCGGCGACGGGACGGACGGATACCAGCTCCCGACCCAGGACCAGCTCGTCCAGGAGTTCGGGGTGAGCTATCCGTCCGTGCGGGAGGCCATCCGGATCCTGGAGACCGAGGGCCTGGTCACCGTGCGGCGCGGCAAGGTCGGCGGCGCCGAGGTGCACCGCCCCGACGAGGCGTCCGCCGCCTACCATCTCGGGCTCGCGTTGCAGGCCGGCCGGGTCACGCTGGGCGACCTGGCCACCGGGCTGCAGACCTTCGAGCCGCTGTGCGCCGCACAGTGCGCGGCGGCGCCGGACCGGCACGAGCGGATCGTCCCCGTGCTGCGGGCGAACGTCGAGGCCACGGCCGGGTTCGTGGGCACCGGCAGCGCGTTCACGCACGCCGCCCGCGAGTTCCACGAACTCGTCGTCGCGCTCACCCCGAACGCCACGATCCGCCACATCGTGAGCAGCCTGGTGGCGCTGTGGTCCGCCCAGGAGCAGGCCTGGGCGGAGTCGGCCGCCAGCAGGGGCGCGTACCCCGCCGAAGTCGAGGCCGAGCAGGTCGTCCGCACGCACCGGCGGATCCTCACCGAGATCACGGCCGGCCGCGCGCCGGCGGCCGAGCGCATCACCCGCGCCCACCTCACCGCCTCACAGGCCTACCTCCTCGACCGGTTCGACGACAGCGTGGTCACCGTCACCGACGCGAGGTCCCGGCAGGCGGACGCCGTCCCGAACCCCATCTGGCGCGTCTAGCCCGGGCGGTACGGCGCGCCCGGGCCAGCACGTCGAGCGTGGGCGGTCAGCGGGCCGTCCAGCCGCCGTCCACCGCGATGGTCTGGCCGGTCACGTACCGGCCCGCGTCGCTGACCAGCCACAGGACCGCGCCGAGGAAGTCCTCCACCCGGCCGTCGCCGGGCAGCGGGGTGTTCCGCCGCAGCCAGTTCTGGCCGCTCTCGGTGTCGTACAGGCTGTCGGTGATCTCGCTACGGAAGAAGCCCGGGGCGATGGTGTTGACCCGGATCTCGTGCCGCGCCCACTGGACGGCCAGCTCGGAGGTGAGCCCGGACAGCCCCGCCTTGCTCGCGGCGTACGACGCCTGCGGGATGCCGGGGACGCCGACGATGCCGCTGATCGACGAGATGTTGACCACCGAGCCCCGCCCGGCCGCCTTCATGTGCGGGAACACCGCCTGGCTGAGCCGGAGCGGAGCCACCAGGTTCAGCGCCAGGGTCCGGTTGATGGCGTCGATCGGCTCGCTCTCGGCGCGTTCCTCGGTGAGGCGGGCGCCGGCGGCGTTCACCAGGATCTCCGGCCCGCCGAGCTCGGCGGCGACCTGCGGCACCACCGCGTCGACCTGCTCCGGGTCGAGCAGGTCGGCGCCGACGGCCAGGCCGCCCAGCTCCTCCGCGAGCGCGAGGAGCCGGTCGCGGCGGCGCGCCACCACGGCCACCCGGGCACCGGCCGTGGCCAGCGCCCGCGCGATGCCCGCGCCGAGGCCGGACGACGCGCCGGTCACCACCGCGACCCGGTCCTTGAGGGCGAACAGGTCGAACAACCCGAACTGGTCGGGAACCGCTGTCATGCGGTCACGATCCGTCCCGGACGCTCCTCGGTCAACTCATCGCCCTCGATCAGGACACAGCCGTTGACGAGGGTGTAGTCGTAACCCCGCGCACGCTGGACGAACCGGTTCGCCCCGTGCGGGAAGTCCGCGAGCATCTCGGGGGTGTCCAGGTCGAGGCGATCAAGATCGATCACGTTGACGTCGGCGAAGGCGCCGGGCTTCAGGACACCCCGGTCGGCGAGCCCGAACAGCTCGGCCCCCTCGGAGCTCAGCTTGCGCACCGCCGTGCCGACGTCGAGCAGGCCCCTGTCACGCACCCAGTGCCGCAGCAGGAAGGTGGGCTGGCCCGCGTCCATGGTGAGCGCCACGTGCGCGCCGGCGTCCCCGACGCCGACGACGACGTCCGGATTCGTGATCATCGCGGCGACGGCGTCGAGGTCCTGGTTGAGCACCGGGTAGTAGAGCAGCCCGCGGCCGTCGGTCTCCAGGGTGCAGGCGAGGAACGCCGCCGCCGGGCTGACCCCGCGGCGAGCCGCCTCGGCCGCCAGGCTGTTACCCGGGTCGACGTCGTACCGCGCCGGGCCGGGCGGGAGCAGATACAGCTTCGACGGGTCCTTCGGCGCCAGCGGGCCCGACAGCTCGACCGGGTTCTCCGCCTCCTCGACCAGCGCGCGGCGCACCTCGGCGTCGCGGAGCGCCGCCAGCCGCTCCGCCCACGGCTGCTCCATGAACTTCGCCCAGCCCGGCAGCGCGTCGTACGGCGTGCGGCCGACGAGCCCGTAGAGGATGCCGCTGCCCCGGGCCGCGGTCTGCGGACGCAGGTCGGCGCCGCGGCCGCGGGCGGCGGCCACCTCGTCCATCACCCAGGACCACAGGCCGGGCCGGCGGTCGCTCTGCATGATCGCGAAGGTGAGCGGGCGCCCCGAGGCGCGGCTCACCTCCTCCATCCAGGCCAGCTCGGCGACGGAGTTCTGCCGCTCCGGTCCGTCCCGCTCGCCGATGCGGGGGACGACCTCGATCGTGCCGCGCCCGCGCGAGGCGAGGGCCCCGGCGATCGCGGCGAGCTCCGCCTCGAGGGCGTACGTGCCCGGCACGGCGCGGCCGTCCGGCACGGTGTGCATGAAGCTGCGGGAGGTGGAGAAGCCGAGGGCGCCGCCGTCGATCGCCTCGCCGACGACCGCCGCCATCCTGGCGATGTCCTCGTCGGTGGCGGGGGCCTCGTCCAGGCTGCGCGCGCCCATGACGTAGTAGCGCAGCGCGCAGTGGCCGATCATGCCGCCGACGTTGACGCCGAGCTGCCGGCGGCCGAGCGCCTTCAGGTAGTCGCCGTAGCTCTCCCAGCTCCAGTCGATCCCGTCCATGATCGTGTCGGCCGGGATGTCCTCGACGGACTCCATCATCTCGGCGAGGTAACGCTGCTCGCCGGGCCGCACGGGCGCGAACGTGACGCCGCAGTTACCCAGGACGATGCTGGTCACGCCGTGCCACGAGGACGGGCTGGCCACCGGGTCCCAGAAGAGCTGCGCGTCGAGGTGGGTGTGGATGTCGACGAATCCCGGGGTCACCAGGCGCCCGCGGGCGTCGATCTGGCGGCGGCCGCGCTCGCCGACCTCACCGACCGCGGTGATGCGCTCCCCGTCGATCGCCACGTCCGCGCGACGGGGCGGCGAACCCGTCCCGTCGACCACCTCACCGCCATAGATCACGATGTCGTGCATGGCATCCGTTCCTCCGGTCCGCCGGACGGGCGGTCGACTGGTGAGTAAGTCCTCATTCATCAAAAATGCTAGGGAGGCTGGCCGTGTCCCGTCAAGCAGCACGGACACCGCTCGTGGATCGACGGAGCCGGGCACCCGCCGCCGACGACCCGCAGCCCACATGATCTACGACCGCCGAGCTGCGCCCGCCAGGCGGTGGCACGGACAACAATGTCACGGACGGCAGTGACGCACATGACACCGAAATCGCGAGGACGCGGCGTTTCTCGGCGCCGGTGATTCACCCAGCTGAAGTAGTGTACGTTCATTCACTAGCTGTGGTACTAGGCGCGCCGGGAGGAACCATGGCCGAGCAGGTAGCCCACTCCCCCGACACCGCCGGGTCACAACGGCCTCGGCGGCTCACCGCCGAGGCCCGCAAGCGCTCGATCCTCAAGGCCGCCCGCCAGGCCTTCATCGAGACGGGCGACATGAACGGCACGACCATCAAGGCGATCGCCGAGCGTGGCGGAATCAGCGAAGGCGTGATCTACCGCCATTTCGAGAGCAAGGACCAGCTCTTCTACGAGGCCGTGGTCGAGCCGCTGCGCGAGGCCGTGGACGAGCTCGTCGCCGCGACCGAGGTCGTCGATCTCGAGGAGCCGCTGACCCCCGAGCGGCAGCTGCAGACGATGAACGGCCTCTACCGCCAGCTCATCTCCACCCTGGAGGAAGTCCTCCCGCTGCTGGGCCTGGTGCTCTTCGGCGACCCGAAGGTCGGCCGGCGGTTCTACCGCAAGCACTTCGCGGTCGCGATGGACCGGCTCGCCGATGCCTGGCGCGACGTCGAGGACCGCTACGGATTCGAGTTCGAGTCGCCCGACCTCTCCGCCCGCGCGGTGATGGGCATCGCCCTCGTCCTGGCCATGGAGAGCCGCCACAACGACCTGTTCAACCGCGATCGGGCGGTCGCCCTGATCAGCGAGAGCACGATCAAGGGCTTCTTCCCCGTCATCGAGCCCTCCCGCCGCCGCCGCTGACCCCACCCTGCCGGTCGCCCGGCCTCCCAGCTGACGCCTGCGCCCGCTGCGGTGTCAGCGCCGAAGTGAGCTGTGTGTGCGATCAAGAGGATGGCTGAGCCAACTCGCTTCACTCGCCGGCCCCCGAGCGCCGGCGGACGGTCGGATGCCGGCCGGCCGCGCCAGCCCGGAATACCTGTGAGGGGACGGCCACCCCGGCCCGTCGAATCGCTCTGGCCAGCGCCTGGCCCGACGATCTGGCACGTTGGTAGCAAGTAAGCACTCACATGGTTGATAAGGTCAACGACCAGTGCGGACCACACCAACGAAGATCAACTAAAGCTAGCGAGCACTCGCTCATGGTGTTAGGCTCCGCCGAGAGTCACCCCCAGGGAGGCACTGTGCGTGACCGGCTGATGTACAGGGATGCGTTCTATATCAACGGGACATGGGCCGCGCCGGCCGGCTCCGGGACTCTGAACGTGGTGTCGCCCTCGACCGAAGAGATCGTGGGCGCGTTACCCGAAGCCACCCGCGAGGACATGGACAGGGCGGTCCGCGCCGCGCGCGACGCCTTCGAGAACGGCCCCTGGCCACGGATGTCCGCGGCCGAGCGAGCCGACATCCTGGCCCGGGCCGCCGAGGCCCTGCGCAAGCACGAAGCCGAGATCGCCCAGGTCACCACCGACGAGATGGGCTGCGCGACCAGCCAGGCCAAGGCCGCCCAGACCGGCCTGGTCGCCCCCGTCTTCGAGTACTACAGCGAGCTGGCCCGCAGCTACGAGTTCGAGCGGACCGTGGTGGCCGGTGACCGCGGCGCCCTGGTGACGCAGGAACCGGTCGGCGTGGTCGCCGCGATCGTTCCCTGGAACGCGCCGGTCACGCTGGCCGCGTGGAAGGCCGCTCCGGCGCTGGCCGCCGGCTGCACGGTCGTCCTCAAGCCGGCGCCCGAGGCCCCGCTGAGCAACTTCATCCTCGCCGACGCGATGGACGAGGCGGGTGTGCCGCCCGGCGTGGTCAACGTCGTCCCCGGCGGCCGCGAGGTCGGCGAGTACCTGGTCACCCACCCGGACGTCGCCAAGGTCGCGTTCACCGGGTCGACGGCGGCCGGCCAGCGGATCATGAGCCTGTGCGGCGAGGCCGTCCGGCGGGTCTCCCTCGAGCTGGGCGGCAAGTCGGCCTCGATCCTGGTCGACGACGCCGACTTCGACACCGTCGTCCCGACTGTCGTGCGCGGCGGCATGCACCTCTCCGGCCAGGTCTGCGGTGCGCACACCCGCGTCCTGGTGCCGCGCTCGCGCTACGAGAAGGTGCTCGAGATCGCCGCCGCGGCCGCCGCGGGCGTCTCGGTCGGCGACCCGCACGACCCCTCCGTCTTCGTCGGCCCCCTAGTCGCCGAGCGGCAGCGGACGCGGGTCGAGGGCTACATCGAGGGCGCGGTGCGCGACGGCGCCCGCGTGGTCGCCGGCGGCGTCCGCCCGGAGCACCTGCCGCGGGGCTGGTACGTCGCCCCGACCATCATCGGCGACGTCGACAACAACATGCGGATCGCCCGGGAGGAGATCTTCGGGCCGGTCCTCTGCTTCCTCCCCTACGACGACATCGACGACGCGGTCCGCATCGCGAACGACTCCCAGTACGGGCTGTCCGGTGGTGTGTGGTCGGCCGACCCGGCACGCGGCGTGGAGGTCGCCCGGCGCATCCGCACCGGCAGCGTGGCCGTCAACGGCGCCTACCCGCCGTTCCCGCTGGTGCCCTTCGGTGGGTTCAAGCAGTCCGGTCTCGGCCGTGAGCTCGGCCCCGAGGGCCTGGCCGGCTTCCTGGAGACCCGCAGCATCGGTCTTCCCGCCGCGCTCGTGGCGGCGTCCCAGCCGACCCCGTGACACCGGGTGCGGGCCGCCGGGGGTGCCGCCGTCGGCGGGGCCTCCAGCGGGCCGCCCCGACAGGTCCGGAAAACGTCTCATGCCGGGAGAGCACGGCTTAGCATCCACCTCGTCCGGGATGTCGGCGCGCTTTCCGCCGCGGAGAACCATCCCGGGCAGCCGCCAACGACACCGGGAGGATTGCGTGCCGAAGGGCATTCTGGTCGTGCAGACCCGTCCCGTCTCCGCCGAGCGCGAGGACGAGTACAACAAGTGGTATTCCGAGGAGCACGTGCCCGACATCCTCGCGATCCCCGGTTTTGTGGGCGCGCGCCGCTACCGGGTTCACGACACCGCCGACGTGACGGCCGATCCGGCGACGCCCGAGTACATCACCATCTACGAGATCGAGGCTGACGACCTCGCCACGCCGCTGCAGGCGCTGCGGACCAGCTCCAACGAGGGCCGCGTCCGGCGCAGCAGCTCCCTGCAGACCGACCCGCCGCCACTGCGGACCTTCTACGAGCTCATCGACTAGCCGCAAAGAGGAGAACCGGTGTCGACACTCACGCCCCCCGACGCGGTGGCGCTCCCGTTTCTCGACGGCGGGCCGCGGCGGTTGCTGATCGGCGGCGAATGGACTGACGCGGCCTCCGGCCGCACCTTCCCCAGCATCAACCCGTCCACCGGCGAGACGCTGACCGAATTGGCCGAGGGCGGCGCCGAGGACGTCAACCGGGCCGTCGCCGCGGCGCGCGCGGCCTTCGAGGGCCCGTGGCGGCGCATGCTCCCCAGTGAGCGGCAGGACCTGATCTGGGCGTTCGCGGACGCGGTCACGGCCCACCAGGAGGAGCTGAAGCTGCTCGAGGCGCTCGACATGGGCGCGCCGATCGGGCGCCGCCGCCCCGGGACGAAGCCGGGCTCGTCCTGGGAGGCCGGCGTCCTGCGCTACTTCGCCGGCTGGGTTACCAAGATCCACGGGGAGACCATCCCCAACTCGATCCCGCGCCAGGTCCTCAGCTACACGCTCAAGGAGCCGATCGGGGTGGTAGCCGCGATCGTGCCCTGGAACCGGCCGGTCAGCAACGCCATCTGGAAGATCGCGCCCGTGCTGGCGGCGGGGTGCACGATGGTGCTCAAGCCCGCCGAGGAGGCCAGCCTCGCCGCGCTGCGGCTCGGTGAGCTGCTCACCGAGGTCGGGATCCCGCCCGGCGTGGTGAACATCGTGACCGGCCCCGGGGAGACGGCCGGCGCGGCCCTGTCCGAGCACCCGGACGTCGACAAGGTGGCCTTCACCGGGTCCACGACGACCGGGCAGCACATCGTGCGGGCGGCGGCCGGCAACCTGAAGCGGGTCTCCCTGGAGCTGGGCGGCAAGTCGCCCGATGTGGTCTTCGCCGACGCGGACCTGGATCGGGCGGTGCCCGGCGCGGCGATGGCAGTGTTCACGAACTCCGGCCAGATCTGCTGCGCGGGAACCCGCATCTTCGTCGAGCGGTCGATCCACGACGAGTTCGTCGAGCGGATCGCCACGTTCACCGCGAACCTGCAGGTCGGCAACAGCCTCGACCCGAAGACCAGGATCGGGCCGCTGGTCTCGGCCGAGCAGCTCGAGCGCGTCGTCGGCTACCTCGACCTCTCCAGGGAGGAGGGCGCGCGGGCCGCCGCCGGCGGTGCCCGCATCGAGACCGACGACCTGGCTCGGGGGTACTTCGTCGCGCCGACCGTCCTCACCGACGTGCACGACGAGATGCGGGTGGTCCGGGAGGAGATCTTCGGTCCCGTCGCCTGCGTGCTGCCCTTCGACTCGGTCGAAGAGGTGACGGCCCGCTCCAACGACACCCAGTTCGGCCTGGCCGGCGGGGTGTGGACCAGGGACGTCGGCAAGGCCCACCGGCTGGCGCGCGACCTGCGGGCCGGAACGGTGTGGGTGAACAACTTCAACCTCATGGACCCTGCCGTCCCCTTCGGTGGATACAAGACCAGCGGCTGGGGCCGAGAAATGGGACACCAGGCCCTCGACGAGTACCTCAACGTCAAGTCGGTCTGGATCGACATGGCCTGATCCGGGCGGCCGGGTGCGGGCGCCTACGGAAACGACACAACCACCCGTGAACGTCTCGGAGAAAGTGATGAACCAGATGCCCACGCCTGCCGCCGCCGCCGCTCCGATGCCCGACGAATGGTGCCTGAAGGACTTCGACCACCTCTCCACTGACCTCGCGGCCGTCTTTCCCGAGACTATGGACCGGATGCGGACCTTATGCCCGGTCACGCACACCGGGCAGCACGGCGGCTTCTGGGTGGTGACGAAGTACGGGGACGTCCTCGACGTCGCCCAGGACTGGGAGTCGTTCAGCTCCGCCTACGGCCTGGCGATCCCGCCGAGCACGACGCACGTCCGTAACATCCCGGTCGAGGTCGACCCGCCGGAGCAGCGCGTCTACAAGAAGCTGGTCAACTCGCACTTCACGCCGAAAGCGATCGCGGGCTGGGAGGCCCCGGCCCGCGCGCTCGTCACCGACCTCATCGACGAGTTCATCGAGCGCGGCGAGTGCGAGTTCATGGACGACTTCGCCCGCCCGTTCCCGAGCCTGTCGTTCTTCAAGTTCGCGTTGGACGCCCCCACCGAGGACCTCGACAAGGTCTCCTTCCTCGCGTCCAAGGCCTCCATTCCGAACGACCCGATCGGTAAGGAGTGCTGGGCCGGTCTCTCCGAGTGGATCAACGGTTTCGTCGAGCAGCGGCGGCAGCGCCCGCCCCGCGGTGACGTCGTCGACGCCCTCCTCAAGGCGGAGTTCGAGGGCCGCCCGCTGACCCAGAAGGAGATCGTCGGCATCGTCCAGCTCCTCATCCTGGGTGGGCTCGAGACGACGGCCGGGGCGCTCGGTCTGATGCTGCTGCGTTTCAGCCGGCAGCCGGAGATCCCCGCCTACCTGCGCGCGCATCCTGAGCGGATTCCCGCCGGGGTGGAGGAGCTGCTGCGGCTCGACGGGCCGTTCATCGCGATCGCCCGGACCGCCACCCGGGACATCGAGCTCGACGGCAAGCAGATCAGCAAGGGCGACCGGGTCCTCATCTACTGGGCCTCCGCCAACCACGACGACGCCGAGTTCACGAACCCGAAGACCTTCGACATCGACCGCTCGCCGAACCGCCATCTCGCGTTCGGCGCCGGGCCGCACCGCTGCCTCGGCTCGAACGTCGCCCGGCTGAACATGCGGATCGCCCTCGAGGAGCTGCTTCGGCGGATGGACGACATCCGCCTCCGCGAGGATGCCGACATCCACTTCCACTCGACCCTCACCCGGGCGCCCCTGCACGTCCCCATCACCTTCACCCCCGGCCCCCGTTCCGCGCCGGTCGGCTGACCCCGGGCACCGGAGCCGCCGGCCGGTTGATCAGGGACGCGCGCTCCGCACGGTCTCCCGGACGGGTTCGCTGCCGGGGCCTGTCCGCTGCGCCGTGCCGATCGACGCGGGGCTCGGGCGACCCAGCATTACGAGGGCGACCACGGCCGCGATCAGGGTGAGCACCGCGGCCACCAGCAGGCACAGGTGCAGGCCGTCGAGGAAGGAGTCTCCCAGCGCGGCCATGACCCGGGCGGAGCCCGCATCGACATTCGCGGCAACGGCGTTCAGTCCGCCCGCCTCGGCCAGGGCGACCGCTCGCTGCTGATCCGCGGTCGGGAGACCGGCGTCGGCGAGATGGCCCGGGAGGGTGTCCAACGCGCGGGTGGTGAGCAGCGTGCCGAGGACCGCGGGGCCGAGTGCGCCACCGACCTGTCGGAAGGCGTTGTTACCCGCCGCCGCCATCCCCGCCAGCGGGTAGGGCACGGAGGCGACGGCGGTGGCCGTCATCGGCGTGATGACCGTGCCCATACCCAGCCCCATCAGGACCAGCCGCCAGGCGATCGAGACGAACGAGGTGTCCGCGTCCACCGTGAGGAGCGACGCCAACGAACCGGTTACCACGAGCAGCCCACCGGTGATCAGGATCCGGGCGGACGTTCTGTGGAGGAGGTGTCCGACCGGGCCGCCGACGAGAAGCGCCGGCAGCGTCACCATCAGCAGCCGCCAGCCTGCCTGGAGCGTGTCGAGCTGCTGCACCATGCCGAAATAGAGGCTGAGCACGAAGAAGAAGCCGATCAGACCCAGGAAGCTGATCATCGCGACGAGCGTTGTGGCGGTGAACCCCGGGCTGCGGAAAAGCCGCAGGTCGAGCATCGGGCTGGTGCTGCGCCGTTCGACCATGACGAAGGCGGCACCGGCGACAACGGCCACGGCAAGCGCAACGACGACCCGCGCCTCGGTGAAGGACCCGGCTCCGCCCTCGATGACTCCGTACACCAGTCCGATGATCGCCACGGCGGCCGTGATCTGGCCGGGCCAGTCCAGGTGGCGACCGTGCGCCGCGGCCCGTGAGTCGGACAGCGTCGTCGCCCCGACCACGAGCGCCAGCAGCGCGACGGGGATCGACGGCAGGTGATCCAGCGCCAGCCGACGTGATCGAGCAGCACGCCCGCGATCAGCGGGCCGACGGCGAGCGCGCCCATCAGGGACATCGCCCACATGCCGATGAACCTGCCCCGCTCCCGGAAGTCCGGGACCGCGTCGCTGATCAGTGCCAGCGTGGTGGGCAGCAGCGCCGCCGCACCCACGCCCGAGAACGCCTGGCCGACCCAGATCACCTGCACGGACGTCGCGCTCAGCGCGATCGCCGCGCCGGCGGCGCAGCAGGCCAGCCCCGCCAGGTAGACCTTCTTCCGGCCATGGACGTCACCGAACACGCCGGTGCTGAGGATGAGCGCGGCCATGGGCAGGACGAACGCGTCGGAGATCCAGGAGAGCTGGGCGGTCGACGCGCCGAGCGCCTGCTGTATGGCCGGCAGGCTGACCGAGACCGTGGTGACCGGCAGGTATGCGACGAAGACGCCGAGACAGGCCATGGCCAGGGTGACCGGCCGCCGGACGGCGGTGTGCGCCGTTGCGTTCACATGTTCTCCTTGCAGCGCTTCACGCCGCGCGCTCAGGTCTGCTGACGGTGGTGGGGCGGGCCCGGAGGTGCTGTTGCCCTTGCTGCCGCCCTGCCAGCATCACGACCGGATCAAGGAATCTCCAAAGCGGACGCCGAAAATGTGCAGGAGCCCCCGGTTGCCCGCCCATGGCATGCAAACTTCCCTCATGACAGACCACCTGGACGCACAGATCCTCCACGCGCTCCAGATCGCGCCACGCGCGTCATTCCGACGCATCGGAGAGGCCACCGACGTCTCGGAGCAGACGGCCGCCCGCCGCTACCACGCCCTGCGTCGCAGCGGAGTCGTGCGCGTGGTCGGTCTGGTCAACCCCCGGGTCCACGGGCACGCCCAGTGGGTCGCCCGCATCCACTGCCGACCTGACCGCGTCAGTCAGCTCGCCAGCGCCCTGGTCCGCCAGCCGGAGATCACCTACGTCAGCATCGCGTCCGGCGGCACGGAGATCATCTGCATGATCCACGCACCCGTCGGCGACCAGCACGAGGGCCTGCTGCTGCGGCAGCTGCCCCGGTCCGCGGCCGTCCTCGCCATCACCGTCGACCTGCTGATCCACGCGTCCGGCGAGCCCGGCGCGCCGGACTGGACGGGGTACGGCGCCTACCTCACCCCGGAGCAGGTCCGTTGCCTTCTCCGCGACGAGCCGCCCCGCAGACCGCCCGGCCCGCTCCTGACTCCGTCCGAGCAGGATCTCCCCCTGCTGCGGGCGCTCGGCGAGGACGGCCGCGTCACTCACACCCACCTCGCCGCGGCGACCGGATGGTCCATGTCCCGGGTGGCCCGCCGGCTGGAGGCGCTGGAGTCCGCGGGAACTCTCCTCTACGGAGTAGACCTCCTGCCGGAACGGCTTGGGTACAAGATCAACGCCACGCTCTGGCTGCGCGTCTCGCCGGCTCACATCCGGAGCGTGAGCGAGGATCTCGCCCGTCATGACGAGATCGCCTTCGTGGGCGCCACAAGCGGGCGCGACAACCTGATGGCCATCGCGATCTGTCGCGGCGTCGAGGATCTCTACGACTACCTGACCTCCCGCCTGGCGCGGATCCCGGGCATCCACACCTACGCGGTCAGCATCAGAGTCCAGCGACTGAAGCAGGCCGCGTCGGTCATCGCGCACGGTCGACTCGTCCCCGCCGCCGGCGTCCGGGGGCACCTGAGCGCTGTCGGCGCGGAGTCGGCCCAGCTGTCGGCAAGCGGCAGGCGCTACGGTCCGGACGACCGCGCCGGTATGGACTGAGGACGGGATCGAATGCCTTTACACGACGTCCTGGACAATCCGGTCTGGGCGGCGCCGACCGGACCACACGCCTCGTGTGCCGAGGTACACGGCCAGGCAGCGCGTTACCGGAGCGACATCACGGTCTTCGCCGCGCTGGCCGCCCAGACAGACCCCGCCGCCTGGCAGAACCTCGCGGAGCTCCTCGGGCCCGGACACGGACATCGCGGTGCTCGACGCAGACGATGTTCCCGAGGACGCCTGGTGACAACGGTGGTCGCGGGCATCCGGGCCCGCGGCGAGACGCCGTTCCTGCACACCACCGCCACTAACACCAGTGCGATCCGGCTCTACGAGTCTCGGGTTCACCCGCCGAGCCCGCCCAGTTGGCCGCCTGGTTGGGTCGAACAGGGATACCGGCGCGAGCGCGCCATGTCCGGACCACCCGGCACAGCCCCGCCAGACCGCCCCACCACACCGCGAAGATCAGAAACAGACCACACGCAGTACACGCCACCGAGATCCACAGCGGGCACTCAAGAGCGCACCGCGCTCGATGCTGGAATTCCGGAGCCTGGTTTCTGGTGTGGTGGGGGTTAGAAGGGTGGCTGTGTGTCGTGGGGTATTTTCCACCCCGAGGCGGTGTGGCCCGACGGTTCATCACCACCCCCTCCCGTCGTACCGGCCTTGTTCTGCGGTTCGATGTATGAATGTGGGTGGGTGACGAGCGTCGCCCCGAACGGACCCGTCCAGACGAACGTTCCTTCCCGCGGTTGTGTCAGCCGCCAACGGCCGGAGTGCTTCATGCGGTGATGCTTGCGGCACGTAGGCCCGAGGTTCCGGGTGAGCGTCGACCCGCCGCTCGCATGCGCCACCGTGTGGTCGATATCCGCGCGTCGCGACGTACGCGCGCAGCCCGGGAAGACACAGCTACGGTTCCGTGCCCGCACATGCCGGGCCTGAGCCGCGGTCGGTAGGCGCCGGTCGGCGATCTCGACGAGCGTGCCCTGAGGGTCGGTGAGGATCCGCCGCCACGTCGACCCCGGCCGTGCGGCCATCTCCCGGGCCACCGCCGCGGGGACCGGCCCGTACCCGGGGATCTCCCCGGGATCCTCCGCCAACCCCAGCAGCACCGTCACCGGGACCACGACCTGCACCTCGCACGGCAGCGGCACCGCATGCTCGGTCCGCCCGCAGAGGAGATCGACGAGGACATCCGCGCGGATCTGGTCACGACTGCGACTGTCCTCGGCCGTTCGGTGCGCGGCGATCCCCTGGGCGATCTGATCGACCCGCTGGTAGCAGGCGGTCGCCTCCTCGGCGGGCAGCACCGCCGACAGGCAACTCGTCCCGTCCTCCCCCGGTGACACCCGTACCCGCCGTTCCTTCTTCCGGGCCCGCGCGCGTTCGGCCGCGCCGGCCGGGTCCACCGTGTGCACGGCACGACGGCACGCATCCGTGAACGCCCCCCGGGTCGGCCGCGCACCCCCGGCCAGCACACGGGCCTCGACCTGCGCCGCGAGCGGACCGTCGAGCGGACGGACCGCGTTCTCCAACGAACGCGGCCGCTGCACGTCCAGCACCCCGGCCTTCAACGCCTCCACCGCGTGGGGCAGCCGGCGCGCCACCGTGCACGCGAACAGCATCTGACTCGCCGCGGCCTGCGGGGACACCCCCAGCACCGCCGCGACATCCTCAGGAGCGAACTCGTCGAACAGAACCTCCCGGCCGGCCGCCGGGGGCCGCAGGTCGGCGAACTGCGCCAACAGCCCCAGCAGGTCCGCGTTCCCCGCCGCTATCGACCGGACCGCCGCACCGATCCGCACCAGCAGCCCACGCACCCGCCCCTCGAACGTTCTCTCCTGCTCCGGCACGTCAACCGGACTGGAACCGTCCCCGTCGACCTGCACACTCCGCGCGGTATTCATGGCGCCGACACCCACCCCACAATAAGATCGAACACACGTTCGACCATAGGAGTGTCCGGGCCACCCCGACAAGCGCGAACCAGACGAGACCACACCAAGTCCACATTCACCCAGGAAGATTTCTCGTTGCGAACGGGCGGCGGACTCTACGGAATGGTTGATACGTTTCGCTTAACGTAGTAGCAGTGAGTCGCCTACCGGGACCGCGGGTACAATATTTGTCGAGACTGTCAGCAGGGCCCGGAGACTGTGCACCGCCTCCGGAAGGAGCGCGTCTTGCATATCCCGTCACCGCCCTCGGATCGCCGATATCTTCCCGGTCGGGCTGATCGTGGCCTGTCGCGTGCTGTCCGCCTTCGCCCTCAGCTTGCATATCGGATGGCTCAGCCTCAACGAACTCCTCGTCGTCGCCATCTTCGAGATTTTCGCCATTGCGATCGCGGCTCTGCAGGTCAGGCGCCCAGCCCGGCGGTGCGGCCTTCGCCGGTTCCGGTGAGCAGTGCACGAGCGTGGGCGAGCACGATCGAGTCACTGTCGGTGTAGACCACCCGGCAGTCCGGGGCGATGCTCTGGGCGACCTCGTGCGGGTTCGGCGAAGTGGGAAGCCGGTGCCAACGTCAAGGAACCGGCTCCCCGCGTCCCGGGCGAGAAACCGGGTCACCGGTGCAGGAACGCACGGTAATCCGGTCCGAGGTGCGTGCCCAGGACCGGCGGATGGGGGTGATGCCTCGCCTGCGCCGCGGCACCAGACCCACACCGTTGGTGAGCGCCCGGTAGTGGTGGCCGTGGGTGACGGATTGTTGAGTGTCAGCCAGGGTTGCTTCGTAACAAGGTTGCGAAGATGAACCGGTGCCGACCGGCGGTAGCGCCGCACGGCAGCACGCCACCCGGGGTCCGACAGGTCCCGGCGCGGGCGGTGAATGTGGGGCGGGGGCTCGATGGGGGACGTACGTGCAACGGCACGAGGCAGGTGACGCGCCGCCGACAGCGGGCGCGGGTCGGGACAGTGCCGACGCGCACCAGAGCGTCGGCGAGCGCGAAGCCACCGGCACACGCCGGAACACCGGATCAGACCGGAACACCGGATCAGGCCGAAAGACCGGATCAGGCGGAAAGACCGGATCAGACCGGACGAGCGGGTCGGACCGGGCAGCCACGCCAGGCCGGGCAGCGACGACAAAGCGGAGCGCCGCGTCCGAACGGACAGCCACGCCAGAGCGGAAGACCGGGTCAAGCCGGAACACCGACTCGACCCGGAGAACCGGCGGCAGGAGCAAGGCGACCACCGGCGCGAGCCGGAGAGCCGCCGGCACAGGCGACGTGGTGACCGATACCGCCGAGGACACCGCCACCGAGGTCCCCGGCAACGCGTCCGGAGCGGGCACCGACCCGGTGCCGAAGACCGGCGAAGGTCCCGGCGGCGCTGGTGGAGGTGTAGGCGTGGACGTGCCCGGGTCTTCGGGCCCGCTCCCGTCCGCTGCCGGGACGGACGGGCCCGCCGGGAGCGGTGCGGGCGAGGACGTGATCGCGCGGACGCTGCCGTACGAGCGCCTCGGCACGCCGGGCTCGCCGATGCGGCCGGACAAGACTCTCCTCAGCTCCGTGGCTCGGACCAGTGCCACCAGCCAGAGCAGCCCCGCCAACTCGGGCAGCTCAACCAGCACGGACAGCCCCACCCATTCGGACAGCCCTTTCCGCCAGCGGGCCTCTGCCGGCCTGGGCAGCCCCGTGAGCAAGGGCGGGGGCCCGGTTGGGAGCACCAGCGAGAACCCCGTCCCGGACGGGCCAGGGCCCGGAGCCAGGCCCGAAGCCGAAGCCGGAGCCGAAGCCGCGGACCCGGACGAAGCTGCCCAGGCGCCAGGGGCCGGAGGCCAGGGGAAGGACAGCCGCCGCGGCGGGAATCACCGCGGCGGGACGGCTCGTCGAGGTAGGCCGCGCCGACGACGTCGCACCGTGCTCGGGGTCGCCGCCGCCGCGATGGTCATCCTGCTCGGCGCGATCGGCCTGGTGACGCTCACCGGCGGCCCGGATTCGCGGCGTTCGGCCGATGCCCCGGCGGCGAGTCAGGCCCCGGATACGGCGAAGGCGCCCGGGGCGCAGCCCGCGCAGCCGGAGCCGGCACCGACCGGGCCGGCCGCGCCGGGGGTGCGGTGGCCCTCCGGGGCGAACGGGAACCCGCCACTGGACATCCGCGCCTGGGAGGCGTGGACGGGGCGGCTGACGAACGTCGCGGTCGTCTTCACGAAACGTAATGACTGGAACCAGATCGCCTACGACAACTGGCCGATGTCGGACTACCCGCCGGGGGTGTACAACGGGCAGCTTTCCATCGCCCAGCCGCTGTTCCCGCGGTCGGGTGACGAGCGGACCTGCGCCCGGGGTCACTATGACGCCTACTGGGCGGCGTTCGGCCAGACCCTGACGCGTAACGGCCGGCCCGACGCCATCGTCCGGCTCGGCTGGGAGTTCAACGGGAACTGGTTCTGGTGGTATCCGCGGGACACCGCGACCTGGAAGACCTGTTTCCAGCGGGCGGTCACCCAGATCCGGTCGACGGCGCCGGCGGTGCGGATCGACTTCAACGTCAGCGCGCACCGTGACCGGATGCCGAACGGTGACGACGTGTGGGCGGCCTACCCGGGCGACGAGTTCGTGAGCATCGTCAGCAGTGACGCCTACGACTCCTACCCGCCGTCGCGCTCCGCGGAGACCTTCGACCAGCAGTGCAACATTCCGTCGGGGGCGTGCACCGTGGCCGCGTTCGCGCGGGCGCACGGCAAGCAGTTCGCGGTGCCGGAGTGGGGGCTCGTCCGGGTGGACGGGAACGGCGGCGGCGACAATCCGCTCTTCATCGAGAAGATGCACGACCTGTTCGACCGGAACCGGGACATCCTCGCCTACGAGGCGTATTTCAGCACCGCCGAGGCGGACAACGTGCGTTCCTCGCTGATCAACCCGCCGCTGAACCCGATGGCCGCGCAGCGGTACCTGGAGCTGTTCGGTGCCGGGGCCGGCGGCAGTGGCAGCCCCGGCGGCCTGTGACCCGGGTGGTGACCGGTCCGGCCGTGATCTGAACGGCGGCCCGGTCCGGCCGTGACCCGGGCCGTGACCCGGGCCGGCTCGAGGAGCGTGGTGGCTGCTCTCCGCGCCGGCCCGGGTCACGGGCGGCCCTACCCCGTCATCTGGGCGTGGGCCCGCGTACCGGTCAGGCGGAGGCCTCGTACTCGGCCACGAAGGGCGTGTCAGCCTTGATCTTGCCCACGGTCTTGGCGCCACCGGGATCGCCGAGCGGCTCGTCCCGGCCGGGCAGGACCTTGGTGAAGAACTCCTTCTCGCTCTTCACGAAGGGGCGCTCGGCCTTGGGAACCTCCAGGTCGAGCATGATGGCGCCGATCGGGCAGGCGGACGCACACGCGCCGCATTCCGTGCACTCGTTCGGATTGATGTAGAGCTTCCGGTCGCCCTCGTAGATGGCGTCGACCGGGCATTCGTCCAGGCAGGCTGTGTCTTTGACGTCGATGCAGGGTGACGTGACGACGTAGGGCATCGGAGTTCTTCTTTCCTTCTACGGACTACGCGGGTCCGGTGGGGTCTCGTTCAGCTGTCTGCGGCCGGGGTTCACGCCCGCGCCGGGACCGCCCAGGAGTCTTCGCCGGTGAGCAGTTCCTGCAGGTCACCGCGGCCGCCCGCGCGGGCGGTGGTGAGGCGCTCCTGGTACTGCTTGTCGAAGCTGGGTCGCTCCACCGCGCGGTACACGCCGATCGGCGCGAGCTCGGGGTGGGTGTCGGCGATCCGGGCGAGGGCGTAGGCGTAGGTCGGGCTGGTCGAGCGCGGGTCGTGGATCACGATGCCCTTCTCCGTCGACCGGCCGAACTTCAGGTCACCGGTCTCGGGGTCGCGCAGGATCGCCCACTGGCTGTCCGCCCCGAACAGGATCGGCTGGCCGGCCTCGAGCCGGATCGGGCCGTCGGCCGCGGTCGGCTCCGTCGCGGAGGCGGCGGCGTCGTCGCGCGGCGCGACGTTGAAGGTCGGGCAGTTCTGCCGGATCTCCACCAGCGCCGAGCCGTCGTGCGCGTGGGCGGCGGCGAGGATCTCCAGCATGTGCTTGCGGTCGGTGTCGACCGTGCGGGCGAGGAAGGTCGCCTCGGCGCCCAGGGCCAGCGCGGCCGGGTTGAACGAGTGGTCCAGCGAGCCGAACGGGCTGGACGGGGTGACCGTGCCGGGCTTCGTCGCGGGCGAGAACTGGCCCTTGGTCAGGCCGTAGATCTGGTTGTTGAACATGACGATCTTGAGGTTCACGTTGCGGCGCAGCGCGTGGATCAGGTGGTTGCCACCGATCGACAGCGAGTCGCCGTCACCGGTCATGACCCAGACGGACAGGTCCGGCCGGTTGATCGAGATACCGGTCGCGATGGACGGCGCCCGCCCGTGGATCGAGTGGATGCCGTAGGTCTCGAGGTAGTACGGCAGCCGGGACGAGCACCCGATGCCGGAGACCACCACGAAGTTCTCGCGCGGGATCCCGAGGGTCGGGAGCAGGTTCCGCATCCCGTTGAGGATCGCGTGGTCACCGCACCCCGGGCACCAGCGGGCGTCCTGCCCGGTGGAGAAGTCCTTCGCCGTGAGCTGCTTGCCTACCGCGTCTGAGCTGGTCACTTGCCCGCCTCCGAATCCGATCCGAGCTCGCTGCGGCCCAGCTCGCTCATGCCGAGCGTGCTGGCGCCGCCCGCGGCCTTGATGTCCTCACTGGTGATCTCGGTGTCGCCGAGGTCGGCCCCGTGGACGAGCCGGGTGAACACCGCGGCCAGCTCGACCGCGCGGAAGGGAAGCCCGCGGGTCTGGGTGTAGCCGACGGTCTCGACCCCGCACTGCATCCGCAGCAGGCCGGAGAGCTGGCCGAGGTTCATCTCGGGCACCAGCACCGTGTCGTAGGACGACAGCACGGCCGCGAGGTTCGCCGGCAGCGGGTTGAGGTAGCGCAGGTGCGCCTGGGCGATGGCCAGCCCCTGGTCGCGGACGAGCCGGCAGGCGGCGCCGATCGGCCCGTAGGTCGAGCCCCAGCCGACCACCAGCACCCGGGCACCGAAGCCGGGCGCCCCGCTCGGGTCGTCGACCTCCAGCGCCGGCACCTTGACGCCGTCGACCTTGTTCTGGCGGGTGCGGACCATCAGGTCGTGGTTGTCCGCGTCGTGCGAGAGCTCGCCGCTGCCGTCGGCCTTCTCCAGACCACCGATGCGGTGCTCCAGACCGGGGGTGCCGGGGATGGCCAGCGGGCGGGCGAGGGTACGCGGGTCACGGGCATACGGGTGGAACGCCGGCTTGCCGTCCTTGCCCACGGCGTTGGGCGCGGTGGCGAACTCGATGCCGAGCTCGGGGAGCTCCTCGACCGCCGGGACCTTCCACGGCTCGCTGCCGTTGGCGATGTAGGAGTCGGACAGCAGGATGACCGGGGTGCGCCGCTCCAGTGCGATCTGCGCCGCCTCGAACGCGGCGTCGAAGCAGTCCGCGGGCGACTGCGCGGCCAGCACCGGCAGCGGGGCCTCGCCGTGCCGGCCGTAGAGGGCCTGCAGCAGGTCGGACTGCTCGGTCTTCGTCGGCAGGCCGGTGGACGGGCCACCGCGCTGCACGTTGACGATGACCAGCGGCAGCTCCAGCGAGATCGCCAGGCCGATCGCCTCGGACTTGAGCGCCATGCCGGGGCCGGAGGTGACGGTGACGCCCAGCATGCCGGCGAACGAGCCGCCGATCGCCGCGCCGATCGCCGCGATCTCGTCCTCGGCCTGGAAGTGGCGGACGTCGTGCGAGGTGAGCTTGCTCAGCTCGTGCAGGACGTCGGTCGCCGGGGTGATCGGGTACGCGCCGAGGAACAGCGGCATCCCGGCCTGGTGCGCGGCGGCGACGAGACCGAAGGCGATGGCCTTGTTGCCGCGCATGTGCCGGTAGGTGCCCGGGGGCAGCGCGGCGGGCTTCACCTCGTAGGAGACTGCGAACGCCTCGGTGGTGTCGCCGTAGTTCACACCGGCCTTGAGCGCCGCGAGGTTGCCGGCCAGGATCTCCGGCGGCTTCTTGGCGAAGCGCTTCTCCAGGTAGGCGACGGTGCTCTCGGTGCCCTGGTTGAACATCCAGGAGACCAGGCCGAGGGCGAACATGTTCTTCGTCCGGGCGGCGTCCTTGCGCTTGAGGCCGAGGCCGTCGGTGGCGCCGACGGCGAGCCCGGTCAGGTCGACCGCGTGCACGATGTAGTTGCCCAGCGAGCCGTCGGTCAGCGGGTCGGAGTCGTACCCGGCCTTCTCCAGCGAGCGCACGTTGAACGCGCCCGAGTCGACGATCAGCACGCCCCCGGGACGCAGGTCCTTCAGCGTCGCCTTCAGCGCCGCCGGGTTCATCGCGACGAGGACGTCGGGCTGGTCACCCGGGGTGGTGATGTCGTGGTCGGCGACATGCAGCTGGTAGCTGGACACACCGCCGACGGTTCCGGCTGGCGCCCGGATCTCGGCCGGGAAGTCCGGCAGCGTGGCCACGTCGTTGCCGGCCTCCGCGGCCTGCGCGCCGAAGCGGTCGCCGGTGAGCTGCATGCCGTCGCCGGAGTCGCCGGCGAACCGGATCACGACCCCCTTGAGGCGGCGTACCCGCGATTCAGGCTGTTCGAAGAGCTCGGTTGTCATCTCGAACCTCGTCTTGGATGGGGGTGCTCTGGGAAAGGGAGCGGACGCGCAGGACAGCGCGGGCCACCAGATCCGCGGCGGTGCGGATCTCCTCCGTCGTGGTGGCGCGGCCCAGGCTGAAGCGCAGGCTCTCCCGGGCCTCGGTGGCCGTGCGGCCCATGGCGAGCAGGACGTGGGACGGCTCGTCCCCGCCACCGCTGCACGCCGAGCCGGCCGAGATCGCCACGCGCGGAGCACAGGCCTGGACCTCGTCGGCACCGGCGCCGACGAAGCGGAGATTGACGGTGTTCGGCAGCCTGGCGCGGTCCGGGCCGTTGAGCTCGACGGCTCCGGGCCCGAGCCGCTTCGCCAGGTTCTCCGTCAACAGCGCAGTCAGCAGCGCCGTCAGCTCGCCCTGGTGCCTGCCGTCGTCGGCCATCGACTCGGCCGCGATGCGGGCGGCCGCTCCGAAGCCGGCGATCCCGGCGGTGTTGAGGGTGCCGGCCCGCAGGCCGCGTTCCTGGCCGCCGCCGTGCACCCTGGGCGCGAGGCGCGGCCAGGCGTCCTTCGACGCGATCAGCGCGCCGACGCCTTTGGGGCCGTAGAGCTTGTGCGCGGACGCGACGGCCAGGTCGACGCCTGTCTGCTCGAGCTCGACCGGGATGCGGCCGAGGGCCTGGGTGACGTCGCACAGGAGCAACGCCCCGGCGGAGTGCACCGGTTCGACCAGTGGCCGCAGGTCGTTCACGGCCCCGGTCTCGTTGTTCGCCGCCATCACCGCGACCAGCGCGACGTCCGGCCCGAGCCGGCGCCGCAGGTCGTCGACGTCGACGGTGCCGTCCGGGTGGACGGCGATCCGCTCGGCGACTGTTGCGTTGGCCGCTGCGGCGGCGGCGTCGGCGGCGCCGAGCACCGCGGGATGCTCGGTGGCCCCGACGAGGATCCGGCGTCGCCCCGGCTCGGCGGTGGCGAGGACCCCGCCGATCGCCAGGTTGGCGGCCTCGGTCGCCCCGGAGGTGAACACGACCTCGCGGGGGCGGGCGCCGGCGAGCGACGCGACCTCGCGCCGGGCCCGCTCGACGATCCGCGTCGCCTCCTGGCCGGGGGCGTGCTTGCTGGCCGGGTTGGCGAACCGCTCGGTGAACAGCGGGAGCATCACCTCGACCACCCGCGGGTCGACGGGCGTGGTCGCGTTGTGGTCGAGGTAGATCACTGTGGCTCCCCGGGGCCGGGTCGCTGGCCGCTGCCGGACGGTCCGCCGCAGGTCGGGCAGTGCGGGTCGCGCCGGGCCCGCAGCACCTGGAAGTCCAGGTCCCAGAGGTCGAACTGGAGCAGCCTGCCGGCCGCGGGCTCACCGAACCCGGATATGATCTTTATCGCCTCGGTCGCGGCGAGGCAGCCGACCATCCCGGACACGGCGCCGAGGACGGTGAAACCCAGCGGCTGCCAGGACGGGTCGCCCTCGGTGAAGACACAGCGCAGGCACGGCGACCCGGGCCGGACGACGAGCATGTTGCCCTCGGTCGCGTTCATCGCGGCGACGACCGCCGGGGTCCGGGCCGCCACGCAGGTGTCGTTGAGCAGGTAGCGGTCGGGGAAGTTGTGGCGGGCGTCCACGACGACGTCCGCCTCGGCGACGAGGCGGCCCAGCTCGGGGAGCTGGGACAGCTCGCGGTCGATCGCGACGATCTCGACTCCCGGGTGGTGCGCGCGCAGGGTCTGCTCCGCGCAGGCCACCCGGGAGCCACCGATCCACTCGGGACGCATCAGGGTCTGCCGGTTGAGGTCGGGCTCCTCCAGTGCGCCCGGGTGGACCAGGACCAGCCGGCCGACCCCGGCGGCGGCGAGGTAGGTAGCGGCCGCCCCGCCGACGCCGCCCACGCCCGCCACGAGCACGGTCGCGCCGCGCAGCCGCTCCTGGGCCGCCGGGCCGAAGCCCGGCAGGTCGAGCTGCCGGTCGTACCGACCGGGCAGGCTCGCTCCCCCGCTGCGCTGCGCCGGCGCTGTCGGTGTCGGTGCCGGGGCCAGCGCCGTCGGTGCCAGCGCCGTTGCTGGCACCGCGGCCTCGGACGCCCCGCGGGCATCGACCGGACCGACCGGGCCGGACGCCGGCGGAGAGCTACGCCGGGTCACTATCATGCTGCGCTCCATGACTGGTCCGTGTGTTCCGTCGGGGGGTCGGTGTGGTGGGCCGGGGTTCGCCGTCAGGAGACGAGGGCGACGCGGCCGATCTCGGGCAGGCTCTCCTTGATGCGCTTCTCGATCACCGCGGTGACGGTGGCCGAGGCGCTGGAGCAGCCGTTGCAGGCGCCGACAAGCCGGATGTGGACCTCGGCGGTGCCCGGCTCCCCGTTGCCCGCGAGCACGGTGACGAGTTGCACGTCGCCGCCGTCACCCTGCAGGAACGGCCGGATCTCGGCGATGACGTCCTCGACCTGGCCGCGCAGCCGGTCGTCGGCCTCGGCGCGCTCGGGCTCCTCCGGGGTGCCGAACGAGTTGCCGCAGCCGCACGAGCTGGTCGCGTTCGGGTTGGTGAAGGTGAACCCGGAGGAGGTCAGCGACTCGACATAGTCGATCCGCAGCCCCCTCAGATGCCCCATCATCGACGAGTTGACGAAGACGTCGAACCCGTCGGAGTGGATGACGATGTCGTCGCTCTCGGCTCCGGGGGCGAGCGCCAGGTTGTAGGTGAGGCCGGAACAGCCACCCGGGTTCACGCCCACGCGCAGGCCGAAGCCGGCCGTCTCCACGCTGCCGCTGAGCAGGGTCCGCACCTGGGCGCGGGCGCGCTCGGTCAGTTCGATGGTGCTCTGGACGAGGGTCATGACCGCGCTACCTCCAGGTCTGTGACGTCGGTGCCGGCGCTGTGGGAGCCGGTGCCGACGGAACGGGTGTGGGCGGGGCGGGCACCGTCGGCGCGCGCCTTCTCCGGGGTGGTCCGCTCCGCGCGGGACTTCTCGGTGCGCGGGTCGGTACGGGCGTGCTCGACGTCGTGGCGGTGGCCGGAACCGGCGGCGTGGCGGTGGCCGCCGCCGGAGCAGGAGCCGGACTTGCCACCCCCACCCGAGCAGGAGCCGGGGCGGACGGTGACGGCGAACTCGAACGGGTCGTCGTCCATGAGGTCCGGGTCGAGCAGGTCGACGTCCACCAGTTCGGCCTGGACCAGCTCGGCCTCGGCCATCTCGGCCTCCACCTCGTCGAGGTCGATCTCGTCGAGGTCCGCGAAACCGGTGCCGGCGGGGTCGGGGTTCACCGGGACGGCCGCGCGGGCGGCCGCGGTGAGCCGGCCGCCGACGGTGGCGACGGCCTTCTCGATCAGCTCGTAGACCTCGACCGGCTCGATCCCGGCGGCCTCGAGCGCGTCGTACGGCCCCGGGCCGATCTTGCTGCACAGGACGGCGGAGCAGTCGGAGAGCATCTCGATGGTCTTGTCGAGCACCGAGGCGCCGTCCCCGCACTCGGTCGGGCCCTCGCAGTAGCGCTGCACGTCGCGGGTCTGGACGAGCCGGGCCCAGCTGCGGCCGGCCTCGTAGATCCAGAACTCGGAGGCGTGGCCGAAGTGCTGGTTGACCACGCCGCTGCCCTTGGTCGCGACGGCGACCAGCACGACGTCGTCGGGCTTGGTCGCCGGTCCGGCGACGGTCACCGTCTCGCGCTCGGCGCGGGTCTCCTGGCGCCACCGCTCGATCTCGGCGTGGGCGGCAAGGCGGCCTTCCAGGTCGTAGGCGATCTCGCGGCCCTGGTAGGTATCCGGGGTGAACTCGTCACCGCGGTCCTCGCCGAGCAGGCCGACGGCGTCCGCACGGCACTGCCGGCAGTGCCGCATCATGTTCATGTCGGCGCCGTCTTCGCCCTCGCAGCGGTCCTGGAGAGCCTTGAGCTGCTGGGGCGTCGGGCCCGGCTGGCCGGCGAGGCCGAACACGGTGCCGTGCTCCGGGGCGGAGACCAGCGGCATCACGTTGTGCAGGAAGGCACCGAGCCCGCGGACGGTCTTCGAGACCTCGACGAGGTGCTCGTCGTTGACCCCCGGGATCATCACCGAGTTGACCTTGGCGAGGATCTTGCGCTCGGCCAGCATGGCGAGGCCCTCGAGCTGGCGCTCGGAGAGGATCTTCGACGCCTCCCGGCCCGTGTACTTCTTGCCCTTGTAAGCGACCCAGGGGTAGATCCGCTCGCCGACCTCGGGGTCGATCATGTTGATCGTGATCGTGACGTGGTCGACGTTCAGCGCGGCGATGCGGTCGACGTGGTCGGGCAGGGTGAGCCCGTTCGTCGACAGGCACAGCTTGATGTCGGGGCAGTCCCGGGCGACCAGTTCCAGGGTGCGGAAGGTGCGCTTCGGGTTGGCGAGCGGGTCGCCGGGGCCGGCGATGCCCAGCACGCTCATCTGCTTGATCTCGCTGGCGACCAGCTTGACCTTGGCGAGCGCGTCCTCGGGGGTGAGCAGGTCGCTGGTGACGCCGGGCCGGCTCTCGTTCGCACAGTCGTACTTGCGGTTGCAGTAGTTGCACTGGATGTTGCAGCCGGGCGCCACCGCCACGTGCATCCGGGCGTAGTACTGGTGCGCCTCGGAGCTGTAGCAGGGGTGGTTGGCGATCTTCTCGGCGATCTCCGGATCGGTGGCCGGAGTGCTGCTGCCGCAGCTCTTCTTGGACGCGCAGCCGCCACCCGGGGCGGGCGCCGCGCCCTGGGCGGGCGAGCCGTTCTGACCAGGTGTGGCCGTCCGACCGGTCAGCAGCTCCGCCGTGGCGGCGGGCAGCACCGGAAGCATGACGGGCTCGTTGTTCACGACAGCCCCTCCTCCTTGTCGGTGGTCCCGCTGGTCACGGCGGCGCTGCTGTCAGCCGCGGAACTTGTGGCATGGGCGGTGGCGTCGGCGGCCCGGCTGGACGGGGAGGTCTCCCGCACCGCGGCCTCGAGCTCGCGCTCGAGGGCGCCGACGACCCGGCCGTTCTCGAACGCGACGGCGTAGACGATGTGCTCCTGCAGGTACAGGCCCACGTTGATGACCTCGCCCCGGGTGCCGGGCTCGACCAGGATCTGGCCGGTCGCGATGTTCGGGTCCGGGAAGGTCCCGTCCTGGCGCAGGGCCTTGGTGGTGGCGACGACGTCACCTACGTCGAAGGTCGACTTCATCGCTGCTGGCCCTTCTCGTCGGTCTGGGTGGTCGCCGGTCGCTCGACCGTGATCTCGGACATGGGGACGAACCCGGCGGGCTCTGGCGCGCGGTCCTTCAGCACCTTGAACAGGCGGTGGTCCAGCGCGGTGGCCGTGGTGAAGGCCTCGTAGGCGCGGATGAGGGCCGCCCGGTAGTCCCGCAGCAGCACCTCGGGGGACACCTCGGCGTCGGCCCCGTCGTGCAGGCCGGCGATCTCCTCGGCGAAGAAGCGCAGGATGTGCAGCCGGTTGACGGCCACCACCCGCGGGTCGTAGTCGACGTCGAGCAGGTCGAAGTACTGCTCGGCGGTCGAGCAGCGGCGGAACTCCTCGAGCTGGCTGGTGAGCGCGCTCATGCTCCCGCTCCCTTCCCGGTGCCACCGGCGGCGCTGGCGCGCAGCTCGTTCTCCAGCAGCGCGATCTCGGCGTAGGCGTCGTAGGTACGGCGGGCGAGGTCGAGGATGTTCTCCCAGTTGATCGGGAGGTCCTCGGCGAGGTCGTGCAGGTCGAGCTTGAGCTGCGAGGCCTTGCTGTTCAGCTTGCGCAGCCGGGTCTGGACGGCGGCGACATCGGTGCCGGCATCAGTGCTGGTGCTGGTGCTGGTCTCAGGAGTCATCGCGGGCGACCTCCCTCCACTGGTCGACGAGCTTGGCGGCGGCGGTGACCATGGCCTCGCCACGGGCGGCGAGATCCTCGAGCGAGTTGAAGCCGAAGCGCTGGACGTCGCGCAGGACGTCGGAGAGCACCACCAGCCGCCCACCGAACACGATCACCCGGCCGAAGCCCTCGTGGTTGAGGTCGAGCACGGTGGTGGTGATGACCCCGGTCGTCTTCTCCACCGAGGCGGCGACGGCCTGGTAGAAGGAGCGCACGCGCCCCTCGATGACGGCGTCGATGTCGCAGTTGGAGGCGATCTGCCGCCGCTGCTCGCGGGTCAGAATGAACGGGCTGATCAGCTGCGCGTCGGGCAGTCGGTCGAGGTTGCCGTAGGTGTCGCCGGCGCGGAGCTGGTCGACGAGATCCCGCAGGAACCCCTCGAACTGGCCGCCTGCGGTGGGGGCCGGTGCGGTCATGCCGTTCCTCCCATGGTCATCGGGGTCGAGGTGGCGGGGTCCGCGGAGGTCGGGGTCCAGGCGGGGGCCACCTGCGGGCTGTGCGCCCGCAGGACCTTGCGCAGCCAGGGCGGCGGGTTGCCCGCGAGCACGCCGACGAACTTGGCGAGCAGGGCGTCGATCTCGGTACCCACGGGGACCTTCATCGGGTGGATCCGGGCCTTGACGACCTTCGCCGCCGCCGTCCCTCCGATGTCGCAGACGTTGAGGATCGCGCAGTCGACGACCGCCGCGAGCCTCGAGGCGATCTTGTCCTCTTCGTCGTCCTCCGCGGGCCCGAGCTCTCTGGTCTCGAACAGGTGGAAGCCCTCGGGCCCGACCTCGTAGACGTCGAACCGGCGGCACCAGCCGAAGTGCTGGTCCACGGCGTGGCCGTCGCTCGTCGCAAAAGCGATCTTCAACATGGGGACTCCTGGCACAGAACGTCGAGCTGGTCGAACGAGTCGAGCGGATGTTCGCGGACGTCGTGGCGCCCCGGGCGGTGATCGGCCCGGTGGTTCGCCTGGTGGTCCGCCTGGTGGTGGTCGAGCAGCCGGTTCGCCGCGTCGACGAGCAGCCGCAGGCTGCCCCCGTACCCGGCGGTCGTGCGCAGGGCCGATCCGAGCCGGTCGTAGATCGGGAATCCGACGGCCAGGTGGGCGGCGCCGATACGGTCGGCGACCGTGCGGACGTGACTCGACCCGATGAGCAGTTCCGCGCCGCCTTCGAGGGCGCGTTCCTCCAGGTCGGTCAGGTCGCCGATGACGATCTCGTCCCAGGGGGCGGTGGCGAGCACGGGAGCGTCCGTCGGCGACACCGCCGCGACGATCTCCGCGCCGACGTCGTGCAGCAGGGAGCCGACGGCGACCAGCGCCTCGGGCTCCATCGCGAGCGCGATCCGCGCCCCGCCGAGGACGAAGTGGGTGTCGAGCAGGCCGTCCGCCAGCCGGGCGCGGGCCCGCCGCACCTCGGGCGCCGGTCCGCGTCCCGAGCGGGTCATCAGCTCGGCGACCAGGCTGTCCACCGCGGCGAGGCCGCTGAGGTGGTCGTGCTGGACGAGGTCGGCGGCGGTGCGCGCGGCCAGGTCGACGCCGGCCTCCGCGGCGGTCGCGCCGGCGGTGATGATCAGGCCGGCCTCGTCGAGGCGGCGCAGCTGCGCAAGCCCCGTGCCACCGGTCGTCGTCGGCTGCCAGGACGGGGCCAGGTGCCCGTCGAGGGAGCCGGAGAGATCCGGGACCAGCACCGGCGCCATCCCGAAGGAACGGATCAGCGCGCAGAGCTCGTCGAGGTCGGCGGCCGACAGGGACGGGCCGACGAGCACGGCGACCGTCTCGGGCGCGGAACCGGTTCCGGCGCCGAAGCCCGAGCGCGTACCCGGGTACTCGTCCGAGTCGGCGTGGTCGAAGGGGACGGTGGCGACCAGCGAGCGCAGCGCGGCCGACCAGCCGTCCGACAGCCCGCCGGCGAAGTCCGGCGTGGACACCCGGACGATCAGCGGCGCGCCCTCGGGGGTGGTGTGGTTCATCATCGCGATGTACTGGCGGACCTGGCCGGCGACGTCCTCGCCGCTGACCTCGGTGACGCCGGTGGTCAGCAGCCCGATGATCCGCGGGTTCTGCTTGGCGCGGATGCCGTCCAGGTTGGCGACGAGGTCGTCGCCACTGCCGAGCACCGCGGACACCTCGGTGACACCGGTGGTCTGCAGCGGGACGGGCTCGTTGAAGTGCCGGGTCAGCAGCGCCTTGGCGAACGAGGCGCAGCCCTTCGACCCGTGCATGACGGGCATCGCCGCGGCGAGGCCGAGGAAGACCAGTGCCCCGCCGAGCGGCTGGCTGAACCGCAGCGGGTCCAGGCCGGGCCGGCGGTCACTCGTGACGACCCTCGCCATCACGCCACCCCCTCGACGTCCCAGGGCGCGGGGGCGCGGACCTGCTCCCACACCGGGTTCGACAGCGCCATGTCGAGGCGGCGGGCCAGCTCGACCGCGCCGCGGTAGCCCGCGTAGGGGATGTGCCGCTCCTGGTTGATGTCGAGGAACGGCAGCCGGCCCTTGAGCGCCGTGTACTGGTTGCGGCCGCCGGCGACGAGGATGTCCGCGCGGGTCTCCTCGGCGATGCGCAGCAGCTCGCGCGGGCTGCCCTCGGAGACGATCCTGGCGTCCGGGCCGAGCAGTTCGCGGATCTTCTCGACGTCGCCGTCGGAGCTCTTGGTGATGCCGTTCGCGACGACCTCGATGCCGAGGTCCTGCAGCGCGGAGACGATCGACCAGCTCTTGACCCCGCCGGTGTAGAGCACCGCGCGCCTGCCGGCGAGCCGCTCGCGGTAGGGCTCCAGGGCCAGGTCGACGGCGGTCTGCTCGAGGGCGATGACCTCCTCGGCGCGCCGGGCCAGCTCCGCGCCGCCGAGCAGGCGGGCGAACTCGCGCAGGGTGTCGTTCATCGCGCGGACGCCGTAGAAGCTGCCCTCGAACCAGGGGATGCCGTAGCGATCCTCCAGGCCGCGGGCCAGGCCCAGCAGCGCCCGGGAGCAGACGACCATCGTCGCGCGGGCCCGGTGCGCCGCGGCGACGTCCGCGTAGCGCGCGTCGCCGCTGATGCAGGCCCGGACCCGGATGCCCATCTTGGCCAGCACCGGCAGGACGTCCCACAGCTCGCCGGCGATGTTGTACTCGCCGACCAGGTTCACGTCGAGCTCGGTCACGTCGGGCGGCTCGACCGTCCCGATGACGTGCTCGAGCAGGGCCTCGCCGGCGAGGCGGTTGCCGAGGTTCTTGTTGCCGGCGAACCCCGGAGCGTGCACCGGGATGACCGGGACGCCGGTGTGCTCGGCGGCCGCCGAGCAGACGGCGTCGAGGTCGTCGCCGATCATGGCGGTGACGCAGGTCGAGTAGACGAACACCGCCGGCGGGTGGTGCCGGCGGACGGCTTCGAGAATGGTGTCGAACAGGCGCTGCTCGCCGCCGAAGATGACGTCCTGCTCACCGACGTCGCTGGTGAAGCCGCGGCGGTAGAGGTCGGGGCCGGAGGAGAGGCTCCCCCGCCCGTCCCAGGAGTTTCCTGCGCAGGCGATCGGGCCGTGCACGACGTGGGCGCTGTCGACGATCGGAACCAGTGTGATCATCGCACCGTCGAAGGTGCATCCGCCGCTGGTGCCGCCGGGCGCGGGCTTGGGGCACCCGGCCTTGCGCTCCTTGGCGGACTTCTCGCGGTTGTGATCACATGCCGGTTCGGTGAATAGCGTTGCACGGTCAGTGGCGGCCATGGCGATCTCTCGGCTTAGGGAGGGTCGTCCCCTCGGTGAGCTGGGTGAGCGGGCCGTTCGATGGACCAGCAGTTCTTCTGAACCGGGGTGGTGCTGGCGGGTGGTGCCGGTGGGTGGTGCCGGTGGGATGGTGGCCGGCCGGCTGGGGCGCCGGCCCCGGCAGTGGCGGGGCACCTGCCTCCGCGGCGCGGGGGGCGCGGTCCCAGCGCGCGGGCGGGGGCCCCGGCGGAGCGGGGGCGCGGGGCCGCCAGCCGGCCGACCACTGGGAAGGCCGTGCGCGCCGCCCGGGGGACACCGGACGCTCAGGAGGCGTCCCCCGGACGGGGCCTAGCGCACGGCGTCGTAGCTATGGTCCGGGCTGGTCCGGTCAAGCTCGTCCAGCACGGTGTTCACGAGCTGCGTGAGCAGGTGCAGCCCGCCGGTGTAACCGACGATCGGGAAGCGGTGCAGGTGGTGCCGGTCGAAGATCGGGAACCCGACCCGCACCAGCGGAACGTTCGCCTCCCGGGAGATGTACTTCAGGTAGGTGCTGCCGATGAGCAGGTCGACCGGCTCGGTGAAGACCAGCGACCGCAGGTGCCACAGGTCCTTCTCCGGCCAGACGGTGGCCGCCTCGCCGAACTTGCTCGCCGAGAGCACCTTCTCCATGCGGGCCTTGAAGGTGGTGTCGGCGTTCGTGCTGAGCACGTGCACCGGGATCATGCCGAGCTCGAGCACGAAGCGGGTCAGCGCCACGACGAGGTCCGGGTCGCCGGCGATGGCGACCCTCTTGCCGTGGAGGTAGGCGTGCGAGTCCGTCAGGGCGTCAACGAGACGGCCGCGCTCGACGGTGAGCTCGGCCGGGATCTCGACGCCCGCCAGCCGGGCGATCTCGGTCAGGAACTGGTCGGTGCCGCGGACCCCGATCGGGGTCTCCAGCACCAGCGTGTCCTGCTTCCACACGTCCCGGATCAGCTCGGTGGTCTTGCGGGTGGCGGACTCCTGCAGCAGCACGGTGGCGCGGCTGAACTTCGCCTTCGCCGCCTCGGCCAGCGGCGTGCCACCGGGGTAGAGGTCGTACTCCCCGTCGGCCGGCGAGTCGAGCGAGTCGGCGTGGTCGCCGAGGATCAGCGGGTCCACGCCCATGAGCTCGAGCACGCGCCGGTACTCGCGGAGGTTACCGGTGTAGGTCTCGAAACCGGGGATGATGTTCAGCCGGGGCTTCCCACCAGCCTTCGGCTCCGTCGCGTCCGCCGACTTCGTCAGGTTCTCAAGGATTCCCTTGAGCATGCTGTCGTACCCGGTGATGTGCGAGCCCACGAAGCTCGGGGTGTGGGCGTAGGGAACCGGGTAGTCGGTGGAGATCACCTCCTTCTCCTTGGCCGCGCCGATGTAGGCGAAGAGGTCCTCACCGATGACCTCGGCCATGCAGGTGGTGCTGACCGCGACCATCTTCGGCTTGTACAGGCTGGTCGCGTTCTCCAGCGCCTCGACCAGGTTGTTCAGGCCGCCGAAGACCGCCGCGTCCTCGGTCATCGACGTGGATGCCGCGGGGACGGGCTCCTTGAAGTGCCGAGCGAAGTGGCTGCGGAAGTACGCGACGCAGCCCTGCGAACCGTGCACGAGCGGCAGCGTGCCCTGGAACCCGAGGCCCGCGAGCACCGCACCGAGCGGCTGGCAGGCCTTCGCCGGGTTGACGGTCAGCGCCTCCCGGGCGAAGTTCTTCTCCCGGTACTCCCAGCCGCGGGTCCACTCGAGGACGCGGGCAACCTCGGCGGAGTCACTGCCGTTCTCGAACTCGGTCTTTCCCTCGAACTGCTTCTGGTAGACCTCGTCCTTGAACAGCTCGCTGTGGTCGAGGACCCGCAACGGAATGGAACTGCCTGTCTCGGGAGTCGTCGTCACCGGACATCCTCCTTTCTACCGTGACTGATGGCCGCCGGCGATCGCCGGCGGAGACCGGAAAATCCGGTCAGAACACCTCTCCGGCCTTCGACCAGGGGGTCTCCATGAGGTCCCAGGTCGGGCTGTTGATCGCGATGTCCATGTCGCGGGCGAAGACCGCGAAGCCGTCGACGCCGTGGTACGGCCCGGAGTAGTCCCAGGAGTGCATCTGGCGGAAGGGGATGCCCATCTTGTGGAAGACGTACTTCTCCTTGACGCCCGCACCCATGAGGTCCGGCTTGAGCCGCTTGGCGAACTCCTCCAGCTCGAACGCCGTCGGGTCGTCGTAGAGCACGACGCCTTCCTTGAGCTCGGCGTACGTGCGGGTGTAGTCGTCCTTGTGCGCGAACTCGTAACCGGTGCCGACGACCTCCATGCCGAGGTCCTCGTAGGCGCCGATGGTGTGACGGGGACGCAGGCCGCCGACAGCGAGCATGACGCGCTTGCCGTCGAGGCGCGGCTTGAACGCCGCCGTGATCTCGTCGAAGCGCTTCTGGTAACGCGCGATCGCGGCCTCGGTCTTCGCCTGGATCGTCTCGTCGAACTTGGCCGCGATGGCCCGCATCGAGTTGACGATCTTGGTCGGCCCGAAGAAGTTGAACTCGATCCACGGAGTGCCGTAACGCTCCTCCATGGTGGTGCAGATGTAGTTCATGGAGCGGTAGCAGTGGATCAGGTTCAGCTTCGACAGGTGCGTCGAGGCCATCTCGTTCAGCGTGCCGTCGCCGGACCACTGGGCGATGACGCGCAGGCCCATGTCCTCGAGGATCCGCCGGGACGCCCAGGCGTCGCCGCCGATGTTGTAGTCGCCGATGAGCGCGACGTCGTACGGGGTCTCCTTGAAGGACTCGCCGCCGGTGCCGAGAACGTGGTCGCGGACCGCGTCGTTGGCGATGTGGTGGCCGAGCGACTGGCTCACCCCGCGGAAGCCCTCACAGCGGACCGGGATGACCGGCTTGCCAAGCTTCTTCGACGCCGTGCGGGAAACCGCCTCGATGTCGTCGCCGATCAGACCGATCGGGCACTCGGACTGGACCGAGATGCCCTTGGCCAGCGGGAAGAGCTCGTTGATCTCGTCGCAGACCTGCTCCAGCTTGGGGTCACCGCCGAAGACGATGTCCTTCTCCTGGAAGTCCGTGGTGATCTGCATCGCGGTGAAGTTGGTGACACCCCACGGACCGCGGGCGTAGTTGCGCCGGGTGGCCCAGGAGTACTGGCCGCAGCCGACCGGGCCGTGGCTGATCGTGACCAGGTCCTTCACCGGGCCCCACACCACGCCCTTGGAACCGGCGTAGGCACAGCCACGGATCGTCATGACCCCGGGGCGGGACTTGATGTTGGACTTGACCTCGCACTCCTTCGACCCCTCGGGGTCGTTGGCCTTGAGGTGCTTGGCGCGGAACTTGGCCGCCTTCTGGGGGTACTGCTCCAGGACCTCGGCGATCATCGCCTCGGTCTCGGCCCGCTGCGGAGCCGGAGTCGTCGTCATGATCGGGACCTCATCCTCGACAGTGTCAGAGCAGGTGGCCGGAGCCTCAGGCGACGGTCGCGTTGGCCTTCTGGCCGATGATCGACTCGTCTTCCTGCTCCATGATCCCGAACTCGATCAGCAGTTCCTCGAGCTCGTCCATGCTGATCGGGGTGGGGATGGTCTTCATGTCGTTCTCGTCGATCTTCTTGGCCAGCTGGCGGTACTCGTTGGCCTGGCTGTTCTCGGGGTCGTACTCGATGACCGTCATCCGGCGCAGCTCGGCGTGCTGCACGACGTTGTTACGCGGGATGAAGTGGATCATCTGGGTGTTGAGACGGCGGGCGAGCTCGATGATCAGCTCGTCCTCGCGGTCGGTGTTACGGCTGTTGCAGATGAGCCCACCGAGGCGGACACCGCCGGAGTGCGCGTACTTGAGGACACCGCGGGCGATGTTGTTCGCCGCGTACATCGCCATCATCTCGCCGGAGGTCACGATGTAGATCTCCTGGGCCTTGCCCTGGCGGATCGGCATCGCGAAGCCACCGCAGACAACGTCGCCGAGGACGTCGTAGGTGACGAAGTCGAGGTTCTCGTAGGCGCCGGCCTCCTCCAGGTAGGTGATGGAGGTGATGACGCCACGGCCGGCGCAGCCCACGCCCGGCTCCGGGCCACCGGACTCGACGCACTTGATGCCCCACTGGCCCTCGACCAGGACCTCGTCCAGCTCCAGGTCCTCGACCGAGCCCTTCTCCGCCGCGAGCTGGATGACGGACGTCTGGGCCTTCGAGTGCAGGATGAGGCGGGTCGAGTCAGCCTTGGGGTCGCAGCCGACGATCATGACGCGACGGCCCATCTCGGCCATGGCAGCCATGGTGTTCTGCTGGGTGGTGGACTTGCCAATACCACCCTTGCCGTAGAACGCGATCTGGCGCATTGCATTCTCCTCCTGGAGCTGCGTACGCACGCACGGTTTCGTGCAGTGCGTCCCGCGGTTCGGAAATCGGTTGCGGTCGTGGCCCCGCGAACCGACTGGGCGCTGGTAGCTCGCCCTCCCGGCTTGCCGCGATATGTAGAAACCGTAGGAGGGATTCATTTCGGACGCATGTACGTCGGTAACCGCTCCGTTAACAAGAAATCGACCCCACGGGGTGCTACCTCACCACTCAGGAAAGCCTGAAGGATAATTCCGAGGATAAGTTTTTGATGCGATTCCTGGGCCGCCCCGCGACCTGCACGTGCGGCGGCACGGGCCGCGGCGGAAAGCGCGGCACAGGCCCACCGGGGGCACCCCCACTCGGCGGCCGATTCGGTTTCAGCCGGGTCAGCGGGCCGTTAATCAGGAGTGTCCTCCCTGGTGACCGCCCCCGATATACCGGCTCTGGTGTGACGTACAACACCGAATCGCGGGCCCTGAGTACTCGGTCACCCCCGCACCTGCGCCCGGCAAGGCCATACATATCCGCGTTTGCGGAACTCTACCACCAGATTCGTCCGCGTTCGCGGCGGACTATCGTCCTAATTGCGGGTAACGGGGGTCGCGGGCCCCTCCCGAGCACCCTCGGCAGGGCTCCCCCGGAAGCGGGCCGGCCAGGCCTTTACGTTTCCGAAACCACCCGTGCCGGTCCTGCCTGGACCAGGTGCGAGAGGTCGGATAGCGTTGCCTCGCGCACACGGGATAAAAGCACCGGTCAACACCCGGCAAACAGCACCCAGCAAACAGCTCGGTCCCATCAGCAGCGGTACCGAAAGCCAGGACGGTAGGAAGTGACGGAAGCTCAGGCCGTCGACGCCTGGACCGGCTCGCCCATCACATGGGAAGAACTGCGCACCGCGGTCGTCGGCAACAACGGTGTCTATCGGATCGACATGGCAGTCCTGCGCGAGATCGGCGGCTACGGCCGGCTCGGCACCAATGTACGGCAGATCCTCAGCCGGAAACTCGCGGGAGTGGGCCTCGGCCACCTCCCCGCCGAGCTGCCGTCCTACCAGGACAAGCAGGTTCTCCTGTACCAGTACGGCACCCCGGCGGCGGAGATCGTCGACGCGCTCAGCGAGGGTGCGACCGACGGCGCGGAGTCCGCGCTGCTCCGGTTGAACTCCTCGCAGGACCTCGCCAAGGTGCGGGACGCCTCGATCAAGGCGGTCGAGCTCCTGTCGATCCTCAGCGAGCGGTGCAAGGACTGCCAGGGTCCGCTGCACTGACGCCGGCCGCCCGCGGTAGGGCGGGGCAGGGCACCCGGGCTCCCCCGGAGGTCCGCTCCCGGTCCCTCGGTCAGCATCGGAAGGTCACGACCCGAGCGTGACGTCCGCCGGACGGGTCGGAAGGGCCGGATCGGCCCGTCCGGCCGGGAGGACCTTCCCGCCCCGTATGCAAGCGCGGCACACCCGCGCACACGAGCACGTCACCCGCAGCCGCAGCCGCAGACCGTTCCGGTCGCCTGTCGGCACCGCCGCCCACCGCCTCGCCTGTCGGCACCACCGGCCAGCCGCTCGGCCCGCGTCTCCGGACCCTTCCGGAAACCTCATTCCGCTTTCCGCCGCGACGGCGCCGTTCCGTCGGCGGGCTGTCAGCCGAGCGACGAAGCTAGACCGCACCCCCCTTTTTGCTGCATAGTGCGCCGAGCGGGAATGTTGGCGAACGGGGGGCGGATGGCACTGGGTACAGAAAGTTCCGGTTCGAATACGGCTCCGGATAGCACACGCGCGCCTTCGGCGGGGCTCGGTATCGCCGTCGCGTTGTTGACCGGAGTGGCGGTCACACTGGCGCTGGCGGTCTACTCGAAGACCCACGACCCCGCCCGTCGGCCGCTGTTCACCCTGGGTTTCTCCGGCATGCTGCCGATGAAGGCCTGGCTCACCACGGCCGCGGCCATCCTCCTGTTCGTCCAGCTCACGACCGCCCTGTGGATGTGGGGGCGGCTGCCCGGAGCCGGCCGGGCACCCGGCTGGACGGCGCCCGTACACCGCTGGAGCGGCACGGTCGCGTTCGTGCTGACGCTGCCCGTCGCGTTCCACTGCATCTGGGCCCTCGGATTCGCCAGCAGCGATTCTCGCGTGCTCGTGCACAGCCTCGCGGGATGTGTCTTCTACGGCGCCTACGCGGCGAAAATGCTCGGCCTGCGGACGCGAAAACTCCCGGGATGGGCACTGCCGGTACTGGGATCGGCGGTTCTCCTCTCCCTCGTCGTGCTCTGGCTGAGCGCGTCGCTGTGGTTTTTCACCCGTACCGACATCCCGAAATTCTGAGGAAGGCCGGCATGACGCAGGAAGCTCCGACCCGGCGCGTGGTCGTACCCGGCCTCATCGTGACCGCGGCGGGTGCCGCCGCCGGCTATGTGGTGGCCTCGGGCAGTAGCGCGGCCGACCCCAAGCCACCCGCCGCCGAGGCCAACGCGGCGGGGACAGCCGCGGGCGGGGGCGACACCGCGACGCCACTGGCCAACCTCGCCGACATCCCCGCGAACGGCGGCCTGGTCCTCGAGGACGCCAGCATGGTCCTGACCCGGGACGGCGGGAACGGCGTCAAGGCGTTCACATCCGTCTGCACGCACCAGGGCTGCAACGTCAGCTCGGTCGAGCAGGGGAAGATCATCTGCCCGTGTCACGGCAGCAAGTTCGACGCGCAGACCGGTGCTCCCGTCGCCGGGCCGGCCGGCGAGCCGCTCGCGCCGATCCCGGTGACCGTGCGCGACGACGCCGTCTTCCGCGGCTGAGAAGGGGGAGAACATGGACCTGAGCACCATCCGGGTGACCACGGCCACGGGAACGGTCGAGCTGACCCCGGACCGGTCCTACGTGATCGGCCGCAGCCGCGAGGCGGACATCACCGTCCAGGACACGAAGGTCTCCCGCCGGCACGTCGAGCTCGCCCCGGGCCCGGACGGCTGGACGGCGCGTGACCTGAGCACCAACGGCGTCTGGAGCGAGGGGGCGCGGGCGAAGCAGTTCGCCGTCGACGGCGAGATCCGCATCCGGCTGGGCGGGCTGAGTGGTCCGGAGGTCCTGCTCCGGGCGTTCCGGCCGGTCCAGCGCCCGCCGGCCGCGGCGCCGCGGCCGAAGCTCGACAACGCCGATGCCGAGACCATGCTGGCCGGGCAGGGCCGCCGGCCGGTCCCCGGGCAGGCCGCCCCGCCCGTCCCGGCCGCTCGGACGCCTGAACCAGCGGGTGCCGGGGCCGGTTCCGCCGGGGCCAGCGCTGGCGCTGGTGGCGGGGCTGGAGCTGGTGGCGGGGCCGCGCCGAGGCCCGCCCTGGGCGGTTGGCTGCGCGCGCTGCCGACCCTGGTCTGGCTCGCCGCCGTGGGATTCGCCCTCGGCGCCCTGGTCGCACTCTCCTGACACCCGGCCGTCCTGCCGCGCCGGCGGCACCGTGCCGGCACGGCAGGATGGGAGCCGTGGTCACCGTCAGCCCGGAGCGGTTCGAGGAACTGGTCGTCGCCGCGTTGGACAGCCTGCCGCCCGAGCTGGGACGACGGATGCGCAACGTCGCCGTCCTCGTCGAGGACGACTCCGCGGACGGCCTGCTGGGCCTCTACGAGGGAATCCCCCTCACCGAGCGGGGCGACTGGTACAGCGGCGTGCTCCCCGACCGCATCACGATCTACCGCAATCCGATCTGCGCCATGAGCGCCACGGAGGCGGACGTCGTGCGTGAGGTGCGGATCACCGTCATCCACGAGATCGCGCACCACTTCGGTATAGGCGACGACCGCCTGGACGAACTCGGCTGGCACTGAACCACCCGGAACCGGTGGTCAGCACCACCCGGAACGGTCAGCTTTCTCCCGGGAACGGGGGCGGGTCCTCCGAGCGCCTGCGCCGCCCGCTCAGCGAGGCCGCGACCTCCTCCAGAAGATGGTCGCGGGCGGCATCCCGGTCGTCCCGCAGTCTGGTCAGGTCGATCGGCGTGATGCCCTTGAGCAGGCCGTCCGGGTAGCACGGCCGGACCACCACCGGGATCAACCGACGCTCGACCCCGCCTTCCCCGCCCTTGCCGCCTCCGTCGCCGGCCGAGTTGTTCCCGGCGCCGGTGCCATCGCCCTCCCAGGCCGCCTGCCACTGGGCCTGGATCTCCCTGGCCGCGGTCAGGTAGTTCTCGCTCAGCACCGCGATCGTCCGGGTCGAGTACCGGACCGCGTCGTGCCACTCCGCGACGCGTCCCCTGCCCGCCACCATGTCGAAGGCGTCCAGGTGCACCTCGTACTTCGCGGTCTTGAGCTGATGGGCGATCCACTGGCCCCAGTCCTCGTCGGCGGCCGTGCACGAGATCAGGAAGTCCCACCTGCCGGTCGCCGGCGAGGGTGCGGATAGCGACTCGGGCGCCGTCCGGGCGGTTTCGCCCGAACCGCCCGGCTGAGCAGCGTCGGCGTTCTCGCGTCCCGCGATCCACGCGACACCGTCGTACTTCGCCATCGTGACCGCGACCCGGACGAAGTCCTCCGGGTCGAGCCCGCGCAGCCGCTCGATGACCGTGGACTGGTAGAGCACATCCGAGACGATCAGGGCGCTGTCCGGGCCGTCGGACCTCCGGAGGACGTCGCGCAACTCCTCGGCGTCGACCAGTCTCGCCGCGACGATCGCGGGCGTGCCGGTGAGGCCCGTGCCGTCCACGAACGCCCGGCCCTCGTGCATCGCGATGCGCAGCCGGATCCGGCCGGCGCTGTTGCGTGTGCGGTTGTACTCGCCGAGGGCGATCCCCAGCTCCCGGGTGAAGTCGGCGACCACCGTCTCAGGGGGTACCCGGCCGTCGATGATCAGCATGAATCCGTCGCCGCGGTCGTTGAAGTGCATGAGACCTGGCGGGATACCGACGGCAGCGGCAGCCCGTGCCGTGATGGCGCTGATGCCCTTGCGCCACTCCAGATGGACGAGCGCCCCGTTCTTGCTGAACCCCACCGCGTCGACCACGACAATCGTCCCCAGGACGGAGAGCGGATCGGGTGAGCCGGGCGGGCCGGATCTCCCGAAGGGCTCGGCGGCCCGGCCACCCCCGGCGGAGGCGCCCGACACAGCGGCGGCGCTCCCGGCCGCGGCCGAAACCGGGGCTGGGGCCGAAGCCGGGACCGGGGAGCCGTGCGGCGGGCCGCCGGCCGGCCGGCGGAAGACGTCGTTGCCGACATAATCCCTGGCCGCGGCGGCCAGGATTCGGTCGGCGGTGTCCGACCCGCCCCAGCCCGACGTGACCTGCGCACCCACCGCCCGCCAGAAGTCCAGGGAGGTGAGGCTGTCCCAGCTGGGATGGCTTCCGGGGTCGATACCCGCGCGCTCCAGCAGTGATCTGGCGGAACGCTTCTCGTGGTAGACCGTCGCCAGTTCAACTAGCTCGGATTCGGAAAAGGACCTGGCCATGGACTCCCCCGTCCGGCTCGTGCATCGTATGCCGGTGCCTGATGCATTCCGACGCCCACGCGGGCCCTCCGTGCTGCCCGCCGACCGGCGTCGACCACAATCGTAGTGCCCTGACGCGGCCGGTCCGGCGCGGTACCGCCGCGCGACGCAGCGTCGGGGATACGACAGCCACATCGCGGATCGTTCGGCGCTCCGGAAAACGGCTCATCCGGACGACCGGTGACGGCGGCACCGGCGAATGGGAGGTACTCCGAATGCGACGCGGGTCGAGAAGCCTTCGAAATACGGGATCGCCGGCGGTCGTTCTGTTCGCCGGTCTCACATTCGCCCTGACCGGCTGCGGCGGTGGGAACGCCACGCCCGGGGCCGGTGGCCCCGTCGGCGCGGCGGCGGCGCCGGCACCCGGCAGTCCCGCCACGCTGCCCGGCGGCGGCGGAACCCCGTCCACCGTGCCGGGCACGGAGCACCGTGGCAACGCCGGCGCCGGCGCCGGCGCGGCGGCCTCGGCCCCGCCGTCCGCGAGCGCCCCGGTTGTCGCCGGAGCAGCGGCCGACGGGGTGGCGGTCGACGGGACGTGGCGCGGAAGCTACGCCTGCGCTCAGGGAGCCACCGGTCTGTCGCTGCGGATCGCGGGGACCGACCTGGCCGCGCTCACCGCCGTCTTCGACTTCTACCCGCTGCCGGAGAACCCCGCTGTTCCCCGTGGCTCGTTCACCATGACCGGGTCCGTTCAGGGCGGTCGGATATTGCTCGCCGGCCACGAATGGGTCAGCCGCCCCGCCGGCTACGAGATGGTGAATCTCACGGGCACCCCGAGGGCCGGCACACCCGACCGCATCGAAGGCGACGTCGACGGTGTGGGCGGATGCACGGGATTCTCAGTCGAACGCGCTACCCCCGCGGAGAGCTGACGCCCCATTTCCGGGCGTTCGCGGGCAGGATCGGTATGTGCGGACACGTCAGGCAGCGGATGGCGACTGGCCGGCCATCTGGCCGGTCTGGGAGGCCGTCGTCGCCGAGGGTGAGACGTGCATGTGGGCGCCGGGCACCGACGAGCGGAGCGCGCGAGGCCTGTGGATGTTGCCGGCACCCGCGCACGTGCTGGTGATGGAGGTCGAGGACGGCCCCGGTTCGACCCGCATCGTCGCGACAGCGCTGCTCACCCCCAGCCAGCCGGCCCTGGGCGACCATGTCGCGCTGGCCCAGCTGCTGGTCGACCCGGCCGTGGTCAACTTCGGCGGGGGCGCGTTCGGCCCCGGCGGCTACGGGACCGACCTGGCCAGCAGCCGCGGGGTCGGCCGGGCCGCCGCCGAGGGCATGGTCGACTACGCCGCCGACCTCGGCTACCGGGCGATGCAGCTCAACTCGGTGGTCGCCGCGAACACCCGGCTGGTGGCCCTGTGGAGATCACTGGCGTTCCGGGTGATCGGCACCCTGCCCGCCGCGTACCGCCACCCGTGGCACGGCGACGTGGACCTCTACGTCATGCACCGCTTCCTCCCACCCGGCAACCCCGCGCCCCGCGTACTCGCCTGAGCGGATTGGCGGATTGCCTGCCCCGGTCGACGTCAGCTCGCCGAACGCCGGGCGGCCTCGTCCGCGGCCGCGGCCGCCTGCGCCTCGGCCCAGATCTCGTTGAACAGCGCGATGCGCTCACCGATGCGCGTCCGGTCGAACTTCAGGTGGGTGCTCGTGATGCTGGCGCCCTGCAGGGCACCGACCTCCACCTCGTAACTGACCTCGTCATCGAAGAGAATGAAGTCACGGAACGTCTTGCGCCAGCCCGTCCCGCCGCTGCCGAGCTGGTCGCCGCCGGGCACCACGACACTGTGCACGATGATTCCCGCGTTACGCTGATCCTCACAGATCTTGACGAAATCCGAATTGCGCCGGATCTTCTCGCTGTTGAGGATGAAAACCCGCCGGACGCTAACGCCGCGACCCACTGCCTCCCGCTGCGCCGCAAGATACGCGCGGCCCAGCTCACTCTTCCAGAATCCGTCGCTGAAACTGCGTCGCCCACCGTCGGCAGCGGTGGTGCTGGTCGCCGAGATCGTCCGCTGGGCTCCCCGGGTGAGCGCCAGGATCCAGTCGCGGTCCTCTCCCTGACAGGTCGCGGAATCGCCCTCGAGGCCGCGAAGAAGCTCGTTCATGGCCCGGATCTCCTCGGCCACGAGCCGGCCCAGAACGGGCGACGGGGGAACGAACTTCGCGGACCGCTCGACCAGCCCGCTGATGGGCCGCGCTCCGGGGACAGCCGCCTCGACGGCCGAGCTCTCCAGCGACTCCAGCAGGCGTACGCCGCGGTCGACCCGGTCCAGCCGCCGCTCGAACCCCGAAAGGCGCTCGGCCTGCGCGTCCGCGGCCGCCTCCACTTTACTCTCGACGTCTACCAGGTGCTGAACGACAAGGACGACACCGCCGATGAAGACGGAGAGCATCATTGTCCAGGTCATCTCTCCGTCGAGTAAATAGCTCAGCAGAAAAGTAGCACCGCCGGTCGCGACCGCCACCGCAACCTGCCTGATTATCCTGACCACAGACACTCTTCCCTTCCTCTCAACACGCCGTAGGAGTGTTTCCGAAGCTCCAGCGAACGCCTTCCTCGGCCGGTGTCCGCCCGAAATCCAGGAGGAGCTGGCTTCTAGTCCGGCGAGGAGCACCCAAAATGATCGAGACTGATAGCGGCATCCCAGAGACGGGAGGACTGAGTCGATCGTTCCCGCACATTAATTGGATTGGAGCGGATCTTCATTGTCAAGCCTTCGACACCGCTGCCCCCACAACTCACTTCTTCATCAAAAAACATGAAATTGTCCGGAATCGGGCCCGGAATTTCCGCGCCGGACGGCTCCGCCACCCCGCCCACGTCAACCGCCCAAACCTCCACCCCGGCACGCACCTGAGCATGAAAAATCCTTACGCTGCGCTACAGGTACGACGCCGCCTGGATGGACAGCAAGAATGGCCACCCAGGCGATCTCCCCACCGAGCAGAAAACCCGGTAGAAACACGGCGCCCCCGACGGCGACCGCCAAGCCGAACCATCCGAACGCCGCGCTCACCTGCACCTCCCCCTGTTCGACCGTCGGTCACGCGCCGACGGAGTCCTCCTCAGCTCCCGCCTGGCAGACGCCCGCGACCCGTGCCAAGGCGGACAGGCTCGACGACGACTCGAGTCCTGCCAGCGCGAGCTGATCCCTGATCCGCCCGACCAGGCTGGACCACTCCCGCGAGAAGCCGGGACGTCTTTCCAGCGCGGCCCACACCTCGGCCAGCTCCTCGGCGACCCTCGCCCCGGGCATCCACAGGTGGAGCAGGTGATCGATCACCGGACGGAAGCGCCGCACCACCTCCTGGGCGGAATCAACCCCGATCCGACTGTTATCGAGCAGAGACTCCACCGTGGAAAGCAGCCAGTCGTGAAGGGCGAGGTCCTCGCACGCGGCCACGACGTCGGACGGATCGCATCTCCCGAGCCGCAGCCGCAGCGTACGCAGCGTTTCATCCTGGATGGTGAACTCGACGCTCACCGGTGAGACGGAAGCAGCCGGCTCGCTGTTCCGGTGAAACGACTCCGCCGACCCGGTGGGGACCGAGGGGAAATCGGAAATCCTCCGCTGCGCACCCAATAATTGTGGCAGCACGGCCGAATCAGAAGACCGCCAGGTGACGGCGAATCGTAGTTGCGTTCGGCGCGCCCGCAACGAGGTGACTCGGTCGATACCCGGCCTGCGCTGAACGCGGCTGAGCAATCGGCTGCTGACCGCGCCGAGATCGAGGGATGCCCGGGTCTGTGTTGTCAGGAATCCCGCAGCCAGGTCGTCCGTGTCAGTGCGCCCGGCGACCTCGATTATCCCCGGGTTCGCCACATAGTGCGACCACGGCAGTCTGCGCTCGCCCGCGGCTCGGGTGAGCCTGGCCCGGGTGGAGGCCTGCAGGACTGTGCCCCCGGTGACGGACGCTCGGGCCACGGCCGTTCCCGCACCGTCTGCTCTGGTGCCCGAGATGGTGGCGAGCGGGCAGTGCACGCCCACCCGTACGTCGGGCGAGAACGCATGGGCGACGGGCCTGGTAGCGCTGCGGACCCGGCCTCCCGGCACGATGTCCAGCAGCGCGGCGACGGTGGTGGCGCCGACGCGGTGGGAGTTCTGCAGCAGGGTGGTACGGACCTCGCCGACCAACATGTCCAGCTCTTCGGCGGGCTCGCGCGCCTTGGGCGCCCTCGGAACAGCCGTCGCCTTCGGAACGGCCATCAACGGCCCAGAAAAAAGTAGGAAAGACGGTCCGCGGGCTCAGGCGGCAGCGCGATGCCCTCGGCTCCCGCACGACGTTCCGTGGCCGAGAGCGCTGCCGAGTCGACCCCCACCTGGCCGAGGATCACCCGCACGGCGTGCTCGACCGGAAGGTAGCCGGTATCGAGCACGGAGAAGGTCCGGTAGGCGCAGAAAGGCGCAGGGGCCGGGGTTAGGCGGCCGATCGATGGGAAGTCGGCCCAGCGGTCCGGCAGGTCCGCGGGATCGACCGTCACCGGGCGGACCACCGTCTCGCCACCGGCCCGCAGCAGGCCCAGTCGCAGGAGCTGCCACACCGCCGCCAGAAAGGCGCACGACCAGGCATGGTGCCCGCGGTGTTCGCTCCACAGCTCCACATCGAGGAAGACCGAGTGGCGGCGCGAGCCGTTTTCCGTCGGCGGCTGCCAAGGCTCCGCGACTCCCATCGCCCTTGTCCCGGTGGTGGACGGCGAGCGGGCTCCGTTACACAGCCAGCCAGTCTCGTTCAGCGTCGGACGCGAGCCGTTCGCCCCGTAGGGCGGGTCCGCGACGAGCGCTCCCTCGACGATGCGCGCCAACGGTACGTTCTCGGCGGCGGCGCACGCCGACTCCCGCGCGATGTAGTCGATGACGATGTCCTGGGCTCGCGCGGCGGCGAGCAGCTGTGGCACCACTGCTGCCGGCGGCGGCATCTTCCCCTGGTCGGAGTAGTCGTCGACGAGCAGGCAGGTGCTCACCCGGGGGGCCCGGCCAGCACGGGCGGCGCCATCCGCGCCGCCGGCGAGCGAGCCCAGCCGCGGCCGGTCCACCCACGGCGCTATCCGCCGGAAATGCTCCGCCAGTACGCCGGCGCCGCCCGCCAGGTCTTCCGGGTAGAAATGGCCGAGTTCCACCGACAGATGGGCCAGCGGGACCTCCACGGTGCGCTCGACGGCGCTCGTCTCACGGAACACCGCGGACCCGGGCACGGTCGTCGGCCCGCCGGAGAATGGTTCCACGTGTGTCAGAGCCCCTCCCACGCGCTGTCGTCTGTCAGGCGCTTGGCGAGGTCCTCGAACGCCTGTCCGGTCTCCTCGTTGGCGATCCGCGTGGTCGAGATGTCGTCCTCGACGATGATCTGCTCACGCCACTGCAGGACCGGGTCGAGCGGGATCGAGCCGAGCATTACGCTGCGGCCGAGGCGCAGCTTCGCCGCCAGCTTCTGCAGGTCGGTGTTGTACGACTGCAGCCACACCGACTGTTCCGCCCGCAGGACGGCCAACTGTGGTGAGTCTGGTTCGAGCACGGCGGTGCGGACGAACCGGATGGTGTCCTCCAGCTCGCGGCGCCTGTGCCCGCGATCCATCCCCGTCTCGAGGATGCCGTGCGGGCCGAACACCAGGCCGGCGGCGGCGACGATGTGCTGGCGCGTCCACCGGTGGAACACCAGCCAGCGCGCGGTCTTCTCAGCGAGCGCCGGGTCGGCCGTGGCACGCAGCACCAGCTCCGTCGCGTACGACCGGCCGGCGCTGAGGTCGACGAGGGTGAGCTCGAACTCCTCGTCGAGGCGCAGGAACAGATCGCTGCACCGCCGGGCCATGGTCGCGTCGACGGGGAACTCCCCACCGCCGGAGTCACCCGGCAGCAGGGTGAGCCTGCCGGCTCCGAGCGGTCTTGCCCGCGGCCCGCCCAGCTCCGACTGCCCCCAGACGTCCAGCTGGTCCACTTCGGCCGTCCGCCCGGCGAGGTATTCGTGCAGCCCGCCGCCGGTAGCCGTGCCCTGCCCTGCCGCCTCCACACCGAAGATGGCGCCCGCGGTAGGCGAGCCGAAGTCGAAGTCGAGATAGCAGACGTCGCTGCCCTGCATCGCGCGTCGATAGGCGACGTTGCAGCTCGTCACGGAGCGACCGGTGCCGCCTTTGTCGGACGTCGCAAATATGATCATCGGAGCCGGGCCCTCAGGCTCGCCGGGCCATGGCGAGCGCGTCGAGATCGCGCAGCGCCGCCTGCACGATCGCGATCGACGTCGCCGGCTGGCGTTCACGCAGCTCACGCGCCCGCTGCAGGTTCGCCCCAATGCCGTGCAGCTGGGTTCTGGCCGGGACGGTGGATGTCGGAGACTCCCGCAGCAGCTCGGCTGTGTGCAGGTGGTCGGCCTCGGCGAGCATGTCCAGCGCCAGGTCGGCCAGCCGGGCGCTGTACGGACGCGCGACGGAGACCGCCGCGACGGTGACGAGCGCCTCCATCACCCGCTCGGTGAAGTACCAGGACGGCCCCTTGTCCGTTGGCGACAGCTTGAACAGGCTGATGTCGTCCCACAGCCCGGCGCCGGGACCGTCGGAAAGCTGACGGAGCCGCACGTGACGGTCCCAGATCTCGTCCGCAAGGCCGACCAACCGATCTCGCAGCGCGCTGTCACGAGTGACGGCCGCGGTCCGCGCCACCCGCTTGAGCAACGCGGTCGAGAAGTCCGCCACCGGCCACTCCATAGCCGGCCCGAGGTCCTCGGCGCCGGTGAGCGGGAGCCGTACTCCCGGGACGTGCAGCTCGATCGCGGGCTCGCGCAGCCTCGCCCGCCTGGTGACCCGACCCCGCACGGCCAGTTCCGCCAGGACGTCCGCGATACGCGCGATGTCGACGTCCCGGGCTCGCTCGGTGGCCAGCGCCTCGATCGTGATCGAGGCCGCGAGCAGGGTGTCGTAGTCCGTCTCAGGCCCCTCATCCGCAGGGTTCGCGCTCCGCCAGGGAACCTCCTCGACGGGCCAGCGGGACCGGCCGAGGCGCGCGATGGTCGACCAGTAGAGCTGCGCCAGGTTCGAACGCAGCTGGAGGGCACCCACCAGGCCCTCCTGATCCGGGTTGATCAGGCCGAGCTGTCGGGTGCGCGCCGAGAAGAGGTCGGAGATGCCGTCGAGTGCGACCACCGTGAAGTACAGGGAGGGCTTCGCCTGAGCGACACCCGGGGACTGGTCGACCACGACGCCCGTGCCCGCGTCGACCGGGGGGGCATCCCGGATGATGCCCCAGGACCAGCCGCACTCGAACAGCACGCTGTCGTCGTCCACTGCTTCGGCGGACAGTTCCACACCGAGTTTCAGCTCGCGCAACGAGGTACGGGCCGGGACCAGCGCGTCGCGGACCTCGTCGAGGACCTTCTCGGTCGACTTCCCTTCGGTGTTGACCAGGTCGCACAACGCCCGCCCCTCCTCGGAGTAGGCCGCGAAGGTCCGCACCGTGAAACTACGCAGAATTCCCACCATCGACGCGGTCAGCCGACGCGATGCGGCCTTCTCCAGCTCCCGCATCTCGGCGAGCAACGCGTCGCGCCGCACCGTCGGCCGGAACTCGCGGACGAAACCGAGAATGGCGAGTGACAGCGTGATGGACATCGAGAACGAGTCGACTATCTCCAACGCACGCTGCTCGGGGGTGAGTGGCTCGCCCTGGCCGACCGGCTGAAAATACGAACCGCCGGAGAAGACCGGCGCGCCCCGCTCGTTCGTATACCGCTCGAGATACTCACTGAGCGCCCGCACCAGCACTTGCGGGATCTGGCGCGCATCACCGATGCGTTCCAGCGCCACTCGCACGTCCTTGGCGGTCTCGTCCGGCTTTACGATCTCCATCCCGGGCATCTGGTACGACGGGTACATGAGGCAGAGCAGCTGTTCTGCGTCGCTGGTGGAGTTCGACTCGGCCCGGCCGCTGAACTTCCATCCGCTGCCCTGGTACGAGTACTCGGCGGCGGCCTCCCACATCTCCAGCAGAAGCTGCCTAGGTCGGATATCCAACGCCGTCCCCCTTCTTCCTCGACGTCCGGGCCCGCTAGGCGTCCGCGGCCGTGGTGGAGCCGTCCGGCTCCCGTCTTCTCGTGCGGCCGCGGACGAGGACCATGCTTTCGTATCCCTCGCGCAGCATCTCGGCACCGACGAACCGGTCCGCCTTCACATCGGTCGCCGTCGCCTCAAGGCTTTCGACGATGTAGTCCATCTTCAACGAGACCGCCGGGAAGCGGATTTCGCCGACCTCGTACCCTCTGGAATTCTCCATGTATGCCATCGCGAAGGGCGCGCCGGGCATGAGCGCGTCGAGGAAGCACCTGGAGGCGCGGTGAAAATCTTCCCTTTGCTCGGAGATGGAACACGCCACGAAGAACATCGTGCCGATGTCCCACCTGGAGCGGGGTAACTCGAAGACGCTTCCCTGTTCGACCACCACCCGTTCCGCCAGCGCCCGGCGCGGGTCATCCACACCGAGGTAGGCCCGTTCCTGGGTCAGCACCTTCCAGAACGGGTCCCAGGCGGTGCCGTAGGACCGGACCTCGTTCTCCAGCCACGTGACATTGCTGGCGGAATGCTCCCGCAGGGTGATCCGCTCGCACCAGGGCAGCATCGACAGCGCCGGATAGAGGTTACTGCCGGTGCCCACGTCCAGCCCGTTGAGCGGGCGATCGGCGGCGGTCGCCGCGGCCGCGGCGAAGGTCGCGAAGAAATCCCGGACGCCCTCGAGGATTTCCTGGTCGTCGTCACGCAGGACGGCGTAGTTGTGGGCGTGGTACAGGTCGGGATCGAACTCGTCCCACCGCTGCCCGGCGTTGCCCATCGGGTTCTCATTTTCTTCTACGTGCACAGCGGCTCCCACGAATTGCGCGCGTCACTGTTCTGAACCGGGCCACAGTCGGGCCGGACGGCGGCCGAGGGCCAGCAAGAGCGGCCACGAGCAGGCGTACACACGCTCCGCGTGGCGGCGGGCCGCCCACAGCCGACCGCGGACGGCCCGCACCCACGGCCAAACATCGCGGCAGCAGGCGCCGCGGCGGACACAGAGCGGCGGCGGTGAAAGGGCGTGGGAGAACAGTGGTCCGCCTGGCGCTCCCGAACAGACCGGGCTCGGCTACCCGTCCAGGAACGGGTCGGTGCCGTTTCGGTCAGTGCGTGGCAGAGCGCGGCACGTGACGGACCGTGTCCGCGTCGCCCTGCGGATTCCGGTCCAGGTTGAGTTCGAACAGAAGGCGCGGCTCGTCCGCTCCGTAATAGCTGTCGACGTCCGCAGTCTGCTCGAAGCCCAGTGAGCGGTAGAGGTGTATCGCGACCGGGTTGTCGCGTGCCACAGCGAGGCGCACCCGCTGCACACCACGAAGGTAGAGACTTTCGAGTGTTTCCAGCGCCAGCAGGCGGCCGACACCCTGGCAGCGGCGGGAGCCGTCCACCCCAAGGGCCAGGAAGTGGGCGAGATCCGTTTCGGCATCGGACCCGGAACGCACGGCTATCGAGTACCCGAGCAGCTCGCCCGCCTCGTCGGCGACGAGGATCTCCTGCTGGTGGACGTCGAAGAGCTGGCGAAGGACGAACTCGGGGTACGCGAGCCGGCCAAAGATCTGCCGGTCGATCCGGCTGAGCGCGGAGAGGTCCGCCTCGACGACCGTCCTCACCTTGACCGTGTTCACGGCTCGCCCCTCCTGGATTTTCCCGGCCTGTCGACATGCCGGCCCGCGGGAGACAAGAGCGCGAACCCGTCGACCTGAGACGGCCCATGGACCATCCAGTACTCCCGCTACCCCCGCGGCCTTCCGGCATTCGGTGCGCCACGCCTCGGCGGAGGGCCGCGCTTGGAAGACTACCGCGCAGGTCGGAGGCGTCCTCGGCGGGCACGAAGGCGCCTGGCGCTGACCCAACCGGATACGACGGCATACAACGATGATGCCTCACTGGATGCGCACAATCCGTAAAACAGATGACTTCCAGCCGACATATAGTCACCGCCAAATGGCGGGATTATCTGCTTTAAAGCAACAGGACGAACTTTTGACAAGAATTGGAGGCCGCGGGCGGCCAAGGGCGGGCCCGGGGACGGCTGAGAGCGGCCGGGGGAGGGGCCGAGAGGGAGGCGGCCGGGTTGACCGCGGTGAGGCCGTCGATCGACGTCGCCGGTCGAGCCGGCCCCAGGCCCGCGGCGGCCACCCCGGGCCGGTGCTCCGTCAGCGAAGCTGTGAAGGGCATCACCTGGTCAGACCATAACGAAACGGGCACGGGTTCGGGAAACGCACCCGATTCGAAGGAGCTTTGCCCGTGGCGGACCGGACTGCGCTCGACCCGTTCTCCAGCATGGACACCATGGATGGCACGGATTCCGATCTCGCGGTACTCGTGATCATGGCTGGGGCGGCCGTCATCGGCTACCTGGCGTCCCTGCTCGTACACCGGATCCTGCGGCGGATCGGCCGGCACTCGCGGATTGTGGAGGATCTCGCCGAACGGGGGCGCCGGCCCGCCCGGCTGACGCTCGTCGTTCTGGGGCTGCTCATCGCGGCGAACGCGACGGTGGAGCAGTCGTGGACGCCGGCCACCATCCGCGTGCTCGGCCTCGCGCAGATCGCCGCGCTCGCGTGGGTGGTGGGCGTGCTGGCGTTCGTCATGGAGGACCTGGCGCTGTCGCGCTACCGGATGGACGTCGCCGACAACCGGCACGCGCGGCGGATCCGTACCCAGGTGATCCTGCTGCGCCGGATCACCGTCGTCGTGATCACCGTGATCGCGGTCGCCTCGATGCTGATGACCTTCCCGAGCGTGCGGGTCGCCGGCGCGAGCATCGTGGCGTCGGCGGGCGTGGTCGGCATCATCGCCGGGCTCGCGGCGCAGACGTCGCTGGCGAACGTCTTCGCCGGGCTGCAGCTCGCCTTCACCGACGCCATCCGGGTCGACGACGTGGTGGTCGTCGAGGACGAGTGGGGCCGGATCGAGGAGATCACCCTCACCTACGTGGTCGTGCACATCTGGGACGACCGGAGGCTGATCCTGCCGTCGACCTACTTCACCACCAACCCGTTCCAGAACTGGACCCGCCGGGAGTCCGCGGTGCTCGGCGCGGTGGAGTTCGACCTGGACTGGTCGGTGCCCGTAGCCGACATGCGGACCGAGATGCACCGGATCGTCGAGAGCACCGACCTCTGGGACGGGCGGGTCAGCGTCCTGCAGGTCACCGACGCGGTCGGAGACCACGTACGGATCCGGGTGCTGGTGAGCGGGAACGACGGGCCGACGGTCTTCGACCTGCGCTGCCATGTCCGCGAGGCGCTGGTCGACTGGCTGCGGCACAACCACGCGGCGGCGCTGCCGCGTACCCGGATCGAGATCGACGCCACGGCGGCCGGCGCCCGCGCCGGAGTCCAGGGCGGCGCGCGTTCCAACGGGCACCGCGTCGAACTGGGCAAGGCCGGCCTGGGCCAGGCCAGGGCCGGCGAGGCCGAGCGGGGCAGGACCGTGCCGGGCACGACGGCCGCCCAGCCGGAGGATCTCTCCGATGCCCGGCTCTTCGCCGGCAGTGCCGAGGCCGAGGAGCGTTCCCGTGCGTTCAGCGAGACCGGCGAGCACTCCCCGGCCGACGGCTCCGGCCTGGGTGACGGCCCCAGCCCGACCGACACCCCCGGCCCGACCGACACCCCCGGCCCGACCGACGGCTCCGGCCCGACCGACGGCTCCGGTCTGACCGCTCCCAACCCCCGCGAGGCGGACGGCAGCCACACGCCTGACCGTCCCTCGTCGAGGTGAGCCGCCGGTAGGCGGACATCGAAAGGGCCGCTGCCCCGAGATCTCGGGGCAGCGGCCCTTTTCCGTCGTCAGGCGCCAAACCGCTGTCAGTCGCCGGCTCGCCGTTACTTACCGGCGGGCGTACCGACGGCTGTGCGAGGTGCGGGAGAGGCCACGGCCGTTGAAGGCCCTCCACAGCGCCAGCACGATGATCGCGCCGATGATGGAACCGATGATGCCGGACGGCTGGAGCGCGCCCTCACCAATGTCCTTGTTGAACAGGACGTAGCCGAGGAAACCCCCGACGAAAGACCCGACGATACCTACGGCGATCGTGCCGAGAATTCCGATCGGGTCCGGGCCAGGAAGAACCAGACGCGCGACCGCGCCGGCGATCAGACCGAGCAGGACCATGACGACGAGGAAAGTCAGCATCAGTGGTTTCTCCTTTACCGAGGTTGTTGGCAGCTTTTTGCCCCGCACCGGAACTCGCAAACACTTTGTCCGGCGAGCACCGGATCCACCGCTTTGCGGGTGCTTTCAGCGCCCACGCCGCCGGACCGGCTCGGCACGAAGCCGCCTCAGCTGCCGGACTTCGCCGCCTTCGTGGCCCGGCGGCGGCGCACCGACCGCCGGAGCAGGAGCAGCACGGCGCCGCCGAAGACCGCGCCCCCGGTGGCACCAGGATGCCGGCGGGCCTGCTGGCCGGCCGTCCGTGCCGCCTTCCCGCTGGAGGCCGCCGTACGCTCCGCGGCGGCCGCGACCTGCGGGTGCTGCTCCATCTGCTCCTTTACGGTGCCGACCGCCCGGTCCTTCACCTCAACCGTCTTCTCCGCCGCGGAGGCGAGCGTGGGGTTGTGGCCGACCTTCTCACGGACCGCGCCCACCGCCTTCTCGGCCGCGTCGCGCGTCTTCTCGGTGGCGGAGGCCACATGCGGGGCGAGCCCGGCGGTCATCTCGTTGAACTTGCGGCGGATGTCGGCGCCCTCCGCGTCCTCGGTGACCGCGGTGTCCTCGGTGACCGAGGTGTCCTCGGTGACCGCGGCTCCGGCTGCGGGCACGGTATTCGCGGCACCAGGAACGGTGTTCGTGGCACCAGGAACGGCGGCCGGCTCGGCGGCCGGTTCGGGCGCGGCCACGACCGGCGGTCGGGGGCCTGTCAGATCGGTACGCGGGGGATTCATGCCCTCGTTCATCTTCTGGTTCTCCTCGGCAGAATCGGGGACTCTCGCGTGCCTGAACGGATGGCGACTTCTGGGTTGCCCGCACGCGTCCTGCCGACGAACTACCCATGGATCCGCCGTAGATAACGCGATGTGTCCACGCATCGCCGTCACCACACACCGTTGTCCGCGATGGCCGCCGACGCCGGATGTCCTGCGCGCCACCGGCTCCGCCCCGTTGGGAGGCCCCCGAGGCCCCCCACGGGCCGGACGTACACCAGCCGATGTAGCCCAGTACACACCGGAGGAGGCGAGCGCGGCGCCGGCCGGCATATGCCATGTACGTCTCGTGCTGGACAAAGGGCGGGGGCCGCGGCGCGCGGTCGGCTACCGTTCCCCCACGGCTTCCGCCGCGCGCGTCGCGTCCAGGAGGTGGCTGATGTCGGATACCGCGGGTGTGGGTGCGGACGACGGCCGGCTCGACGGCCTGTACGGCCTGCGTGAGCTCGCCGGGCGACTCGCGGCCGGGTCGATGAGCTCCCGGGAGCTCGTCGCCGCCTGCCTGGAGCGCATCGAGGCGACGTCCACGACCCTGAACACCTTCCGGGTGCTACGGGCCGAGGAGGCGCTGGCGGAGGCCGAGGAGGCTGACCGGCGGCTCGACGCCGGGGAGCGACTGCCCCTGCTGGGTGTCCCGGTGGCCATCAAGGACGACACCGACATGGCCGGCCTCCCCACCGCCTTCGGCGCGGCCGGCGACTTCCCGCCGGCCACCGAGGACTGCGAGATGGTCCGGCGGCTGCGGGCCACCGGCGCGATCATCGTCGGCAAGACGAACACGCCCGAGTTCGGGCAGTGGCCGTTCACCGAGGGGGCGGCGTTCGGCGCGACCCGCAACCCGTGGAACCTCGACTACTCCCCCGGTGGGTCGTCCGGCGGCGCGGCGTCGGCCGTCGCGGCCGGGCTGGTCCCCGCCGCGATCGGGTCGGACGGCGCCGGCTCGGTCCGCATCCCCGCGGCCTGGACCCATCTCGTCGGGATCAAGCCGCAGCGCGGGCGCATCTCCAGCGCGCCGGTAACCGAGCAGTTCAACGGGCTGACCACCTTCGGCCCGCTCACCAGGACCGTCGCGGACGGCGCCTTCCTGCTGGACCTGCTCAGCGGAAGCCTCCCGGTGGACCGGGACCGCCCGCCGGCGCCGACGGAGACCTTCCTGCGCTCGGCCGAGCACCCGCCGCCCCGGCTGCGGATCGGCCTGTCGCTGCGCGTCCCCTACAGCGGGATGTCGGCCGCGCTGGATCCGGCCGTCCGCGCCGCCGTGGAGCGCCTCGCCGAGGTGCTGGCCCGGCTCGGGCACGACGTGGTGCCGGTCGAGCCGCCGTACGGCCTGCTCGGCCTGCTGTTCCTGCCCCGCTCGATGGACGGCATCCGGGACTGGTCGCACCGGGTGCCCAACCCCGAGCTCCTCGATCCGCGGACGGTGGCGAACGCGCGCAACGGGCGGGCGCTGCGGCCGGTGCTCGGGCTGGCCCGGGCTGCCGAGGGGCCGGCCCGGGCGTGGATCGGCCGGGTCTTCCGCACGGTGGACGTCCTGCTCGCGCCGACCACCGCGGTGCCGCCGCCGCGGGTCGGCGAACTGAACCGGGAGACGAACTGGGAGACCGATCAGGCGATCGTCGCGGCCTGCCCGTACACCTGGCCGTGGAACGTCCTCGGCTGGCCGGCGGTCAACGTCCCGGCCGGGCTGACGCCTGCCGGGCTGCCGGTCGGCGCCCAGCTCATGGGCCCGGCGGGCGGCGAGGGGCCGTTGATCTCCCTGGCCGCCGAGCTGGAGGACGTCGAGCGTTGGTACAGGCGCCGGCCGGGCCGCCTGGAGGCTTCGACGCCTGCCTGACCCGGAGGCGTCTGAGCTGGAGGCGCCTGCGGTCGGAGGCTAGCGACTGATCCGGATCGTCACCGCCGGATGCACACAGCGGGACACCGGCACGTGAAGCACCTTGTAGCTCACTCGAGGTGACCGCCGGAGGTGCCATCGGGGGTACAAAATTGGAGGTCGCCCGCGAACGGGCCCCTGCGCCCTGGACAATGGCGCATGCTCAGCAACGTGGTGCCCCGGATCGGGGACTTCGTGGGTCAGTTGGGGGCTGGTCTGCTGGTTCTCGGTGCCGCGGTCGCGGTAGGCGCCGTCACCGACCTGTCGACCGCGGGCTACTTCGGGCTCGGTGCCCTGGTGACCGCGGTGACCTGTCCTCCGGCGGCGACGCTGGGTATCGGGCTCGCCGCCGAGGTGATGGCCGTCGCCTCGGGGTGGTGGGACCACCGGTTCGGCAACGGTCAGCACATCGCGGCCTGCATCCTGGTCGCGGCCCAGGTTGCGGTGGCCGTCTACGTGTCGGTGAGCCGTAACCGGCGCAGCTCGGAGCTCCAGCAGGTCCGGGCGGTGGCGGAGGTCGCCCAGCGGGCTCTGCTGCCCGAGGTGCCCATCGCGCTGCACGGGGCCGGGTTCGCGGCCCGCTACCTCTCCGCCGCCAAGGAGGCCTCGGTCGGCGGCGATCTCTACGAGGTGGTCGCCACGCCGCACACGATCCGCATGATCATCGGCGATGTGCGCGGCAAGGGGCTGCCCGCGGTGCGGCTGGCGACGGTGGTCCTGGGCGCCTTCCGCGAGGCGGCGGTGACCTGGCTGGACCAGGGGCAGGTCGCGGCCGCCTGCGCCCGCTCGGTCGGCCGCGAGGCCGAGCCGGAGGACTTCGTGACGGCGCTGCTGGTCGACATCTACCCCGACGGCCGGCTCAGCCTGTGCTCGGCGGGCCACCATCCGCCGCTGCTGGTTGGGGCGACCGCCACCACCACGCTGACCTGCCCGTCCTCACCGCCGCTGGGCCTCGGCGACCGCTTCGCGACCGCGACGGCGGACTGGGCGGTCGGTGACCGCCTGCTGCTGTTCACCGACGGGCTGATCGAGGCCCGGGACGGCGAGCGGGCCTTCTTCCCGCTGGAGCGGCACGTCGACCTGCTGCGCGACGTCCCGCCAGATGCCGCGCTCGACCGGCTCACCAGCGCCCTCACCAGGCACGTGGGTGGGAACCTGCACGACGATCTGGCCCTGCTGCTCGTCGAACGGCGCCCGACGGGCGCGGCGCTGGCCGCCACGGCCCAGGCGCCGTTGTCCGCCGGGGCGCTCCCTGCCACTCCCGCGAACGCGAGCGCGGCCACGATGTCGGAATAGACGACGCGCGAGATCGTGGGACGCGCGAGGCGGGTCAGCGGCCGGCGGAGGCCCGGCGGCGGCCGTCCCGGCGGTAGGAGAACGGACCGGGAAGGTCGACGCTGGAGAGCCCGCCGCGGCGGTTCTTCGACCACACCCGCCAGGAGACGCGGCCGAGCTTCAGGGTCACCGAGGAGACCCCGTTCTCGCTGACGTTCACGTGGAAGGGGCCGTAGCGTGGCCGGCGCGTGTAACGCAGTCCCATGATTACCTCCGGGGAAGATGTGGGGCACGGGGGTCCTTTCCGGCTTTGCCCCCCGCTACACCCACGAACACCGATCTTGCCGTCCATGACCCGCCCACCCAGTCGCCCTATGTGGCTTAGATCACTTATCGCGATCCACATGTTCTGTCGGGCCTACCTGGACAGGGCCCTACGGACGTCGGCACCTGACGACGTGTCAGGGTCCGTTATCGTGAGAAGCCAGTCGATGGATCTTGCTGTCCGGTCGGCTGGCCGGGGGCAGCGCTCGCGGGGGGCGGCGTGGGTACTGACGATTGTGCTGGCATGTGTTCCGGCGGCCCGGTGACCAGCGCGTGACCCGCTGGACCGGGAGCGAGGGGGGACGCGACCGGAGCGGCGCGGCGGGCGGGGGCGTCGGCCCGAACGAGGCCGGGCTCGGCGTCAGAATGTCGCGGACCCTCGGGCTCCTGCGTCTGGTCGCGGTCCTGTTCGGCATCGCGGTGCTCCTCGCCGACGCGGGATGGTACGGATCTCCGGCCCGGCTCGCCCTGCCGGCCGTCGCCGCCTGCTGGGGCGTGCTCTTCGGCGTGGTCTGCCTGACGCGTGGCCTGGGTCGGGACCTCGCCGCCGGCGAGCTCCTGATGGGCCTGGTCGTGGCGGGCTGCGCGCCCTGGGCCGTGCCGCCGGGCGAGCTCGCCACCGGCCCCAACTGGGTGCTGCTGCGGCTCATCGGGACGGGCCTGACCATCGTGTGGTGCTTCCCGCCGGCGGTCTGGCTGCCGGCCGTGCTGGCGTTCGTCACCCTGTACACGACCGTCGTCCACGAGATCGCCGCGCCGTCCGTTTTGGAGGCGGCGCTGCCGGCCGGCGCGGTCATCGCCGTCCCCCTCGCGTTCGCCGCGGTCGTCGGGCGGATGCGCCGCGGGGCCCGGCGCTGCGACGAGTGGCTCGCGCTGGCCCACACGCGGCGCCGCGGGCGCGGCATCGTGGCGGCACGGCGGCAGGACGTGGCCGAGTCGGACCGGCTCGTGCACGACACCGTCCTGAACACGCTCACCGGTATCGCCTGGGGGGCACGTGACGCGGGCGGGAAGAGTGTCCGCGCCCGGTGCCGGCAGAGCGTGGCGATCTGTGAGGACCTCCTCGCCGGCGGGCGGGACTGGGAGGACGGCCTGATGGTCGCCCTCGGCCGGGCTCTGGACCAGGCTCGTGCCACCGGGCTGGGCGTGGAGTTCTCCTTCACCGGCTCCACGGACACGCCGGCCGAGGTCGCCGCCGCCGTGGCCATGGCCGTCAGCGAGGCGCTGTCGAACGTGCGCCGCCATTCCGGCCTGCCCCGGGCACGGGTTGACACGCGCACCGACCCCACCGGAGTCCTGGTCACCGTGACCGACCACGGCGTGGGCTTCACCCCCGGCCGGTACCGCGCCGACCAGCTGGGCGTGCGCCGGTCGATCATCGACCCGATGGGCGACGTCGGCGGGTCCGCGACCGTGCGGTCGACGCCGGGGGGCCCGACAATCGTGACCTTGCAGTGGTCCCGTCACTCGCCCGACGCGCCGGCGGTCGAGGTCGCCGAGCTCGAGGAGCGGCTGGCCCGCGACACGGCCCGGGCCGCCGGGCGGGGCGCCGTCGTCTGGCAGCTCGCGCTCGGGATCGTGCTCGTGATGCGGCTCTCCTACTACCAGCACCCGGCCCTCGTCGCCCTGGCCTGGGCCGCGTCCGGGGCGGCGCTGGTATGGGCGGGCCGGGCCAGCCGCCGCGGCCCGCTGCGCGGACCGGCGGTGGCCGGGCTGACCGGGCTGTTCCTCGTCACCCAGATCGCCGCCGGGGCCCTCGGCCAGGAGGGCTCGCGGGTACCGCTCAACTGGGTGCTGGTCAGCGGGCTGGGGGTGTGCGCCTTCCTGACCGCGGCCTGCCCCGTCCGGCAGTGGCTGCCCGCCTCGGCGGCGATCGCCGCGTGCGCGGGCGGCATCGTCGCCACCGGGTACAGCGGCGGGCCCGGGATCGTCGGTTACCTCAGCGTGGTGTTCTACACGCAGGCAGCCGTCCAGTCGGTTGTCGGCGCGCTCGACCCCATGCGGCGCGGGACGGCGGCGGCCGCCGCCGAGATCGCCCGCGCCGACGCCGAGCTCGCCGCCGACCTGGTCGCCTCCACCAAGATCACTCAGGATCGCCGGGCCCGGCTCGGCCGGCTCCGTGCCGACACGCTGCCGCTGCTGGCCGCCATCGGCGACGGCCGGCTCGACCCCGCGGCCGACGAGGTGCGCGCGCGCTGCGCGTCCAGCGCGGCGGAGCTGCGCCGCGCGATGACCAGCCCCGTCGCCGGCTCGGACCTGCTCGAGGGCCTGGAGCCGGCGCTGCGCGCCGCCGAGCGACGTGGGGTGGCGGTACGGATGCAGGTCGCCGGCACCTTCGACGCCGTTCCCGGGACGGCCCGCGACGAGGTGGTCGCCGCGCTCTCGGTGGTGCTGGCCACGGTCACCCCCGCTGCCACCGCGGTCACGGTCACCCTGACCGGCACGGACGACACCGGCGAGGCGTTCGTCACCGCCGACGACCCGGCGGTGGCCGAGGCCGGCCCGCCCGTCACCCCGGCGCCGTCCGCCTGGACGCAGGTCATCGACGACAGCGGCGACGGCCAGCTCTGCGTCGAGATCCGCTGGTGCCCGCCGCAGCGGGTCGGCGGCGCCTGAGCGCGGGGCCTCTGCCGACACGCGGCACCGGTCGTGTTCCAGCACCCAACTTCGATTACGTATCGCGCCCGGAAAGTCACCTGGCGTGATTCCCGATCTCGTCGCAGACTCTGGTCGACGACGGATGCGGCCGAGGGAGGGACGTCCATGGCCCTACACGGCCGGGCGAGAGGCAGGCGCGGCGACCAGGCCGTGGAGGTACGGCCGCACCTGGTCATCCCGGACGAGGACGGGCCCGTCCCCCGGTACCGCATGCCGCGCTCCTCGATGTCCGCCGAGACCGCCTACCAGATCGTGCGCGACGAGCTGATGCTGGACGGCAACGCCCGACTGAACCTGGCCACGTTCGTGACCACCTGGATGGACGAGCACGCCGACCGGCTGATGACCGAGTGTGCGGCGAAGAACATGATCGACAAGGACGAGTACCCGCAGACGGCCGAGCTCGAGGCGCGGTGCGTCAACATGCTCGCCGACCTGTGGCACGCCCCCGACGCCACCGACGCCGTCGGCTGCTCGACGACCGGGTCCTCCGAGGCGTGCATGCTCGCCGGGCTGGCGATGCTACGCCGGTGGCGCTCGACCAGGGAGCCCCACCGCGGGGAACAGGGCGGCGGGCAACGGGGCACCGGTGCGCGGCCGAACATCGTCATGGGTGCCAACGTGCAGGTGTGCTGGGAGAAGTTCGCCCGCTACTGGGACGTCGAGCCCCGGCTGATGCCACTCGCGCCCGGGCGGACCCACCTCACCGCCCCGGAGGCCGTCGCCCGCTGCGACGAGAACACGATCGGGGTCGTGGCCGTCCTCGGCTCGACGTTCGACGGGACGTACGAGCCGGTGGCCGAGATCGTCGCCGCGTTGGACCAGCTGGCGGCCTCGGGCGGCCCGGACGTCCCGGTGCACGTCGACGGGGCTTCCGGCGGGTTCATCGCCCCGTTCTGCGACCCCGACCTGGTCTGGGATTTCCGGCTCGAGCGCGTGGTCTCCATCAACGCCTCCGGGCACAAGTACGGGCTGGTCTATCCCGGGGTCGGCTGGGCGCTCTGGCGCGACGCCCGGCACCTTCCGGCCGAGCTCGTCTTCGACGTGGACTATCTCGGCGGCTCGATGCCGACCTTCGCGTTGAACTTCTCCCGGCCGGGAGCACAGGTCGTCGCGCAGTACTACTCTCTGCTACGACTCGGCCGGGCCGGTTACCGGCATACCGCCCGCACGTGCCGTGACAATGCGCGTTGGCTGGCGGATGAAATCGCGAAGCTCGGCCCGTTCGAGCTGATCTCGGACGGTTCGGGGATCCCGGCCTTCGCGTTCACGACGAGGGATGCGGCCGAGTTCAGCGTCTTCGAGGTCTCCGAGGCGCTGCGCGCCCGTGGCTGGCTGGTGCCCGCATACCGATTCCCGCCTGATCTGGCCGAGCTGGCGGTACTGCGGATCGTCGTGCGGGCCGAGTTCAGCCGGGATCTGGCGCATCTGCTGGTCGAGGACCTGCACCGGGTGGTCGGACGACTCTCCGGCCCCCGGTGGCGGACCGCGGCCGGCGGCGCCGATCTCGCGTCGTTCCACCATTGATCCACCCACCGTCCGAGCCGCTCCGAAACCGACACGACCCGACGCACGGAAAACATTAGGACACACACAGGCCAACACAGGCCGCGGGGCCGGAGATGCGAACCGCCCTCCGCACAAGGTCCACCACGGGCGGGCCGCCCTGGGCCCACCAGGCCACACCGAGCCGCACCGGCCCACACCTGGCCACGGCACCCTGCCCCACACCGGTCGCGACAACCCTGACCCGACTCGTTCGATTCCGACGGAACTGTCGTAATCAGGACGCCGGCACAACGTTCCGGCGTTCGAGAAAGGGCCGCTAGAATGGTCGATGGAATCAACTCGGAAAGACTGGGGAAATCTAGCCCGGGCACAGGTGCCCACATCCGGCCGGCGACGTCGCGGCCGGGCACACCGGCCACCGGGCCCGGGCACTTCCGGGCCACTGCCGGGTGAGCCGCCCGGAGTCGTGCGCGTCACACATCCGACGTGAGGGAACCAGCAACGCATGTGTTGCGACGGACACACCTTTCGGCAGGTTGTATTCATGCAAACACTTAGCGTGACGCGGCGAACCTCACCATGACGACGGCGACAGAACTAGGCATTGTTGGAGTTAAGCGAAATCGAGAAAGGTGATGCAATGCATTCTGTGACCTCCCCCACGAACGTCACCCCGACCAAGAGCCGGTTAACCGGCGATGTCCCGCGCCAGCCCCAGCGCCGGCACCGGGACAAGGTGACCCGAGCCGACCGCACCGTCATCGCGGTCCGTGAGGCCCTGGCCCGAGCCGACCGGCCGGTGCGCGCCCGGGTCCTCGCCCTTGACCTGGGCCTACCCGCCGCCGAGGTGACCGCCGGCCTGCGCCGCCTGCAGGACGTCGGCGCCGCGCTCTCCCACGCCCGCCGCTGGGTGGCCGTGGACGCCACCGCGGAGCCGGAGCCCCAGCCGGGCCACGAGCACCCCGGCCAGGCGACCCCCGCACGTGAACAGCCCGGTCCAGACCTGCCGTGACGGCCGCCGTCTGGGCGTCCCGCGGCCACGAGCCCGTGTCGGCGCAGCCCCGGGCCCGCGGCGCGCTCGTCTGAGCGCGAATCGCCGAGGCGGTTCCGCACCGGGTTCGTCGCGACCGGTCACGCGACGAGCCGGCGAGACCTTCCGGTCCCGTCAGGTCAGCAGTTCCTCCGCCCGCTGTGCCGCGGGCAGCAGGACCTGATCCCGATTCGCGAGGATTGCGACGGCATACCCGCTTTCCGGGTAGATGGCCAGGTCAGCCTCATAGCCCGGGGTCCCGCCGTTGTGGCCCACCACCCGGGTCCCGTTGATCCGCCGGTCCAGGAAGCCGTAGCCGTACCGCGGTGGATCGACCGGTCCGGTCCGGACGGGCTCCCCTGCCGGAGCAGTTGACGCGCCGGGACCGGAGCCGCCCGTGTCCGCATCGCGGGAAGCCGGAGCAGGCAGGGTCACCTGGACCTTCCCGCCGGGCTCGCGCCCTGCACCCGGTCCCCGATGTCACGCGACTCGGCGCCCGCGGGCGGCTCCGCCGCCGGGCATCGGGCCCAGCGCCAGCGGTCGCCCGTCCGGCCCGACCAGGGCGTACGGATGAGCCATCCCGTTGACGTCGACGGGACGGCGCGAGCGAACGACGGTGTCGTCGAACGACAGCCTGCCCCGCCCCACGAGCTGAGCCACAGCCACACCAGTGAGCATCTTGTTCATCGAACCGATACAGAAGAGCGTCCGCGGAGTGTTGGCCTTCCCGGCCGCCAACCCGGCCAGCACGGCTCCTCCCAGGAAGGATCTTCTGTACATCATCGAGCTCGCGGGCACACTGAACGGAATGCTCGACCGCATCCAGCGGAGCCTGGTCGAACGTGATCGCGCGCTGGACAGCCAGCGGATGTTCACCGCCAACGCCGCGCACGAGCTGCGGACCCCGCTCACGAGACCATGCGCACCGCCATCGACGTGACACTGGACGGCGATCCGGACACAGCGGAGCTGCGGGCGATGGCCGACGACATCCGGGCCGCGGTCGAGCACAGCCAGCGCACCCTGGACGGGCTGCTGGCACTGGCCCGCGGCCAGGCCGGCCCGCGCCGGCGGTGCGGCCGGGCTGCTCGAGCCGTTCGTCCGCGGCGACGGCTCGCGCACCCGCGGCGACGGCGGGACCAGACTGGGCCTGTCGATCGTCGCGGCGGTCGTCGCCGCGCACGGCGGCACGGTCGTCATCACCTCCCGCCCCGGCGGGGGGCTGGACGTCACCGCCCGGCCGCCCCGGAGCCGCCACTCCCATGGCCCCGAGGCAGCCGTGAGCCCCGACGGTGGTGCCGCCGGTCAGGAGGCCGGCGCCACCGAGATCGACTTCACGTCGAGGTAGCTCTCGATGCCCTCGCGACCCAGCTCACGGCCGATCCCGCTGGCCTTGACCCCACCGAACGGCGCGTTCGGGTCCATGCTGTACGCCTGGTTGACGCCGAAGGTCCCGCTGCGGACCCGGCGGGCGACGGCGAGGCCCCGTTCGACGTCCGAGGTCCACACCGAGCCCGAGAGGCCGTACTCGGTGTCGTCCGCGATGCGGACGGCGTCGGCGTCGTCGGAGTAGGGCAGCACGGTCAGCACCGGGCCGAAGATCTCCTCCTGCGCGATGCGCATGCCGCTCTCGACGTCGGCGAAGACGGTCGGGCGGACGTACCAGCCCTGGTCTACCCCGGCCGGCAGGTCGCTGCCGCCGACGACCAGCCGCGCGCCCTCCTTCTGGCCCTCCTCGATGTACCCGCGCACCCGCTCCTGCTGCCGGCGGGCGACCAGCGGGCCGACCTTCGTCGCCGGGTCGGACGGGTCGCCGACCGGCAGTGCCTCGACCATCGCGGCCAGGGCGTCGACGAACTCGCCGTACCGCGCGCGCGGGACGAGGATTCTCGTCTGGGCGACGCAGGCCTGCCCGCTGTTCATCAGGCCGGCGATCTCCACGCCCGCGGCCACGGCGGCGGGGTCGGCGTCGTCGAGCACGACCGCGGCGGACTTGCCGCCGAGCTCGAGGCTGACCCGCTTGAGGTTCGACCCGCAGGACGCGGCCACCAGGCGACCGGCCGCGGTGGACCCGGTGAAGGACACCTTGTCCACACCCGGGTGCGCCACGAGGTACTCGCCGATCTCCCGGTCACCGGGCAGCACGCTGACGACGCCCTGCGGCAGCCCGGCCTCGGCGAGGCTCTCGGCCAGCGCGTAGGCGTCGAGAGGTGTCTCCGGCGACGGCTTCAGGACGACCGAGCACCCGGCGAGCAGAGCCGGCACCAGCTTCCCGATGGTCAGGAACAGTGGCATGTTCCACGGGACGATGGCGGCGACGACCCCGATCGGCTCCTTGCGCAGCAGAATGTCCTGCCCGTAGAAGCCCTTGCGCGGCTCCTCCCACGCCAGGTTCTCCGCGATGTCGGCGAACGCGCCCATCATCAGCAGCGGCAGCGTCACATGCGACAGCTTGGCGAACGAGATCGGCGCGCCCATCTCGGCGCTGATCAGCTCGGAGAGCTCCTTGCGCCGCGGCTTGAGCAGCGCACCCAGCCGCCGGATGACCGCGACCCGCTCGGCCGGGTCGAGGCGCGGCCACGGCCCCTCGTCGAACGCGGTACGGGCGGCGGCCACCGCCCGGTCCACATCCTCGGTGCCGGGCGCGGCGACGCGAGCGATGACCTGCTCGCTGTGCGGCGAGACCACCTCGATCGTGCGCGTGCCGCTGGGCGCGACCCATTCGCCCCCGATGAACAGACGATCTTGTTCCTGCATGAGTCCCTCCGGACACGGCCCGCGACGATGTGACGATCAGCTGTGGTCTGACAGATTCAGGCATGGTGACGAACCCCGGGCCGGCGTGCTGGAATTCCCGCACGACGGAGCACCGCGCCGCCCGGCGCACCACGGCACCCGGGTGGCCGGGGCAGCCGACGCACCCCGCCGGCCGGCGAGCGGTGGGACGACCGTGCGCGGCCCGCGGCGACTCCCGCGGGCGATCGAACTCACGAGCCGGGGCCGCCGCGGTCGACGGCACAGGCGCGGGCTCGGGCTCCGCTGCCGTCGACAGTTGCGGTCGTCATACGACAACACTAACGTTGGCGCCTAAATCGAACAACCGGATCCGTCCCGCCCCCAGGCCGGGAATGTGATCCACTCGGAGCGAATTTCAGCCATGCCCACGCGGCCACGTGGACATGGCCGATCATCGTCCGCGGTCCGATCCGGAGTCGTAACGAAGATCAAACTCTGTGTAGCACCGAGAGAACACCGGACGGCCGCGAATACCCCGGGCCGGGAGCCAGGACCGCGAACTCCTGCCCCCGGCACTTTCACCCGCGTCACGGAGCCCTTCGTGTCCGCACCGGCGTCCGATGGGCATCCGACCCGAATAGGAGGTCTCCACACGGCGGCGACAGGCACGAAATCCGGCTGCCGGGCGGCCGGGAACGCAGTCTTTCTTACACCGACTTTCGACAGCACAATTCAGAAAGACGTCCGAAGCGATCGGCACGGAGTACACGGGCCGGCTCGCCGATGGTTCCCAGGCGGTCCCGTCGACCGGACCAGCCGGGCCGCCGACGGCCGCCGGGAAGTCACCACCAGCGGCCGTGGGGCGACGGGCGGCACGCTTTTTACAGCGCACGACTGACAGCGAATTCACAAGACATAGGAGGCAGTTGTGCCCGGCAAAGCGGAAGAACCGAACGTCACCCGGCCGCGCGCCCGCCGCTCGGAACTGGCGACCCCGGCCAGCAGTGAGCGGATGTGTGAGAAGGCCGCCGGTTCCGGAGCGGACCTCGTCTTCCTCGACCTGGAAGACGCGTGCGCGCCGTCGGCCAAGGAGGCCGCCCGCGGCATCGCCGTCGCCGCGCTCACCGACCTGGACTGGGGACACACCGTCCGCGCCGTCCGGGTGAACGGCCTGGACACGCCCTGGTGCCACGACGACATCATCGAGGTCGTCACCGGGGCGGGCGCGTCGCTCGACGTGCTCATCGTTCCCAAGGCCCGATCGGCGCGTGACGTCTGGTGGGTCGACGTGTTGCTGACCCAGCTCGAGACGAAGCTCGGACTGACCCGGCGGATCGGGCTGGAAGTACTGATCGAGGAGGCGGAGGGCCTGTCCAACGCCGCCGAGATCGCCCGGTCCAGCAGCCGGCTGGAGGCGATAATCTTCGGCGCCGGCGACCTCTCGGCGTCGCTGCGCGCCCGGGTGGACGGCAACTTCGACCCCGTCGGGGAGTATCCGGGCGACTTCTGGCACTTCGCGCGTGTCCAGGTGCTGTCGGCGGCGCGCGGGGCGGGCATCGACGCGATCGACGCGCCGTACCCCGCCTACAAGGACGTCGACGGGTACCGCCGGTCGGCCACCCACGCGAGCCTGCTCGGCTTCGACGGAAAATGGGCCATCCACCCGGCTCAGGTGCCCATCGCCAACGAGGTGTTCGCGCCGACCGAGCAGGAGGTGGCCGAGGCGCACGAGGCGATGAAGATCTACCGCGAGTCCGAGGCGGAGGGGGTCGGCGCGATCGGCCGCGACGGCCGGCTCGTCGACGCCGCCCACATGCGTCTCGCCGAGAACGTCCTGCACAAGGCGGCCCTCGCCGGCGGAACCGCCCCGGCGACCTGAGCCGCCCCGCCCAGCTGAGCCGCCTCTGGCCGGCGGGCTACCTCACCGACGGTCGGCGCCGCCCTCACCCACGGTCGGCGCCGCCCTCACCGGTGGGTGGGGCGGCTGCCCCGTCCGCACGGAAATGTGCATGCCGAAAACCGCGCGGGGGTTTTACCGGAGTTACCCCGCGCGGTTGACCGGACATCGCCGGCCTCTTCCCTCATGCCGCCCGGCTATTCGAGCGGCATCTTTACCTCCGCGACATGATGTGTAGACTGACGGCCATGGGTGAGCGTTTATCAGATTCCATTCCGGCGCGACGCCTCGAGGGGAAGGTCGCAGTGGTCACCGGCGCGGGTTCCGGCATAGGCCGGGCCGCCGCCCTGCTGTTCGCGCGCGAGGGAGCGAGGGTGGTCTGCGCCGACCTCAGCGGCCGGGAGAAGGAAACCTCGACCATCATCGGTGAAGGCGCCGTTCCGGTACATGTCGACGTCACATCATCGGCCGATGTGCAGAATATGATCGATACCGCCGTGCAGGAGTTCGGGCGGCTCGACGTGCTGTTCAACAACGCCGGCGGCGGCGGCCCACGCAAACCGATCACCGAGTTCGACGAGGAGACCTTCGACAAGCTGATCGCGGTCAACCTCAAGGGCGTTTTCCTCGGAATGAAGTACGGAATCGCCGCCATGCTGCGCGGCGACGGCGGTTCAGTCATCAACACCGCCTCGGCCGCCGGTCTCGTCGGCTGGAAGGACCAGGCCATATATTCGGCGGCAAAAGGCGGGGTCGTCCAGATGACCAAGTCCGCGGCGCTGGACTTCGCCGAGTCCGGCGTTCGGGTCAACGCCATCTGCCCGGGCATGACGTGGACGGGTCTGGCGCACGCGGCCGACGACTCCGAGCCCCCCGTCGCCAACCTGCCCCAGCCGATGCGGCGCTGGGGCCGGCCGCAGGAGCTGGCGGCGGCCGCGCTGTTTCTCGCCAGTGACGAGTCGTCGTTCGTCACCGGCACCGCCATCCCGGTGGACGGCGGGTACGTGGCCCGTTGAGTCGCGGCGCCGGCGGACGGATCGCCGCGGCGCCGGTGACGGGTCGCCCGTCCCACCGCGACCTGTCCGCCGGCCCGCGGCCATCGCCTAACGCCCGCTCAGCCGCGCGGCGACGGGAGCGAAGCTTTCGATCTCCGACTGCTGAACGGTGATGTAGTTCATCCCGAACGCCTCGCGGCGTTCCTGGAGACGCTCGACGACCTCGTCCGGGGAGCCCACCAGCATGTTCGGATGGTTCGGCAGGCTCACCGGGTCGACCCGCATCGCCGCCGCGACCCGGGCGACGGCCGCGTCGGCCTCCTCGGCGTCCTTGATGATCCGGGTGAAGAACGGCGAGGTCTCGATGTCGATGCCGGCGAAGCGCTCACCAGCCGCGTCGCGGACGTAGCCCAACCGGCGCGCCGCCTCCTCCGCAGGCGTCAGGCCGTCCTCGTTCACCGCCGCGAACGGCACGGTGGAGATGCTCACGATGTCGGCCTCCCGCCCGGCGAGGGAGAGGACCCGGCGGCGGCCGCCGCCGATCATGATCGGCGGGTGGGGCTGCTGCACCGGGCGCGGCAGCCCGGCGTAACCGGTGACGTTGACGAACTCCCCGTGCTGATCGAGGTCCTGCCCGGACCAGTGGGCCCTGAGCAGCGCGATCACCTCGGTCAGCTTCTTGATCCGCTGTCCTGGCGTCTCGAAGGGGACGCCCATCGCCCGGTACTCGGGCTCGCTCCAGCCCGCGCCGATCCCTAATTCGAGACGGCCGTCGGAGAGCAGGTCGATCGTCGCCGTCTCCTTCGCCAGCACCGCGGGCACGTGGTAGTCGACGCAGAAGACCCGGCAGCCCACCCGCAGCGTCTCGGTGACCGCCGCGGCCGTGGCCATCGCCGCGATGGGCGCCAGGTACTGCGGTGGCCACCTTGCTTCCTTCTGCGCCGGCCCGTGCCCCAGGTAGTGATCAGCCAGGAAGAGCGTCGAGTACCCGAGATCCTCGACCCGGCGGGCGAGGTCACGCCACTCGGACCCGGACTTGGCCTTCGTGGCCTGGACAGCAAAGCGGAACGGCCGCAAGGTTGACATCGACGGAGAATAACATGCCCGTCCGACTATAGGACGACCTTGGATATGTGGTAACGTCACTTCCGCGAGGGAAGATCGACGTTCTCCCGGCCGCGCCGAAGGGACATGGGGATGGTCAAGCGGACGAGGTTCAAGGAGTACGAGGACCGGTACGCCAACTACCGGTTCGAGTTAGACGAGGACGGCATCCTGCTCATGCAGTGCCACACCAACGGCGGCAGCCTGGTGTGGGACTGGAAGTCCCACGACGACATGGCCGACGCGTTCGCCGACGTCGCGGGCGACCGCGAGATCAAGGTGCTGATCCACACCGGCACCGGCGAGAACTACAACGCCAACTGGGGCACCCTCCCCAACGGCGAGCCCCCCGAGAAGCCGGAGTACCGGCTGATGCCGGGCGACCGCGGGCTACGCAAGCTCGACGAGAAGGCCTGGTACAACCGCAACCTGATCAACAACGTCCTCGACGTCGGCGTCCCCATGATCAGCGCGGTCAACGGCCCCTGCAACATCCACTCCGAGGTTCCCCTGATGGGGGACATCGTGCTCGCGTCCGAGGACGCGTACTTCCAGGACGTGTCGCACTTCCCCCGCGGGCAGGTACCCGGCGACGGCCAGCACGTCATCTGGCCCTTCCTCGTCGGCCACAACCGCGCCCGCTACCTGCTGCTCACCGGGAAGAAGCTCGGCGCCCAGGAGGCGCTCTCGTGGGGCGCCGTCGCCGAGGTGCTCCCGAAGGACCAGCTCCTCGACCGTGCCTGGGAGCTCGCGCGGGAGCTGGTGCGCAAGCCACCGCTCGTGCTGCGCTACACCCGCGACCTGTTCACCCAGGACCTCAAGCGGGCCTTCCTGAACGAGCTCGGCCACGGCCTGGGCCGCGAGACCTACGCCCAGCGGGAGTTCTTCCCGTTCGGCGGCGGCATGGAGCCACTGGACAGACCGTGGGACGCACAGCCCTGGTCGGATTAAGAATCGACCTCGACGTCGAATCGCCGACCACTGGAGGCTGACGACATGCACGCACTGCAGGGCGTTCGAGTTCTCGACCTGGGCACCTACCTCGCGGGGCCGTTCTGCGCCACGGTGCTGGGCGAGTTCGGCGCGGACATCATCAAGGTCGAGCGCCCCGGCGCTGGGGACAACCTGCGCCGCTTCGGCACCGACACGGACTGTGGCGACACCCTGGTCTGGCTCAGCGAGAGCCGCAACAAGCGGTCGGTGACCCTCAACCTCGGCGATCCCCGTGGCCTCGAGATCCTCCGGGAGCTCATCGCCACCGCCGACATCGTGATCGAGAACTTCCGCCCCGGCGTCCTCGAGCGCTGGGGGCTCGGCCCCGAGGTGATCCAGGAGCTGAACCCGCGCGCGATCCTGCTGCGGGTCTCCGCCTACGGCCAGTCGGGGCCCAACCGGGACCTCCCCGGCTTCGCCCGGATCGCCCACGCCTTCTCCGGGCTCGCCTACCTGGCCGGCGAGCCGGGCGGGACACCCGTCACCCCGGGCTCGACCTCGCTGGCCGACTACATGACGGGGCTGTACGGCGTCATCGGCGTGCTGATGGCCCTGCGCGCCCGGGAGAGCACCGGGAAGGGCCAGGTCGTCGACCTGGCCCTGTACGAGACGATCTTCCGTGCGCTCGACGAGATCGCGCCCGCCTACCAGCAGTTCGGCTTCGTCCGCGAGCGGATGGGCGCGGACACCGTCAACGTGCTCCCGCACAGCCACTACCGGACCAAGGACGACCGCTGGATCGCGATTGCCTGCTCGAACGACGACATGTTCGCCCGGCTGGCCCGGGCTATGGAACGCCCCGAGCTGGCCGACGAGGACGAACTGGGCCCGAAGGCGAAACGCCTGGCCGCCCGGGACCTGGTCAACGAGCTGGTCGGCGGGTGGGTCGGGTCGCTGCCGTGCGACGAGGTGCTGGCCCGGTGCAAGCAGGCCCAGGTTCCGGCCGGGCAGCTCTACTCCATCGCCGACATCTTCGACGATCCGCAGTACAAGCACCGCGAGACCATTACCGTCGAGGAATCCCGGATCGGCCCGCTGGCAGTGCCTGGAGTGATCCCGGCACTCTCCGAAACCCCGGGTGAGATCCGCTGGTTGGGGCCGGAGCTCGGCGCGCACACCGACGACGTCCTCACTGAACTACTGAACCGCACCCCGGAGGACATCGCGCGGCTGCGCGCCGACGGAGTGATCTGACACCAGACGTCGAAGCCCCGGCACAGCGTGAGCTCGCCGGCGGTGGGAACGAAACCATCCCGCGAGAGGGGTTGAAGCCGATGGCCATCCAGGAAAAACTTGCGACCGGTAGAGGCAAGTACACACCGGGGTACCCGAACCTCGACACCGGGCCGGTCGACTACGAGGACTCGATCTCCGAAGAGTTCTTCCAGGCCGAGCGCGAGGCGATCTTCAAGCGGACCTGGCTGAAGGTCGGCCGGATGGAGCAGCTGCCCCGCAACGGCACGTTCTTCACCCGCGAGTTCGTCGGCCTGGGGTCGATCGTGATCACCCGGCACACCGACGGCGAGGTGTACGCGCTGCACAACATCTGCGCGCACCGCGGCAACAAGGTCGTCTGGCAGGAGCACCCGACCAACGAGACCCAGGGCAGCGCCCGGCAGTTCGCCTGCAAGTACCACGGCTGGCGCTACGGCCTCGACGGCAAGTGCACCTACGTCACCAAGCGGAACGAGTTCTTCGAGTCGCTGCCCGACGACGAGCTCGCCATGCCGCAGCTGCGCTGCGAGGTCTTCGCCGGGTTCATCTTCGTGAACTTCAGCCAGGACGCTCCGCCGCTGCGCCAGTTCCTCGGTGAGAAGCTGGCCACCGAGCTGGAGAGCTGGCCGTTCGAGAAGTTCACCAACCACTGGTCCTTCCGGACGAAGGTCAAGGGCAACTGGAAGATCGGCATCGACGCGCTGCTGGAGTGGTACCACCCGGCGTACGTCCACGGGCGGTTCCTCAACACCAACGTGGCCGAGGCGGAGAAGCTCGTCCCGCCGATGGACTCCTACCATTACGACCTGTTCACCCCGCACATGCTGACCTCGGTGCCCGGCCCGCCGCTGCTGAAGAAGAAGCAGGGCTCGGTCGGCCCGGCCAAGCGGGACATGAACTGGGCCTACCGGCTGTTCCGCGCCGGCCTGTTCGGCCCGGACGACGTCCGCGAGGACCTCGGCCACCTCACCCCGGACCGCAACCCCGGCAACGTCCAGTCCTGGAGCAACGACCAGTACTGGCTGTTCCCGAACCTGTCGGTCCAGCTCTGGGGCCGCGGGTACTACATCACCTACCAGTACATCCCGGAGACGGTGGGCACCCACGCCTACGAGGTCGACATCTACTTCCCGGAACCGAAGACCGCCTCCGAGCGCCTCGCCCAGGAGCTCGTCGTCGACAGCACCATCGAGTTCGCGATGCAGGACACGAACACGGTGGAGGCGACCTGGTCGCAGCTCAACAACCGCGCGCTGCAGACGTTCCACCTGTCCGACATGGAGCTGATGATCCGTCAGTTCCACAAGGTTGTCCGGGACGCCGTCGCGGCGCACCAGGCCGGCAGCGAGAAGTAGAGGAACCCCTCGACATGACCACCACTGTGGACACATCCCTGCCCGAGCGGTTCCGCGCCCTCGAGCCGTGGGTCGCCGACTGGAACCTGGCGACCCGGGTCGAGCGTTACGAGAAGCGGCTGTCGAAGACCATCGACGAGCTGCAGGACTTCTACGACGCGATCGCGCCGCTCGCCGAGGAGGCCATCGCCTACCTCGACACGCGCGACGTGAACGCCCTGTCCGACGAGGACACCCGGCTGCTGCGCCTGCTCTACTCGATGATCATGGTGTCGTACCCGGTGAACATCTTCAAGCAGCCCCGGATCCCGGACTCCGGCGCGGCTTTCTTCGACACCGCCGTCGAACCGGCCCTCTGAGAAGGCGACCTGCCATGGGTACCACCACCAGGAAGATCACTCCGAACACCGGCACGGAGTTCAGCGGGCTGAAGGGTACGCAGCTCGTCGACAAGGGCGTCGCCGACGACGCCCTGGCAGCCCTGGAGGAGACCGGGGTCGTCGTCTTCAGCGAGGCTGACATCGACGACGAGAGCCTGGTCGCCTTCGCCCGGCTGCTCGGCAACGTCCTGCCGCTCCCGATGGGCAGCCACAAGATCAAGGAAATCCAGCGGATCACCCGCGACGCGTCGCAGAGCAAGCTGGCGGCGTACCGCGAGGCCACGTTCTACTGGCACATCGACGGGACCACCGGCGAGGTGCCGGACAAGGCCACGCTGCTCACGGCACGGCGGATCTCGGGCGACCCGGAGGGCGACACCGAGTTCGCCAACACCTACGCCGCGTACGAGGCGCTGTCCGACGAGGAGAAGGCGCAGCTGGAGGGCGTGCGGGCCCTGCACAGCTTCACCGCCTCCCAGCTCGTGGCCAACCCGAACCCCTCACCCGAGGAGCGGGCGGCCTGGGATCGCAACCCGACCCGGGAGCAGCCGATCGTGTGGACCCGGCGCAACGGCCGCAAGTCGCTGCTGGTCGGCTCGACCGCGGGCGAGGTCGTCGGCCTGCCCGCGGACGAGGGGCGCGCCCTGCTCGACCGCCTGCTGGACTGGGCGACCCAGCCGCAGTTCGTCCTCCGGCACCGCTGGACCCAGGGCGATCTCGTGATCTGGGACAACACCGGGATGCTGCACCGTGCCCTCCCCTACGGACCGTCATCGAGCCGGTTGATGCACCGTGCATCGCTGGCCGGTGAGGAAGCGGTCGCGTAATTCTGTTTGTGCGGAGTTCGCGCCCGTGGATCGCTGACTAGGCGGTTCACGGGCGCTCGCGCCGTCGACCGATCATTAGCGACGCAGCTAGCAGAGGGAGGTTCGGCAACGTGACCGAACGGAAGACGGCCGTAGTCACCGGCGGCGGGTCGGGCATCGGGCGGGCGATCAGCCTGCGACTGGCCAAGGACGGCTTCGCCACCGCCGTGCTCGACATCAACACCGAAAGCGCCGAGCAGGTAGCCAAGGAAGCCCGCGAGCTAGGGTACGAGGCCGCCGCGTTCGGCGGTGTCGACGTCTCCGACCGTGCGCAGGTGGACGCGGCGATCGACCGCATCCGCGCCACGTTCGGCCCCGTCCTCGTGCTCGTGAACAACGCCGGTCTCACCGGCACCCTGGGTTTCCAGAAGATCACGGACGAGCTCTGGGACCGGATGATCGCCGTCAATCTCAGCGGCCCGTTCTACCTGACCCAGGCCGTCCTCCCGGACATGATCGACGCTCACTGGGGCCGGATCGTCAACATCTCGTCGTCGAGCGCGCACTCCGGCCAGCAGTACATGGTCCACTACGTGTCGACGAAGGCCGGCCTCATCGGCTTCACCAAGTCGCTGGCCCTGGAGTACGGCCCCAAGGGCATCACGGTCAACACGATCCCGCCGGGATTCGTCGACACCCCGATGCTGCGCGACGTCGAGGCGAAGGGCTTCATCGGCGGCTCGATCGCCGACCACGCCGAGCGCACCCCGGTGCGGCGCGCCGGCAAGCCCGAGGACATCGCCGCGGCCGCCTCCTTCCTCATCTCCGAGGAGGCCGGGTACATCACCGGTCAGATCATCGGTGTCAACGGTGGACGCAACACCTGAGGTGACCCTGGCCGCGGGCTGACCACCGCGGCCTGCTCGTCCACTTGTCGCGGACGGGGGGAGCCGACCCGGTTCCCGTCCGCCCGCGGACAAGTGAGCGCGGCGCCCGCTCGGCGGCTGCCTGGCGGCGCGCCCCGCGGGCGGCTCAGTCCTCGATGAGGCTGTCCAGGGCCTTCGGCTCGAACGTGTAGTGACAGCGCCACTCGACGATCTTCCCCTCGTCGTCGACCCGGATCGAGTCGGCGCCCGTGCGCACCTGGCCGTCGGAGAAGTGGCAGGAGTACACGAAGATGACGGTCTGCGTGCTGACGTAGGCGGCGTCGACCGAATAGCGGATGTCCGGTACCCGGCGCATCGAGTCCGCGATGTAATCCCGGAACGGGGCGTAGCCCTCGATCGTCACCTTGCGCGGGTCACCGGTCAGCCGCGGCACGAAAGGCGAGCTGAAAACGACGTCCTGGGCGACGGCCCCCATCACCACATCCACGTCGTACCCGTTGAATCCGTCCTCCCAGTGCCGCTGTAAAGTCGTCACTATCCCGTCGTCGAGCATCCGGACTCCCCTTCGCCGTGCATCTGCGGCATGCCGCGCTCAGGCTGCGGCACGCCGCCGGTGAAATGACGCCCGCGGCGGGCGCCGGAAAAAACCGCCGAACGGCGCGGCGAGCCCAGGGGACCCACCGCGTTCGTCAGCGGTCTCGGTAGTGCTCCTCGTTCTGCCGCTGGCCGTGCTGTCGCCGGCCGTGCTGTCGCCGGCCGTGCTAGGCGGGAACGCCGATGCCCATGAGCTGGGCGAGGTTGCCACCCATGATCTTGCGGACGAGCTCCTCCGGCAGGTGCGACAGCTCGTCGATGTAACTCACCGGGTTGGCCAGGCCCTCCGGGTGCGGGTAGTCCGAGCCGAACAGCACGTGGTCCTCGCCGAGGAGTTGGGCCAGTTCGCCGAGGTCCTCCTCCCAGAACGGGCTCACGTAGATGTTCCGCTTGAGCACGTCGACCGGGTTTTCCAGGAAGTCGTGCGGCATCTTCTTGTAGAGGTTCTTCATGGACTTGAGCAGCGGCTCGACCCAGCTCATACCGTTCTCGACGATGGCGATCTTCAGCCCCGGGAAACGGGACAGCGCACCGTGGCACACCAGCGCCGAGACGGCGTCCTCGACCGGGCGCCAGGCCTGCAGCATGCGGAAGGTGTTCGGCTGGAAGGGGAGCATCTCGGTGGTCGCGCCCATCCACTCACTCGTGTAACGGGCGTAGCCGCTGTCCGAGGAGTGCATCGCGACCAGGATGCCGGCCTCCTGCACCCGCGCCCAGAACGGGTCGAACTCGGGCAGGCCGAACGAGCGAGGGCCGCGGAGCCCGGGCACCGGCGCCGGACGGATCAGCACGACCTTGGCGCCCCGCTCGAGGACCCACTCCAGTTCCTCGATCGCCTTGTCCACGAACGGCAGGGTGATCACCGGAGTCGTGAAAATCCGGTCCAGCCCCTCGTAGTTGAACTGCCAGGTCTCGTACAACCACTCGTTGAGGGAGTGGATGACCGCGTGGATCAGGTCCGGGTCGTCCCGCATCCGCTCCTCGATGAGGCTGGCCAGCGTCGGGAACATCAGTGTGCGGTCGAGGCCCTGCTCGTCCATTTTCGCAAGCCGGGCGGCGGGCTCGCGCCACGCGTCGATGCACTTCACCGGCTTGCCGAAGATCTCCCGGCGGGACAGCCCCTCGGGGTTCCCCTTCCGGTAGTAGTCCTCCTGCGCACCGGGCCGGGCCACGACCTCGAACGTGGGGTTCGGGATGTACTCGCTCACCTGGCCCCGGACCATAATCTTCGTGCGCCCGTTGAGCTCGACGTAGTCGACCGCCCCCTTGTACCGGGCGGGCAGGTACTTCGTCAGCGCCTCCTTCGTCTCATACAGATGGTTGTCCGCGTCGAACACCGAGATACCGGCGTGAGCCACGGGCCCTCCCTTGCTTGTCTGCGATGGACGTCCCTATCCTCCCTACACTTCGGTGGTCCGCGACGCCAGCAGATCGCGACGGCGGACCGAGCAGCGTCGGGAGCGCCACCGTGCAAGGTGACGGTAGGGTCAGATGCTGGGAAATCGTGGCACTCTCGCCACGTCGATCTCCGCACCGAGCCGAAGGCAGGTCGCAGATGGATGCCCTCCCGACGGCACCCGAGCCCCTCGGTATCGAGGCCGGGGCGCTTGACCGCTGGTTCGGTGAACATGCGGCGGGCGCGGTGCCGCCGCTGCGCTACGACCGGGTCACCGGCGGCCACTCGTGCCTCACCTACCTCGTCAGCGACGCCGGTCACCAGCGGTATGTGCTGCGCCGGCCGCCGGTCGGCGCGCTGCTCGCGACCGCCCACGACGTCACCCGCGAGGCGCGGATCCTGGCCGCGCTCGCCGGCTCCGGCGTGCCGGTGCCGCGCGTACTCGGCGTCTGCGACGACCCGGAGGTGACCGGCGCGCCCTTCTACGTGATGGCCTACGTGGACGGGCTCGTGCTGCGCACCGCGGCCGACTCCGAGGCCCTCCTCCCCTCCCCGCAGGCCCGCCGCCGCGCCGGGTACGCGCTCGTCGACACCCTCGCCGCACTGCACGCCGTCGACGTCGACACGGTCGGCCTCGGCGCCCTGTCCCGGCGGGACGGCTTTCTCGACCGGCAGCTCAGGCGCTGGTCGGCGCAGTGGGCGGCCTGCGAGCTCGGGGACATGGGCGGCATGGCCGCGCTGCACGACTGGCTCGTCGCCCACCGGCCCGCCGAGTCCACGGCGCGCCTCGTGCACGGCGACTTCCGGCTCGGCAACGCGCTCCTCGGCCCCGACGGGGACGTCCTGGCCCTGCTGGACTGGGAGCTGTGCACTCTGGGCGACCCGCTCGCCGACGTCGCCTACCTGCTGCGCACCTGGTCGACGCCGGACGCGCGGGCGAGCCAGGAGCGGCTGCCGTCCGCGCTGCCAGGGTTCCCCACGACGGACGAGCTGGCCGCCCGCTACGCGCGGCAGTCCGGCCGCTCGATCGCGGAGCTCGACTACTGGATGGCGTTCACCGCCTGGCGGGCCGCCGCCATCCTGGCCGGCGTGTACCGGCGCTACCTCGACGGGAAGATGGGCACACCGCCCGACGATCTACCCACGTTCGCGACCGAGGTCGAGGCACGCGTCCGGCAGGGCCTGTCCTTCACTCGGAGGGCCTAGCCTGCCGAGCGGCGTGGCCCACCAGGTGCCGTCGCCGCTCGGTCAGGCGCGTCGTCACAGCTCGGCGGCCTCGTGTTCGAGGCGGTCGGCGAAGGCGGCGAAGGCCTGTTCCCGCAGGGTGGGCAGGTGACCGGACGGGAAGAGCGTCTCGACCGGGGTGTACTGCCGGAGCACCTGACGCGCCAGCGTGACCTTGTGGACCTCAGTGGGGCCGTCGGCGATGCCGAGCGCCTCCGCGGTCACCATCATGCTCACGAACGGCATCTCGTTGGACACCCCGAGCGACCCGTGGATGCGCAGGGCCCGCTGGGCGACGTCGTGCAGGACGCGGGGCAGCATCACCTTGACCGCGGAGATGTCCTTGCGGACCTTCCGGTAGTCCTTGTGCTTGTCGATGAGCCAGGCGGTGCGCAGCACCAGCAGCCGGAAGCACTCGATGTCAATCCAGCTGTCAGCGACCTTCTCCTGAGTCATCTGCAGCGACGCGAGCGGCCCCGTCCGGGTCTGGCGGGAGACGGCCCGCTCGCAGAGCAGGTCGAAGGCGTGGCGGGCCAGGGCCACCGTCCGCATCGCGTGGTGCACCCGCCCGCCGCCCAGGCGGGTCTGCGCGATCGCGAACGCGTCGCCCTCCCCGCCGAGCAGGTGATCGGCCGGCACCCGGACGTCGGTGTAGCGGACATAGCCGTGGTCATGCCGGACGCCCCCCAACGAGCCCTGTTCCGGGGGCTCGGTGGCGACGCCGGGGTTGCGCACGATCGTGATCCCGGGCGTCTCGGCCGGCACGATGAACATCGACATGCCCTTGTAGGCGTCCACGTCGGGGTTCGAGACGGCCATGACGATGAAGAAGCTGGCGTGCCGGGCGTTCGTCGAGAACCATTTCTCACCGTTGATCACCCAGTCGCCGCCGTCGCGCACGGCGCGGACGGTGAACAGGGTCGGGTCGGCACCGCCGCGCGGCTCGGTCATCGAGTAGCAGGACGCGATGTCGCCCTCGAGCAGCGGCTCCAGATACCTGGCCTTCTGCTCCGGCGTACCGAAGTGGGCCAGGATCTCGGCGTTCCCGGAGTCGGGGGCCTGGCAGCCGAAGATCGACGGCGCCCACCGGGAGCGGCCCAGGATCTCGTTGAGAAGGGCGAGCCGCACCTGGCCGTAGCCCTGACCGCCCAGTTCGGGCCCGAGATGGCAGGCCCACAGGCCGCGTGCCTTCACCTCCTCCTTGAGCGGCCGGACGATCGCCTGCGCCCGGGAGTCCCGCTTGTCGAACGGGTTGTCGAGGACGAAGTCCAGCGGCTCGACGACGTCCCGGACGAAGGTGTCGACCCAGTCGAGCTGCTCCTGGTAGGCCGGGTCGGTCTCGAACTCCCACACAGTCGGTCTCGCTCTCGTTCCAGGGCCGCACCCGCGCGGCGCGGGTCGGCATCGATGACGGCCGGACTCCGTGACGGCCGGACTCCGTGAAGCGACGATCTCCGCATACGATCAGGGGCGGTACGATCAAGAACAATCGGCATTGCCATGGATTCAACATTCATCCGCTGCGTTCGCGCGAAAACTTTCATCCCCGACGACGCCGGGGGCAAGCACACCCGGCCCGCCGGGTCAAGGCTCCGGAATGACCGTACCCGGCATTCTGCCCGGCCATTGGTTGATTCGCCCCGAACAAGAATGTAGCTTGCAGGGGCTGGGGACGAGGAGATGCGATCTCGGGGCGCCACGGCGGTGGCCGCGGCGCCCGGCAGCACATCGTCGAGGGTCACGCACCGGGGCCGGCCTCCGACAACATCGCTACCCGGATCATCGATTGGACGTATGACGTGTACGACATGCCGGAGGAGATCGAGGTCCGCGCGGACGGGCCGCTGAGGATCATCACGCTGAACCGGCCCGACGATCTCAACGCGGTCAACCACCCCCTGCACGTCGGGCTGGCGAAGCTCTGGCCGCAGCTGAACGAGGACCGCTCGGCGCGGGCTGCCGTGCTCACCGGGGCCGGCCGGGCGTTCTCCGCAGGAGGCGACTTCGCCTACCTCGACGAGCTGTTCAAGGACAAGGAGCTGCGCGCCCTGTCCATCGCGCACGGGCGCGAGATCGTCCTCGGCATGGTTCGCTGCCGGATTCCCGTGGTCGCCGCGGTGAACGGCCCGGCCGTCGGTCTCGGTTGCAGCCTGGTCGCGCTGAGCGACATCGTCTACATGGCGGAGAAGGCCTTCCTCGCGGACCCGCACATCCAGGTCGGCCTGGTGGCCGCCGACGGCGGGCCGCTGACCTGGCCCCTGCACACCAGCATGCACCTGGCCAAGGAGTACGCGTTCACCAGCGCGCGCATCTCCGCCGAGCGGGCCATCCAGATGGGGCTGGCCAACCACATCGCCGCCGATCCGGTGGCCGAGGCGCTGGCGTGCGCGAAGCGCATCGCCGAGCTGCCGCAGCAGGCGGTGGAGACCACCAAGCGGCTGCTCAACCTGCACGTCGAGCGCGCCGTGATCGCCTCGCTCGACTTCGCGACAACCGCGGAGGAGGCGTCGTTCCAGACCGATGACTTCGCCTCCATCGTCGAGCGGCTCTCCGCGAAGCAGAAGCAGAAGAGCTGAGGGGACGGCGGTCCCGGGCGGCATGCCCAAGACCGCCCCGGCTTCTCCGGAACCGGTCGGCCAGGACCCGGGCGCTCGAAGCGCCCGGGTCCTTCTGATTTCCACGGAAATCCGCGTGGTTCCGCTCCTCGCGGGATTCTCGAGAGTTTCGGTTCCGACAGGATTCTTTCCCTGGCTCACCATTCACCGCTACCGCAGGTGGTCACCCGGTCGTCGTCATCGACAAATTGGCACCGGGTCCTGGCCGCTCCTGGCTCCTCGCTCCTCGCTCCTTCCGGATTCCGGTCTCGGGTCTCGGGTCTCGGGCTCCGACTTCGGTTCTCAGGTCAGCGTCAGAGGTTGACCAGGCGTGGGGCGTGGTTGTTCTGGCGGATGTGGGCGCCGGCCTGGCGGGTGAGGTCGCGGGTGCTGCCGAGGAGGCCGTCGAGGGTGAGGGTGCGGCGGAGGTGGTGGTGGAAGTCGTGTTCGGCGGTGAAGCCGATGCCGGCGAGGACCTGTTGGCAGTGGCGGGCGGCGTCGAGGGCGGCTTTGCCGGCGGCGGCCTTGGCGAGCAGGGCGGTGAGCGTGATGTCGCCGGTGGTGGTGCCCGTTCCCGTGGTTGCGCCCGCGTCGGTGCCCGTGGTTGCCGCGGTGGTGGTGGCGGTGTGGAGGGTGGCTTCGGCGCCGTCGAGGGCGACGAGGGTTTCGGCGAGGCGGTGGCGGACGGCCTGGAAGGAGGCGATGGGCCGGCCGAACTGGGTGCGGGCGAGGGCGTGTTCGCGGGTGAGGGCGAGCATGGTGCGGCCGGTGCCCAGGAGCCACCAGCCCAGGGCTCGTTGTCCGGCGGCGAGGGGCAGGTTCGGGTCGCCGGTGCTGGTGGTGTGTAGCGGGAGCGCGGGGTCGATCACGCTGCCGGGCTGACTGAGGCCGGTGCGTTCCCAGGTGAGCCAGGTGCCGCCGGTGTAGGGCAGGGGGAGGGTGCCGCCGAGGGGTTGTCCGGTGGCGTGCAGGAGGACGTCGTTGAGGATGGGGGCGTGTGCGCCGGTTTCGCCGAGGAGGGTGAACACGACGGGGATGGCGGTGTCGGGTTCCTCGGTGAGGAGTTCGGGCCAGCCGAGGTCGGTGAGGGCGGTGTCGAGGGCGGCGCCGGTGGTGCCGGTCATGGCCTTGCGGAAGGTCTCGGTGAGGAGTTCGCGTTCGGCGGCGTCCATGGTTATTCCTTGCCGAGGTCGAGGAGTCGGCGGGCGATGATGTTCCGCTGGATCTCGGCGGTTCCGCCGTAGATGGTGGCGGCGCGGGAGTAGAGGTACTCGGAGCGCCAGCGGGTGTCGGTGAGTTCGATGGTGCCGGGGAGCAGGTCGCGGGCGGTGTCGTACAGGCGTTGCTCGGCGGTGGCGAGCAGCACCTTGTCGATCGACGTCTCCGGCCCGAGGTGGGCGCCTTCACCGAGGTGGCGCTGGGTGGCGTGCGAGCGGCAGCGGATGGTGTGCAGCGCCAGGTAGGCCGCACCCAGATCCGCGTCCGCCTGATCACCCGGCGCGGTCGTCTCGGTCACCAGCCGGTCGAGCCGGGTGAACAGGTGGGCGACCCGGTGCCAGAAGCAGGTGGAGCGCTCGTGCGGGAGCAGGTCCATCGCCATCTGCCAGCCGTCGCCGGGCTTTCCGAGCATGCGGTCGCCGGGGACGACCACGTCGTCGAAGAAGACCTCAGCGAACTCCTCGACACCGTGCATCATTTTCAGCGGACGGACGGTGATGCCGGGGGTGTCCATGTCAACGAAGAACGCCGTGATCCCGCCGTGGCCCGGTGCGGTGCGGGTGAGCAGCACGCAGCGCTCGGAGTACTGGGCCAGGCTCGTCCAGACCTTCTGCCCGTTGACCACCCAGTCGTCCCCACGGGGCTCCGCCCGGGTGGACAGCGACGCCAGGTCACTGCCCGACCCCGGCTCGGAGAACCCCTGGCACCAGCTCTCGGTACCGGACAGCAGCAGCGGCACCATCTCGGCCGCCAGCGCCGGCGACGCATAGGAGATCATGGTCGGGACAAGTACCTCGACCATCGAGTAGATGCCCGGTTCGGCCAGACCGCGGCTGGCCACCTCCTCGCCAAGTACGGCGCGCAGCACCGCCGGGCCACCGAGGCCACCCACCTCGGCGGGCCAGCCGTGACGCATCCAGCCCGCGTCGTACAGGGCGCGACGCACCCGCGCGAGCTGAGCCACCTGCCCGTCAAGGGAATGGTCGGGTCCTGGGGTCAGGTCGTTCTCGGCAAGCCACGCCTGGAGATCCGACCGGAAGTCCGCGACGTCCATCTCACGCGACCTCGGCGCGGAACACGGCAGCTACCGTTACGGGCTGTCGGTCTGCGAACTCGGCAGGTATCGGCATCGCGGTCCTCCCTGACCCGGCGGCGGAGGACCCGGCGCGGACGGCGGAGCGTCCGACGCACCAGCCATCGGCGGCCGGCAGGGCTCCTGCACACCACCCGACTCCTGGCCGCCCACCCCATTCGATTCTCACTGGATGAGAAGAAGATTCTTTTCGGTGAGAGGAAGCTATCACCACACCACGCCTCCCGTCACCGCCGTCACGAGCTCGCACCCTCCCTTGCGCCAGGACGGCAACCCTGCCCAGGTCCCAGGCGTGCGCCAGCCTTCCTGGAGAGATCTTGATGGCTGGACCGGGACGGGAGCAAAGCGTGACGATCGGCGGCGAGCAGGTGCGTCTGCTCGCGCCGTGCCGCATCGACGACCTGGAGACGATCTCCCAGTTCAAGGAGGAAGCCCGCGAAGCGGTCCACCGGGCACGGAGGCCCGCGCGATGCTCCGCACGGTCCTCGACACGTCGTATCCGATAAACCCGTACCTGAAAATCAATGCACCCCATTTTCTCTTCCTACGCGCGTATCGACTTCGAGATATGCGTGGGGGTTGGTGATGCTGGTTCGCCCGAGAGGGCTGACCCACACGAAGGTCCCTTCCTCTGGTTGGGTAACTTTCCAGTGGCCGCGATGTTTCATCCGGTGGTGTCGGCGGCACAGCGGGCCGAGGTTCCTGGTTAGGGTCCGCCCGTCCTCGGAGAAAGGTATGGTGTGATCGGTGTCGGTGCGCTGTGATGGTCGGGTGCAGCCCGTGAAAACGCAGGTTCGGTTGCGGGCGCGAACATGGCGGACCTGCGCAGTGTTAGGGAGACGCCGGTCGGCGACCTCGACCAGATGCCCTTGTGAATCGGTCAGAATCCGCCGCCAGGTCGAGCCGGGCCGGTCGGCCATCTCCCTGGCGATTCGAGCGGGGATCGGGCCGTACCCCGGAATCTCTCCGGGGTCGTCGGACAGGCCGATCAGGGTCGTCACGGGTACGACGACCTGAATCTCGCACGGCATCGGCGCGGCGTGGCTGCCTCGGCCCGTGAGCAGGTCGACCAGCACGTCGGCACGAATCTGGTCACGGGTCCGGTCATCCCCCGCGGACCTGTTCTCGCTGATGGAGCGGGCAGCCTGATCGATCCGCCGGTAGCAGGCCTCGGCGTCCTCCGCGGGAAGGACAGCGCCGAGCGAGCTTGTCCCGCCCTCGTCAGGCGAGACCCACACCCGCCGGTCCTTGCGCCGGGTCTCCGCCCGATCCGCCGCCCCCTGCGGGTCGACCTTGGCCACGGCGCGCCGGCAGGCATCGGTGAAGGCACGCCGGTTCGGTCGCGCTCCTCCGGCGAGCACACGCGCCTCGACCTCGCCCGCGGCGCGATCGTCAAGTGGGTGCACCGCCTTCTCCAGTGCGTGCAGCCGTTGGAGATCCAGAACTCCCACCCTGAGTGCGTCGACCGCGTCCGGGAGACGCCGGGTGACCGTGCAGGCGAACGCCATCTGGGCCGTGGCCGACTGGGGCGAGACCGCCATCGCGGCGGCTACCTCTTCTGGTACGAACTCGTCGGACATCAGCGACTGCCCGGCGCCCGGCGGGAGCCGGAGGGCTGCGAACTGAGCCAGCAGGGTCAGCAGACCCGCGTGGCCAGCCGCGATCACGCGCACGACACGAGAGATCTCCCTGAGCAGATCGCCTGCCTTCATGTCGAGCGCCTCGCGGGTAAGGAGGCCGCCGCTCGTCTCCCCCGCGTCTTCTTCTGGGCCGGCCGAGTGCGCCGTCGGCCTTCCGGTCACGGTGGCAGCCTCATCCCCGGGTACGGGCCGGCGGGCTGACCCGGCGGATGTGGCAGCAGAACCGCTCCTGGTACCGGGCGCGTGAGCGACGGTGCGTCGCCCACGCGGCGACGCACCACACCTCGAGCCGGGAACAGAGGTCACGGTGTCACCGCCTATCCATCAAACCGTTGGGATCGAACGTGCGTTCGACGCTATGGCTGGCGGGCGGGAAGAACAAGTGACTCGCGAGAGAGACCACGCCCAGTTCACGCAATCCTGCATATCCATCAGGCAATCTCGCGTGGTCGCAAAAATGGTCTCGACAGATTTCCTCGAGCCTTGACTACGACGCCACTCGTGATACCTTTGAGATGTCTCAGGGCTCCCGAGAGCGAGACACTGAACATTAATTTTAGAATAGTGAGCGATTCCCGAAGGCGCTAGGAGTCTGCTGGCTCACCGGCAGGCAGCCGCCGGAAAGCCTTGCGTACATCGTCGGGTGCGCGGGCGATGCCACGCTCGATATGATGCGCCGCCGACGAGTTCGGTTTTCCGTCCACCGTGATCGCCGTGAAGACCCACGCGATAGAGGACGCCCTGCTACCGCTCCAGCGTTCCGGCCCGACGGGTGCCGGGCCGGAACGCACGGTCAGAGAGTCCGGAAGAGGCCGCCGTCGACGAGGATCTGTGCGCCGTTCACATAGCTGGCCGCAGCGCTCGCCAGGAAGACGCAGACGCCGACCATGTCTCCGGGTGCCCCAATCCGCTTCATCGGATTCATCTCGCCGGCCAGGCGCTTCGCGTCCGGGCCCCAGGCCTTGGTTATGTCGGTGTCGAACGCGCCGGGAAGCACCAGGTTCGCGCGCACCTTGGGCGACCACGCGCCGGCCAGCCCGAGAGTCAGGGCGTTGAGGGCCGCCTTCGCCATGGCGTAGGGGAGATCGCTCGCGTTGGGGCGCAACGAACCCGCCGTCGTCACGTTGATGATCGACCCGCCGTCGCCGGCCGCCATCCTCGATCCCACGAGGGCGCTCAGCCGGAACGGGCCGCCCGCGTTCACCGCGTGGACCTTGTCGTAGAGCTCCTGGGTCACCGAGGTGAGGGTGTCGTAGACGGGGGACATCCCGGCGTTGTTCACCAGGACGTCGCAGCGGCCGAACTTGTCGTAGACCGCGTCGGCGAGGCGGTCGCAGTCGTCCCACCGGCCGACGTGGCAGGCGACGGGAAGCGCCCGCCGACCGGTCTCGGCCTCAATCTCGGCGGCCGCGGCCTGGCAGGCCTCGATCTTGCGGCTGGCGATGACGATGTCGGCGCCGGCCGCGGCGAGCCCCCCGGCCACCGCGCGGCCGATCCCCCGGCTGCCGCCGGTCACGACGGCGACCCGTCCGGTGAGGTCGAAGAGCTGGTCAGGTGTCTTTATCGCGTCGTCTGCCACCGTGCGAGTCTCGCCGATCGGCCGCTCACATGGAGCGGGTCACCCCCGTGGACGAGGTCGACGGTGAGCCAGCGCGGACCGTGCCGCCGCGCACGCCGGTGGCACGCCGATGCCACTGCTCCCGGCCGCCGGACGCCACCCGCCGGCGCGTGGGCCCTTGGCGGTGCTCAGGAGACGATGTCCGCCGGCCGGCGCCCGGTGGACGCCCGGACCACCAGCTCGGGTGCCAGCACGACCTGGCTGTGCTCATGTCCCGCGCGGTCGTGCGTCTCCGCCAGCAGCAGCTCGGCGGCGGTACGTCCCAGCAGCTGGCGCGGCCGCGCCACGGAGGTCAGCGGAACCGCCGCCACGGCGGCGAGCTCGATGTCCTCGTAGCCGGCCACGGCGAGATCGTCGGGGACGCGCAGGCCGAGCCGCGTCACCTGCTGCAACAGGCCGAGGGCGACCATGTCGTTGGCGCAGAGCACAGCCGTGGGACGTCCGCTGCCGGACAGATCGGCCAGTCGTTCCCCGGCCCGGCGGCCGGCGGCGACGTCGGCGCCGCGGGTGTCGACCCGCAGCAGGCTGTCCGGGTCGGCACCGGCGTGCAGCAGGCCGCGGCGGGCGCCGGCGAGCCGGTCGGCGACCCGCCACTGGCCCGGGCCGCCGACGAAGGCGATCCGGGTGTGGCCACTGTCGAGCAGATGGGACACAGCGAGCTCACCGCCGGCCACGTCATCGACCGTCACCGAACAGATCCCCGGCCCGCCGGCGCGGTCGACGAGCACGACCGGTGTCCCCCGCCGCGCCAGCGACACCAGGGGCTCGTCGACCTCGCCCACCGGAGTGAGAAGGACTCCCTCGACGCGCTGCTGTTCGAGCAGGCTCAGGTAGGTCGCCTGCCGGCGGGACTCCTCGCCGCTGTTACACAGGAACACCGCCAGCTCGGCGCGATCCGCGACCTCCTGGACACCGGCGCCGACGTCGGCGAAGACGGGATTGGCGGTGTCGGGCACCACGTAGGCGAGCAGCCGGCTGCCGCCGGCCCGCAGTTGCCGCGCAGACTCGTTGCGGACGAAGCCGAGAGTGGCGATCGAGGCGAGCACCCGTTCCCGGGTGGGCCGGGCGACCAGCTCCGGCCGGTTGAGCACGTTCGACACCGTGCCCAGCGACACCCCGGCGTGCGCCGCGACGTCCTTCACGCTCGGAACGTCCGTCCCGGCCATCGCGCCCCCTCCGGTCGTCCCCGGCCCTTCCCCCGATTGTCGTCCGGATCTCCCCCACGGGTGCTGGACGCCCTCGTGGTCGAACCCGGCACGGAGATCAGCCGGCACGGAACAGCCGCACCTTGGTGTTGGCCATCTCGACGACCTCAGCCGACGGTCGGTTCCTGGAAGACGTCGGGGATGCCGTCGGCGTCGAGGTCGACGGTCTCCCGCTCCTCGATCCGGCGATACACCCGGTTACGCGCCCGCAGCACGATCGAGGCGAGCAGTGCCGAGGCCAGCGAGCCGATCAGGATGGCGGCCTTGACGTGATCGTTCTCCGCTGTGCCGGCGCCGAAGGCCAGCTCGCCGATGAGCAGGGAGACAGTGAACCCGACTCCGGCGAGCACGGCGACGCCGGCGACGTCCCACCAGGACAGGTCGGGGTCCAGTTCGGCCCGGGTTAACCGGGCGAGCAGGCCGGTGGCACCCATCACCCCGATTGGCTTGCCCAGCAGCAGGCCCATCGCCACACCCAGGCCGGCCGGATCGGCCAGCGCGGCGCTGACGCCGCCGCCCGCGAGCGAGACCCCGGCGGCCATCAACGCGAACAACGGAACCGCGACGCCCGCCGAGACAGGACGCCAGGCGTGTTCGAACCGCTCGGACATCCCGGCGTGCTCGCCGGAGCGAGGGCGGGCCGGCACGGCGAACCCCAGCAGTACCCCGGCGATGGTCGCGTGCACCCCCGAGGCGTGCATGAGGGCCCAGGCAACGAGCGCGAGCGGGATGAGCAGCCACCAGCGGGTGACGCCGCGGTTCACCAGCAACGCGAACACCGCGATGACCGCGAGGGAGCCCGCCAGCGGCGCGGGGCTGAGCCGGTCGGTGAAGAACACGGCGATGATCACGATCGCGAGCAGGTCGTCGACCACCGCCAGCGTCAGCAGGAACGACCGCAGCGCCGCCGGCAGATGCGTCGTGATGATCGCCAGCACCGCGACCGCGAAGGCGATGTCGGTGGCCGTCGGCACCGCCCAGCCCTCGGGGGAGCCGTCCACGGCCAGGCCGTTGACCAGCGTGTAGATGAGCGCGGGCACGAGCATCCCGCCGAGGGCGGCCACGATGGGCAGCGCCGCGCGGCTCGGTGATCTCAGATCGCCGAGGACGAACTCGCGTTTGAGCTCGAGGCCCACCACGAAGAAGAAGATCGCAAGCAGCCCGTCGGCGGCCCAGTGCTCCAGGTCCAGATGCAGGCGCAGGGACGCGGGGCCCACGCCGGTGTGGACGACGGTGGCATAGGCGTCCCGCCACGGTGAGTTCGCCCAGACCAGCGCCACCACGGCGCCCGCGAGCAACAGCAGGCCGCCGACCGTCTCACTGCGCAGGATCCCGGCGACGTACCGTGCCTGCGGCCAGGTCGGCCGGGCCAGCAGCCGCGGCCGGGACACCGACGAGCCGGAGCCCGAGGCAGGGCCGGGCGTGGGGGCTGGGGGAACGCTCGGCATCGGCTGGTCTCCTCGGTCGGCGCGGTCGCGCGGCGCCGCCCCGACCTCACGACGGGTGACCATCCTGAACCGGTCGTCCCTGGCTGTGAGGGCGCAACGCGCCACCTCGCCGACCAGACTTCCCGGCACACCGGGACCGACCCTACCGAACGCACCGCGGCGGGCAGCGGCAGCGACGGGTAGAGCTTCACCGCTACCGCGGCGCCGAGCAGCGCGCCGGCCGCCGCCGCCGTCCAGGTGGTCGGGAGCGCGCCATCGGTGACCTGGCGCATGCCCTCTCGCGGGCCCACGGCGCGGCCGAGCCGGTGATCACCGGGTGTAGCCGCGCGGAGGACGTCCGGCACGTGTTCGCCTCCTCCGACCGGGCCGGTGACGTCCTCGGTTTCCGGGCCGCCGTCGACTTCGACAAGGGCGTCGTCGACTTCGCCCACGCACCGCTGCGCATCTGACCAGCGCCGGGAAGGACGTTCGACCCGCCGGCACCGGGCCGAAGAGCGCTTCCCGCCCGACCCCGTGGTGAAGAAAGTTGCGGGGTGGAAATCCGACGATCCGCAGGCAGCGGATCAGGCGGGAAGGCGATGAGGGTCGTGACCGGTGATCACAGGACCGACGCCGACGACGCGCGGCGGTCCAGACGGCTGAGGCGGGGCGTCGAGCGGCTGTCCGCGGCGCAGGAACGGGCGGAGGACTCCCGGTTCGACCAGGGGCTGGCCGCGTTGCGGGCCTACGCGCACACCCAGGGCGATACCCTCATCCCGGACGGCTACATCGACTCGGATGGCTTCCCGCTGGCCGCCTGGGCCGCCGGCGAACGCATCGCCCGCCTGGAGGGTGATCTCTCCGGCACGCGACGCGACGCGCTGGAGCGCATCCCCGGCTGGCAGTGGGAGCCTGTTCGGGACCGCTGGCACCGCGCAGGAGAGGACCGCGCATGACCGCCCCGGCCGTCCACGACCAGGAACAAGGCGACCAGGAACAAGGCGGCCTGGAGCACGGGCTCGACGAGGCCCAGCTGGACGGGCTGATCGCCTACTGGAACGCGGCGAACTACCTGACCGCGGCGCAGATCTACCTGATGGACAACCCGCTGCTGCGCCGGCCGCTGCGCCGCGACGACATCAAGCCGCGGCTGCTGGGCCACTGGGGGACGTCCCCGGCGCTGAATCTGGTCTACGCCCACCTGAACCGGCTGGTCCGCCGGACCGGCCAGGATGTGCTCTACGTGGCCGGCCCCGGGCACGGCGGGCCGGCGCTGGTCGCCAACACCTACCTGGAGGGCACGTACTCGGAGATCTACCCGAGCGTGTCGCGGGACGTCGCCGGGCTGACCCAGCTCGTGCGGAGGTTCTCGACCCCCGGTGGTATCCCGAGCCATGTCAGCGTCCCGACGCCGGGGTCGATCCACGAAGGCGGCGAGCTCGGCTACGCGCTCGTCCACGCGTTCGGCGCCGTGTTCGACCACCCCGATCTGCTGGTCGCCGCCGTTGTCGGCGACGGCGAGGCCGAGACCGGCCCGCTGGAGGGCAGCTGGAAGGGCGTCGACTTCCTCAACCCGTCCCGCGACGGCGCGGTGCTGCCGATCCTCAACCTCAACGAGTACAAGATTGCCAACCCGACGGTGCTCGGCCGGCTCTCCCGGGAACGGCTGAACCACCTGTTCGCCGGCCACGGGTACGACGTCCTGTGGGTGGAGGGGGACGACGTCCGCGCGGTGCACCGTGCGTTCAGCGCCGCGCTCACCACAGCACACAGCCGCATCCGCGACATCCAGCGGACGGCCCGACGTCCAGGTGCCACCGTCACCGAGGCGCCGATCTGGCCGATGATCGTGCTGCGGACCCCTAAGGGCTGGACCGGCCCGCACGAGGTGGACGGCGTCCTTGTCGAGGGGACGTTCCGAGCGCACCAGGTGCCGCTGTCGGGGGTGCGGGACAATCCCGAGCATCTCGCCCAGCTCGAGGCCTGGCTGCGTTCCTACCAGCCCGAGCGGCTGTTCGACGCCGACGGCCGGCTGGTCCCCGAGCTGGCGGCGCTCGCCCCGGACGGCCCGGCCCGGCTGGGCGCCACGAGCTACGCCAACGGCGGCGTGCGCACCGAGCCGCTGCGGCTGCGCGACTGGCGGGCCCACGCCCTCGACGTCGACCCGGCCCGCCGCGGCAGCCTCGTCCACGAGACGACCCGGCCGCTGGGCGAGCTGCTGGCCGACGTCTACCGGGACAATCCGACCACCTTCCGGGTCTTCAGCCCGGACGAGCTGGCCAGCAACCGCCTCGGGGCGATCCTGGACGTCACCGACCGCTGCCTGGTCGCGCCGATCGACCCGCGCGACGACCGGGTCAGCCCGGCCGGCCGGGCGATGGAGGTCCTCTCCGAGCACCTGTGCGAGGGCTGGCTGGAGGGCTACACCCTGACCGGCCGGCACGGCCTGTTCGCCACCTACGAGGCGTTCGCGATGGTGTCGGCGTCGATGGTGATCCAGCACACCAAGTGGCTCCAGGAGGCGAGCCGGCTGGCGTGGCGCGCCCCCGTCCCGAGCCTGAACGTCCTGCTGACCAGCACCTGCTGGCGCAACGACCACAACGGCTTCTCCCACCAGGGGCCGGGGCTCATCGACACGGTCGTGCCGCTCTCGCCCGGGGTCGCCCGGATCTGGCTGCCGCCGGACGCGAACAGCCTGCTCTCGGTCGCCGACCACTGCCTGCGCAGCCGCGACCACGTCAACCTGCTCGTCGCCGACAAACAGCCGCACCTGCAGTACCTGACCGCCGACGAGGCCGCCGAGCACGCCGCCCGCGGCGGGTCGGTCTGGGACTGGGCCGGCACCGAGACCGACCTCGACCGTGAGCCCGACGTGGTCCTCGCCGGGATCGGCGACGTGCCGACACTGGAGATCCTCGCGGCCGCGGACCTGCTCCGCCGGTACGTGCCCAGCCTGGCCGTCCGGGTCGTCAACATCATCGACCTGATGGCCCTGCTGCGCTCGGACCTGCACCCGCACGGGTTCTCCACGCCGATGTTCCGCGCGCTGTTCACCGACTCGACGGACGTCGTCGTCGGATTCCACGGCTACAGCCGGGCCGTCCACCAGTTGCTGCACGGCCGGGCGAACCCGCAGCGGTTCCACGTCCGCGGGTTCACCGAGCAGGGCACGACCACGACGCCGTTCGACATGGTCGTCCGCAACGGCCTGAGCCGGTACCACCTGGCCCAGCTCGCCGTGGAGTTCACCCGGACCACCCGTCCCGGCACCGACCGCCTGGTCAGCCACTGCCAGGACCAGCTGACCCGCCACGACGCCCACGTCACCGAGCACTTCGAGGACCTGCCCGAGATCCGGGAGTGGACCTGGCCGGGCCGCGATACCTGAGCCGGACCGCGGGCTTGCAGGGCCGCCACCGGGCGGGGCGGACGTCTCCCGGAGCTCGCCGAAGGTCATGCCAGCGGGTGACCCCGCGCCGGTGAACGCCCTGACGGCGCGGGGCACCCTGAACTGCATGCGATGGAGCACCAGCAACGGTTACCGGGTCGAGGAGACGATCATTGCGATGGACAGTGGGCGGCGCGCTCGCGTCCTTCGCGTCACCCGTGACGGTCTGGCCGTCGGGGATTTCGCGGCGTGGGGTGAGCTGCTCGCCGACGTCGACCTCGGCGTCCCCTTCGAGGAGCACGGCGAGGCCCCGGGCGCGGGCAGGCCGCAGGCAGCGGACCGCACCGCCGCGTGACGTGAGGAGCACTTCCACGCCCAGCGCCCGCGCCGCATCCCGTCGCTCCACCTTCTCGACCATCGCGGTGGGCCGGGAGGGCTTGAGGGATCCGCGTCCACCGGTGCGTCGGTCGGTGAACCCCTTCGGGGGACGGCGGCGCCAAGCGCCGCCTGAAACTCAGCGGCGACGCCGGGCACCGCCCGGGTGTCAGTCGACGACCCGCCGGGCGGCAGCGACCGTCTCCTCGACAGACCCCGTGGTGTCGATCTCGAACGCGGCCGGCCAGAGGTCGGCGCGATCGGCCATCGCCGCGTGAATCACGCCCGTCGCGTCCGAGGCGTCCGCACCGGTCCCGCGAGCCCGCATGGACCGCCGGGACTCGATGCGGGCGACGGCGACCGGCGCCGGGGCCACACAGCGCACCTGCGCCAGGTCGGCGCCGGTCGCCTTCGCGGTTTCGGCAGCGAGTTCCCGGAACAGCCCGGAGGACCAGGATGCGTCGAGCACGACGCTCTGGCCGCGCTCCAGCGCCTGCCGCGCCCTCGCGATCAACTCGGCGTAGCTGTGCTCGGTCGCCTCGACACCGTAGATCCCCGCACCGGGGGCGACGTCGACCGCGATGTCCGGGGCCAGTCCGGCCAGTTCCTTGCGCACCACGTCCGAGCGCAGCAGCACCCATTCGTCCTGCCCGTCGGCCAGGCCGCTCGCCAGCGTCGACTTGCCCGTGCCGGGCAGCCCGCCGACCAGCACCAGCCGCACCCGGCCCCGGCGGAGATGCGCCAGCGCGATGTCGGCGAGCCGGCGAGCCTCCTCGGCGGCCTCCGGATCGCCCTGGTGGTCGCGGATGCACGCGATGCGCACCCGGACGAACGCCCGGTAGGCGATGTAGAGGTGCTCCAGGGACGCCGGATGGGTCTCGCCGGAGAACTCCCGGTACGCGTCGAGGAACGTCCGGGCCGCCGCCGGGGCGCCGAGCCGCTCCAGGTCCATCGCGAGGAACGCGACGTCGGCGAGGACGTCACCGACCCGCAGCCGGCGGTCGAAGTTGATGCAGTCCAGCACCCGCGGGCCGTCGTCCAGGCAGTAGATGTCGTCGGCGAGCAGGTCACCGTGCCCGTCGCGGATCCGCCCGGCGCGCTGCCGCTCCGCCAGCAGGGGCGCCCGGCCGGCCAGGTACCGCAGGGCCAGCCGGCCGATCTCGTCGACGGTGCCGGCGTCCAGGATCGAGCCGCGGAAGGGCGCGACGGCGTCCATCGCCTCCAGCCACAGCGCCTCCAGGTTGGCGAGCCCACCGGCCCGGGAGATCTCCGGTGAGGTCTCGCACCGCTCGTGGAACGCCGCCATCGTGCGGGCGATCACGCGCAGCTCGCCGGTCAGGTCGGCGCCGCCGCGCACCAGCTCCGACAGCCGGCGGTCGGCGGGCATCCGGCGCATCACGACCATGTGGTCGCGCGGGTGACCCTCTTCGTCCCGGATGTCGGCGACGCCGAGGTACACGTCCGGGGCCAGCCGCCGGTTGAGACGCACCTCGTCCTCGCAGGCCGTGAGCCGCGCGTGCCGGGTGCGGAGATCCACGAAGCCGAGGTCGACCGGCTTGCGCAGCTTGTAAACGCGGTCCTCGGTCAGGAAAAGGATCGCAGTGTGCGTCTCCACGGTCTCCCGGTTGTCCAGATGGAGTTCCGGGGCCGGCTGCTTCTCCGTCGCCCCGGCCTCCAGCTCTCCAGAGAAATCGGAAGCGAGATCCACTTTGTCCGGCACCGAATTCTTCTGAACCAGCATCCGACGTCTCCAGACGTTTTCGGGACGATATCGCCACGACCATCGACGTGTGGTTCACCGGTGCCGGCCGAGTGGTCCGGGCTCCGGGATCGTCCGTCATGGTCCGACTCCCTCCACGGGAAACGATCCCCTATTCGGGCCGAGCCGTCAGGGGACGATCGGGACGCCGGGCCGGCGGACCTCCAGCCCCGTGACGACGGGACCTTCGGGCAACCCGCCCGCCCATCGCCTGTCACACGACTCGGTTCACCCGTCAGACGGCACCTGTCAGACACCTCGGTGGGATCCCGGGCGGACGCGTGTGCGGGGGGGCAGCCGGCGGCCACCCCCCGCACACGCCCGGGCTACTCCCCGGTCTGCTTCATCAGGTAGACGGCGGCCTGCGTACGGCTCGCCAGGCCGAGCTTCTCCAGAATGCTCGACACGTAGTTCTTCACCGTCTTCTCCGACAGGCCCAGCCGCGTGCCGATCTGCCGGTTCGTCAACCCGTCCGCGATCAGCTGCAGGATCTCGCGCTCCCGCTGGTTCAGCGTCGCCATCGCCGGGTCCTCGCTCGGCCCGTCCCGCAGCCGCTCCAGCACCCGCCGCGTCACCGACGGCGCCAGCAGCGACTGCCCCGACGCCACCGTCCGGATCGCCCCCACCAGGTCGTTGCCCCGGATCTCCTTCAGCACGTACCCCGCCGCACCCGCCATGATCGCCGAGAACAGCGCCTCGTCGTCGTCATAGGAGGTCAGAATCAGGCACGCCACATCCGGCAACGCCGACCGCACCTCCCGGCACACGTCGATGCCACTGCCATCAGGCAGCCGCCCGTCCAGCACCGCCACATGCGGATGCAGCGCGGGAATCCGCCGCAACGCCTCCGCGGCCAGCCCGGCCTCTCCGACGACCTCGATATCGTCATGCCGGGCGAGCGTCTGACGCAGACCATTACGCACGATCTCGTGGTCATCGAGAACGAACACCCGGATCTTCTCCATGAGCGCGACGATACGGCCTCGGAGTCGCCTCGCCAATCGGCTTACGCCCGCCAGGACCAACGGGCGCGGCGGCGGCCCTCGCGTCCAGCCGGCCATTCACACCGCAACCGCTGGTCGGGTGGCCGCCGCCCGCCTGGACCGCCCGTCAGCGGGAGCTGCCCACCGGCTCACCGTAGTGGTGGATCCGCGCGTCCGGGCCCGGGTGGATGTAGCTCAGTCTGCCGTCCGACCAGCGGACCAGGAAGGGGGGATCGCCGGCGGGCGTCGCGACCTCGAGGATCTCCCCGTCCCGCTTCGGGGTCGGGGCCGGCACCGTCACCGGCGCCCGGAACGTGATCTAACCCGTCATGGAGGCCTCCTCCTGCCAACGCCTGCGGCGAACCACACGGGGGAGCATGCTCACTTCCAGGGGTGGCCAGAGCAGACGTCGCTCCCGAAAGGCACAGGACCTGCGGCCCCCGGCATCCCTGCCGAAGGTCGCTGAGGTCGGCCCGTGATCCGGGAACCACTTCCCCGACAGGCCAGACGAACCGAACCGAGCAGCGCAACCGGTGCGGGAGCCCCGACCACCCCGGCCGGCCCGTCTCCCAGCACCGGAACGCGGCAGCGGGGTGTGTGATGAACGACCGCCCGTACCCGATCAAAGTGAATGCCCGCCTCGACGAGCCGCTCTCGCGCTGGCTCTGGCTGGTCAAGTGGTTCCTCGCCATCCCGCACTACGTGGTGCTGTTCTTCCTCTGGGTGGCGTTCGTCGTCCTGACAGCCGTCGCCGGTGTGGCGATCCTGTTCACCGGCCGCTACCCGCGGGCGATCTTCGACTTCAACACGGGGGTGCTGCGCTGGTCCTGGCGGGTGTCCTACTACTCCTACAGCGCGCTGGCGACGGACCGCTATCCGCCGTTCTCCCTCGGCGAGGAGCCCGGCTACCCGGCTCACCTCACGATCCCGTACCCGGCCCAGCTCTCCCGCGGTCTGGTGCTCGTCAAGTGGTGGCTGCTGCTCATCCCGCACTATCTGGTCGTGGGGTTCCTTGTCGGCGGCACGACCCTCAGCCACAACGCCCTGCTGACGGCGGGCACGGGCGGCGGGCTCATCGGCCTGCTCGCTCTCATCGCGGCGATCACTCTCGCGGTGGCCGGCACCTATCCGCGAGCCCTCTACGATCTTGTCGTCGGGCTCAACCGGTGGGTGATCCGGGTCGGCGTCTACGCCGCCCTGATGACCGACGAGTACCCCCCGTTCCGGCTCGACTCCGGCGGCGCCGAACCGGAACCTCAGGACCAGCCTGCCCCGAACCCCGCGGTTGGCAGACGGTGATCCGTCGCGGTACGCCGCCCACGGGCGCCGACCTCGTCGACGTCGCGCCGTCCGCGCTCGGCATTCTCTTCGTCGGGTTCACCGACAACATGCTTACCGCGCGTGCCCCTGATCACGACCGGCGCACGCCACCGGCCGGCGCTGTCCGACCGGGTCTCGCGGCGATGTCAGCCCACGCCGCACTGCTCGACGGCGGCATCGCGCCGGATGGTGTCACCGAGCCTGCCGGAATCACCGAGCGCACGGTCGCCATCGTGGCCGTCGGCCTCCGGGACGCACGCGAGCACCAGCGCGGAACGATCATCGGGCGCTCGAGGACGCCGGACACCGCGGAGGGGCGGCGGCCCCGGCCCGGCGTGCTGCTCCCGGTCTGCCGCCAGCCGGCGCCCACCAGCCAGTCGGGTCCGAACTCGACGCCCGCCGAGTTCCGCGCCTCGGTGAGGCCGTCGGTGTACAGGAACAACGACTCCCCGGGGGCGAGCCGCAGCGTCCGGTTCGACCAGATCGCGGCACCGGCGAAGAGATCCGAGTTCCGCCACTTCGGCGAGGGCACCGCCGAGTGCCCGACCCGGATCGGCGCCGCCGAGCAGCTGGTCGCGCAGCAACCGGCGCAGCACCAGGGCCAGCGCCGCCGCCTGGTCGCCGTGACCGGCGGCGTCGCCCATGCTGACCGCCAGCTGCCCGTCCGCGAGCCGCACGACGTCGATCCAGTCGCCGCACATCGCACCCGGCCGTGACGGGCTGATCCGCCAGGACGCTCTGATGCCGTTCACGTGCCCACCTCCGGTATCCGCTGCCGGTCCCCGCATCAGGTGACCGGCACGGTCGGGCCCGGGAGACCGATCTCCGCAGAGCCCGCGACCGCCCCGATCTGGATGCACCTGGAGGCGACGCACTCCCAGAATCGGCATCACGCCGAATCGGTGAAAGGGACTTTCGGCAGGGCGGAGCCGGGGGAACGTCCCCCGAACGGGGGTGCCGGGAGGTCGAGCCCCGGGCGGGCGGGGACCCGTCAGGTCAGGCGGCTCACCGCAGCACCGACGGCCAATCCCGGACTTCCCCGTTGGTCCCGCCGCCCCCGGGACCTTCGCACCCCGGCCGGGCTACTCGAGAACGCTGTACCCGGAGCATCCCGGGGGCAGGGTTGAGGCATGGGTGTGGCGACAGTCGCGAACACGGTTCCCGCCTCGGCGGCGCCATCGGCGTGCGTCCGGCCTGGTCCCGGCGGCACGCCGGCGCCGACGCCGGCACCGGCGCGGCTGGTCGAGACGCACACGTCTGTACTGGTTTTCCTGGGTGACCGGGTCTACAAGACCAAGAAGCCGGCCGACCTCGGTTTCCTGGACTTCCGCACCCGAGAGGCACGCCAGGCGGCCTGCCACGCCGAGGTGGACCTCAACCGGCGGCTGGCGCCGGACGTCTATCTCGGTGTCGCCGACGTGATCGGCCCCGACGGCAACGCCTGCGACCACATGGTCGTCATGCGCCGCCTGCCGGCCGCCCGGCGGCTGTCCGCACTGGTCACCGCCGGCGGGGACGTCACCGGGGAGCTGCGGGCCGTTGCCCGCCTGCTCGCCGACTTCCACACCCGCTGCGACACCTCGGCCCGGATCACCGAGGCCGGCTCGCCCGCCACGCTGCGCGGGCTGTGGGAGGAGGGCATCCGAGGCGTCCAGCCCTACCTGGGTTCCGTCCTCGACGCCAGCACGGTCGACGCCATCGGCCGGCTCGCCGGGCGCTACCTGGACGGTCGCCAGCCCCTGCTGCGCGAGCGGCAGCACCGCGGGCTCATCCGCGACGGGCATGGCGACCTGCTCGCCGACGACATCTACTGCCTCGACGACGGCCCCCGCGTCCTGGACTGCCTCGAGTTCGACCAGCGCCTGCGGGTCGGCGACGTCCTCGCCGACGTCGCGTTCCTCGCGATGGACCTCAAACGTCTCGGGCGTCCGGATCTCGCCTCGTTCTTCCTGGATCGTTACCGCGAGTACTCCGCTGAAAGCCATCCCAGGTCGCTGGAGAACCTCTACGTCGCGTACCGGGCGTTCGTACGCTGCAAGGTCGCCTGCACCCGGCACGCCCAGGGCGACGAATCCGCCGGCGCCGAGGCACGGGCCCTGGCCTCACTGGCCCTCGCGAACCTGCGCCACGGGCGGGTGCGGCTCGTGCTCGTCGGCGGGACCCGCGACTCGGGACGCAGCGAGCTGGCCGCCGACCTCGCCGACGCGGAGGGATGGACACTGCTGCGCGCCGAGCCCACCGGCAGCGGTCCGGACGGCGCCTCCAGCGGCACCACCGACCTCGGGTACGACGAGCTGCTGCGGCGCGCGGGCATCGCGGCCGAGCGCGGTGAGACCGTCGTCCTCGACGCGCCGTGGACGCTGCGCCGCGACCGGGACCGCGCCGCGGCGCTCGCCGACGCCACCGCGGCGGACCTCGTCCAGCTTCGGTGCGCGCATCCGGGGTACCCCCGGCCCGGAACCCGACCGGCCCTGGCGGCACGGCACGGCACCCGGCCGGGTGCCGGGCACACCGACGAGCCGGCCGGCACCGACCCCTGGCCCGAGGCGAAGACCCTCCGCGGCGTGCCGGCGCCCGACGCCACCCTGCGGGCGGCACGACGGGCGGCGGGGTGAGACCGCGCTCGCAAAACCCGAACCCAGAAAGCCACACCTCGCGTATCGTGCTCGCGTGGCGGCAAGATCCGACTTCTCGACCTCGCACCGGTCGGGCGGGACACCGGCGACCGAACCGTCGACCAGGGAGTCCCCGTGGTCGGCGCCGGGTGGACCGGCGCCCGCCGGACCGCCCGTCGGCGACGGGCTGATGTTCCCCACGGTGGCCCGTCTCGAACTCGACGACCTGCTCAGCCAACTCGTCGACCGCGCCCAGGACGTTCTCGCCACCCAGGGCCGGCTGCGCGGCCTGCTGCACGCGAACCGGGTCATCGCCACCGACCTGCGACTGCCTGTCCTACTCCGGCACATCGTCGAGGCCGCAACGGATCTGCTGGGTGCCCGCTACGGCGCACTCGGCGTCGTGGCCCCCGACCGCACACTCGAGGAATTCGTCCACGTCGGCATGACCGACGCGGACGTGGAGCGGATCGGCCACCTGCCCACCGGTCACGGCCTGCTCGGCATCCTGATCGACGACCCGCGGCCGCGCCGCGCCGACGACATCGCCCATGACCCGGCGTCCCAGGGCTTCCCGGCCGGGCATCCGCCGATGCGGACCTTCCTCGGCGTCCCGATCACTGTGCGGGGCGAGGTGTTCGGCAATCTCTACCTCACCGACAAACGCGACGGCGTCCCCTTCACCGCGGAGGACGAGGAGCTCGCCCAGGCCCTGGCCGCCAACGCCGGGGTGGCGATCGCGAACGCGCGGCTCTACCACGAGGCGCAGCAGCGGCACCTGTGGATGACCGCCTCGGCGGAGATCAGCCGTCAGGTGATGGTCGGCGCCGACAACGCGCTCGCCACCCTCGTGCACCGGGTGCAGGAGGTCGCCGACGCCCCCTTCGTCGCCCTCGCGCTGCACACCACGAACCAGGGCACTGCGGACGGAGGCGATCGGAGCAAGGAGGCCGGGTACGCGCGCGTCGCCGTCGCCGTCACGGAGCGTCACGTTACCGGCTCGGCCCACGCCGGTCTGGGCACCGATGCCAGCCGTGCCGGCCGCCTGATTCCCCTCGAGCACACCCTGACCGGCCGGGTGATCGCCGAGCAGCAGGCTCTTCGCGTCGACGACTCGGAGCTCGACGCGCTCCCCGACGAGCGCGCGGCACGCACCGGGCCGCTCATGGTCGTCCCGCTCGTCGCCGGCGGCGACCAGTGCGGCGGAGCGCTGCTCATCGGCCGCGACCGCGGCGTCCGCGCCTTCACCGACGGCGACCTCGACATGGCGGCAGGCTTCGCCGGCCACGTCGCCGTAGCCCTCGAGCTCGCCCGGGCCCGAGCCGACCAGGAACACCTGCGGGTACTCGCCGACCGCGGCCGGATCGCCCGTGACCTGCACGACCACGTCATCCAGCGGATGTTCGCCGTCGCGCTCGGCATGCAGGATCTCGCCCAGTACGAGAACCCCTCCAACGCCGGCCGGCTCAACGGCTACGTCGAGGACATCGACGCGACCATCAAGGACATCCGCCGTTCCATCTTCGAGCTGCGCGGACAGAGCCCCACCAAGCGCGGTCGCCTGCGCGCCGGCCTCAACAAGATCGCGGACGACGTTCGGCTGGCCCTCGGCTTCGCCCCCGCCATCTCCCTGACCGGGCCCCTCGACACCGTCGCGGACGACCAGCTCACCGACCATCTGCTCGCCGTCACCCGCGAGGCCCTCACGAACACCGCCCGCCACGCCCACGCGACCAGCGTCGAGGTGCGGCTGGCCGTGGACGGGGACATGGTCACCCTGGACGCCGTCGACAACGGGGTCGGCATCGGTGACACCACCCGCCGCAGCGGCCTGGACAACCTGCGCGCCCGCGCCGAGAGCCTCGGCGGCACCTTCACCGCCACGACACCGCCCACCGGCGGCACCCACCTCCGCTGGGCCGCCCCGTTCTGATTCCTGCTGCACCTCCGGCGCTGCCCGGTTCCTGCGGCACCTCCGGGGCCCGGCGCGGGATGACCATCTCCGACTCCGGGTAGCCCTCCGAGTACACAGATGGGCACCATTCGTGACCGCTGGACGTCCGGTGCGGCGCGAGACGCCGTTGTACCGGATGATCACCAAAGGACGCGGCGGCTGCCCCACCAGGTGGAGGCGCTGAGCATGGGCGACATACGCAGCACGATCACCAGGCAACCGGTCACCGTGGACAAGAGCACCTCGATCCAGGACGCGGCCCGCGAGATGGAGCGCCAGGGGGTGGGTGCGCTCCTCGTCGTGGAGGACGACGACAACCTGGTCGGGATCGTCACCGATCGCGACATCGTCCTGCGCGGTGTCGCGCGCGGTGTCTCCCCGGACAGCCAGATCGAGGCGCTGACGACCACCGAGGTGATCACGATTCCCGCCGGCATCGACGTCGAGCGCGCCTACCGGGTGTTCCGCGACCACGCCTTCCGCCGGCTCCCGGTGATGGAGGGCCGTCGGGTCGTCGGTCTCCTCTCCGTCGACGACCTGCTCATCCGCAATGAACGCCAGGTCGCCGACCTGGTCCACCCGCTGGCCGACGAAGTGTTCACACCGCACCACGAGGCCGGTCCGCCGGAGACCAGGTCCACGGCGGCGGCCGCGCCGGCCCCGCACGCCGCGACTCCCGAGCTTCCGCCGCGGCGCAGGAAGATGCGCGCCGCTCCCGGCGACACGCTGGTCGTGCACCGCAGTTCCACCCAGCAGTCGGACCGGACCGGGGAGATCTTCGAGGTGCGCTCACCCGCGGGCGACCCGCCGTTCGCGGTGCGCTGGTCCGACACCGGTCATGTCAGCTTCATCTATCCCGGGCCCGACGCGGAGGTACGCCACCGCGGCGAACCCGCCCACAGCGGCACCCGATAACAGTCCGCGACGCGCCGGACCGCCGCCTGCTCACGCGTCAAGAGCGCGTGGTCCGTGAACGGTGCGAATGGCCGGTCGGCCCGCGGGCCAAAGGTCAGACAGGGCCGCCGACCTTCGCCGCTTCGGATGCATCCGTCTCTGCCTCACGCTGGGACCAGCTCCATCGGGCCCACCCGATCGGACGGTCGACAGATGCAGGAGGCCACCGTGAGCACCGAAAGCACCCGGACGATCCTCGTTGGAATCGACGGCTCCGCGGGATCGGAGGCCGCGTTCCGCTGGGCCGTGGAGACGGCCCGGATCGAGCACCGGCCCATCACCGCGCTGCTGGGATGGACGGCCGACGGCCGGCCGCGACCGGTCTACCGGGCGGCGACCACCGCCGAGCACAAGGGCCTCGCGGCGGCCGCCGCCGAGATGCTCGACCGGACGATCGAGCGGGTGCCGATGCCCGACCCGCGGCTGAACGGCCACGCGGCCCGGCTGCGCGGCCACCCCGCCAGCCGTGGGGCGGCCGGGGACGCGGCGCTCAGGCCGCGAGGTCAACCACCAGACGCGCCGGATCCGACAGTTCGAGCACCCGGAAGCCGACCCTGTCGTCGACGCCGAGGCCGAAGTGGACATAGCCCTCGTAGTCACCGGTCAGCCGGTACTGGACGAGCGCGGGCAGCCCACCACCGGTCCGCGGGGTGGTCAGCGTCGACGTCCCGGCGTCGTCGTGGGCCGCCGCCGGGAACAGCACCAGTTCGAGGAACGCCTGTCCGCGCAGCGGGACCACCGCGCCCTCTCCCGGCGATCGCACATCGGCCACGTACCGCACGTCATAGCCGGGAACGCGATCCCGGAACTCGATCACCAGCCGGTCGAACTCCAGCCCGCCGGCGACGTTGTGCGCGCCGCGCACCGCGACGACCGTCGCCGTGCCGGGCAGCGCATGCTCGACGCGGCGCGGCTCACTCGACCACGCGGGTTCGCCCGGGGTCGTGGACAGGTGGGACGGCGTCGCCGACGCCGGGCCGCCGCGGGGCGACCCGGTGGGCCTGGCTGCGACGCTCGCCGACGGCGTGCCGGCGGTCGTGGTCACCGGTGGTGCCGAGGCGGTGCGCCCGGCGGTGCCCCCGTCGTCCGCTCCGCCGCAGCCCGCCAGCCCGAGCGCCAGCACACCGGCCGCCAGCGCCAGTGTCCCGACCCGTCGACGGCCCGCCCCGCGTCGTGCCGGCGGGCTCTGCGTCAGTCGGTTCATGGCTACGACCTCCCGGTCTGCGACCGCCAGGACAGCCGGCGGGCCTGACCGGCCATCCGGTGGCGCCGGCAGGTGTGACGTCGGCGCGGCGCGGCGCGGCGCGGCGCGGCGCCGACGCCGACGCCGACGCCGACGCCGACGCCGAGATGCGACCAGCGGTGATCCCGCCCGCGGTGCCCGGCCCGGCGGCCGTGGCCGGTCAGCCGGACCCGACCGCCCCGCAGGCTGACCCAGCCACCGGGACCCATCTGGACGTTGGCGTGCGGCGCCGGCTGCCGGCGCGCCAGCTGCCACGCGACGGCCACGGCACCGACGGCGATCTCACCGACGACCGCCACCGCCGTCAGGTCGACGGGTGAGCGCCGTACTGCCACGGGAAGCGGCTCCGTGGCCGCGCCCCCGGGGGTGGTGCACCCGGTCCGGACGGCGCCCTCACGGGACCGAGGGCCACCGGAAGGCCACCTCCGGTCCAGGCCAGGACCGCCCGCACCCCGATGCGGCGCAGGCGGGCCTCCGTCAGCGCCCAGCGCAGGGCGGACACCGACGTGGCCGAAGCATCCACACCGACGACGATCTCGGTCATCTCAGCCCTCCCCACCGACCTCCGGAGATCCGTATACAACACGTTTTCCCCTTCACACCCAGCAGATCTGGCCTTTCCGTCCCGCACCGGACATGACCAAGGACTCGTGGCGGGGAACGGACGTCCCTGGACCGCCGCGGCCGGCCGACCCGCCGGCCGGGCCGCTCGGGGCACCCGGGACGATGCGGACATGCGGATCGTGAGTGAGCCAGTGCTCGTGGACCTGCTCGCCGCTCGGCTGGCGGACCGACCGGACCGGCCGAACGGGCCGGAGCGGCCGGACCGGCCGCCACTGATCGTCGCGGCGGGCAACTTCGCCACTCCGACCGTCGCGGTGGGCGCGCTCGACCGCGCGCTGTCCGCGTACCGTCTCTTCGTCCTCAACGCCCAGCACGGCGTCCCCGAACGGCCCGGTGTAACGCCGGTGACGCCGTTCGTCGGCCCCGGGATGCGGGAACACCGCGCGCTGGAGTACCTGCCCTGCCGGCTGAGCATGGTCCCCCGGCTGTTCACCGGCGCGCACCGCCCCGACGCCGTCATCCTGCACACCAGCCGGCCAGTTGACGGGAAGGTGTCGATGGGCACCGAGGTCAACATCCTGCCGGCCGCCGTCGAAGCCGTCCGGAGCTCCGGTGGTCTGGTCATCGCCCAGACCAACTCCCGGATGCCCTACACCTTCGGTGACGGCGAGCTCTCCTGCGACGAGGTGGACCTCGCCCTGGAGGTCGACGTACCGCTGGCCAGCCCCGCTTTCAGGCAGACGAGCGACATCCACCACGAGATCGGCGCCCGGGTCGCCGCGCTGGTGGCCGACGGCGCGACCCTGCAGCTCGGCATCGGCGCCGTCCCCGACGCCACTCTCGCGGCGCTCACCGGGGGACGACGCCTGCGGGTGTGGACGGAGACGTTCTCCGACGGCGTGCTGGCACTCGACCGCTCGGGTGCCCTGGCCGCGGACGCTGAGCTGGTCACCAGCTTCGTGTTCGGCTCAGGCGAGCTGTACGCCTGGCTCGACCGCAACTCCCGGGTCCGGCTGCTGCGCACCGAGACCGTCAACGACCCCGGGACCATCGCCCGCCAGCCCGGGATGACGTCGATCAACACCGCGCTGCAGATCGACCTGCACGCCCAGGCCAACGCCTCGTTCGTACGCGGGCGCGTGTGGTCGGGCTTCGGCGGGCAGCCCGACTTCGTCACCGGAGCACTGCACGCCACCGGCGGACGAGCGATCATCGCCCTGCCCAGCTGGCACAGCAAGACCGGCCGGTCGACGGTCGTCCGGGCGCTGGCCGAGCCGACCACAAGTTTCCAGCACAGCCATGTCATCAGCGAGCACGGCACCGCGCAGCTGTGGGGCAGAGGGCAGGAGCAGCAGGCCCGCGACCTCATCGAGCACGTCGCGCACCCGGCGGCTCGCCCCGGCCTGCGGGAAGCCGGGGCGGAAGGGCACACGGACGGAAGGGATGCCGGGCGGGCGGAAGGATCGGAGCTGCCGGCCTGATCCCCCCGCTCGCATCGCTTCCCCGGGCCCGCGATCACCGCTGGCCTCCGAGGTCAGCCCCGCCCTGACGCCATCCCGGTCCGGGCCGCGTCGAGGAGGATGCGGCGCTCCGCGGCGGCGATCGACCACGCCGCGGCACCCACCGCGTCTGGATCGACCGAGACCGAGGTGATGCCGAGCTCGACGAGCCGCTCGGCGTAGTCGGGCCTGGTCGAGGGGGCCTGCCCGCACAGCGACGAGGTGAGACCGTTCTCCCGGCATGCCGTGATGATGCGGGCGATGGTGTCGAGCACCGCCGGGTCCGCCTCGTCGAACAGCTCGGCGCAGGTCTCGGAGTCCCGGTCGACACCGAGCACGAGCTGGGTCAGGTCGTTGGAGCCGATGGAGACCCCGTCGATCCCGAGCCGGGCGTAGGCGGGGATCCAGTAGGCGGCCGAGGGCACCTCGGCCATCACCCAGCGGAGCATGTCCCGATGGTCACCGAGCGGACTGGCGTCCACCGCCTTCAGGCAGGCCTCGAGCTCCCAGCCGGTCCGCACGAACGGAATCATCAGGTGCAGGTTCGGCGTGCGTTCCCGCACGACGGCCAGCACCTCCAGCTCGGCGTCGAACACGGCGGGATCACGGACGTAGCGGAAGCAGCCCCGGTAGCCGATCATCGGGTTCGCCTCGACCGGTTCGAAACGGTCGCCACCGGTAAGCCCGCGGAACTCGTTGGTGCGGAAGTCCGTCGCCCGGTAGATCACCGGCCGGGGCGCGAACGCGCGGGTGATCCGCTCGACGGAGGCGGCCATCCGTTCCACGAACTCCGCACGGCCGCCCTGCTCCAGCAGATGGCGGGGATGCGTCCCACCAAGCGCGTCGACCAGGAGGAGCTCCGCCCGCAGCAGGCCCACGCCCGCGACAGGCAGTGCCGCGACCTGCTCCACGTGGTCGGCGACGGCAAGATTCACATAGAGCCTGGTGGCGGTCGGCTCGACAGCCACCGGAACCACCGGGTTCGGCGCCTGGCCCGCCGGGACGACGGGCGCGACCTCGATCGCGACCGCGGGTGACGGGATGGCCTTCACCATGGCTCGCCCCGGACTGGCCAGTGCCCGCGGGGTCTCCCACATGTCCGCGTCCTTCTCGACCACCCCGCGGCTGCCGTCGACGACGACCGTGTCGCCGGTGCGCAGCGTGGATGTCGCGCTGCTCGTCCCGACCACGCAGGGCACGCCCAGCTCGCGGGCGACGATCGCGGCATGGCAGGTCACCCCGCCGCTGTCGGTGACCACCGCGGCGGCGCGGCGGATGACGGGCACCCAGTCCGGGGAGGTCATCGCGGCGACCAGGACCTCCCCGGTCGCGAACGCCGCGCCCTCGCCGGGTGAGGTGAGGACGCGGACCCGGCCGGCCGCCCGCCCCGGCGCGCCCCCGAGGCCGGTGAGCAGCACAGTGTCGGAGGGCTCGCTCCTGCCGGTCCTCTCGGACGGGCCGGTCCTCTCGGACGACTCGATTCTCGTGGGCCGGGGTGCGGTCGTGACCGGTGCCGCCCCGCCGGTCGTGACGGGGCGGGACTGCACGAGATGTGTCCGGTGTCCCTCGATCGCCCATTCGACGTCCTGCGGCTCGCCGTAGTGCGCCTCGACGCGCAGAGCCAGCCGCGCCAGGTCCAGTACCTCGTCCTCGGTGAGAATCCGGTGGCGTCCCTCCGTCGGAAGCAGGTCCACGAGCAGGTCGTGGCCGTCTGCGCCACGGATGATCTGATGGGTCTGCGCGCCGGTCCGGACGTCGACCAGCCGCGGGCCGTCCTTGTCCACGACGTAGGTGTCCGGGATGACCTCGCCGCCGACGACGACCTCGCCGAGCCCGAAGGCCGCTTCGATCACGATGCGGGACCTGTCACCGGTGATCGGGTCGACCGAGAACATCACGCCCGACCGCTCCGCGTCGACCATCCGCTGGACCACGACCGCGGTCTCCGGTTCGGCCACCATGTGGCGGCTGGCCCGGTAGGCGACGGCTCGCGGCCCATACAGCGAGGCCCAGCACTCGCGAACCCGCGCGAGGAGTTCCGTCTCGCCGGAGACGTTGGTGAACGTGCTGTTCATGCCCGCGAAGGACGTCCCGGCCGCGTCCTCGGCCGTCGCCGACGACCGCACTGCCACCGAGCCACCGCCCAGTTCCCGGTATGCCTCCGAGATCGCGCGGCCCAACGACTCCGGGACGGGCGCCGCGACTATGTGCGCCCGTAACTCCCCGGCGACCTGTTCGAGCTGCGCATGGTCGTCAGGGTCGATGTCCGAGGCGCGGGCGGCGATCTCCGAGCGCATCCAGGCCGCGTCGACGACGTCCAGGTACGCGGACACCGTGATCACGAATCCCGGTGGCACGGGCAGCCCGGCGCGGGTCAGCTCTCCGAGGTTCGCGCCCTTGCCCCCGGCCTGGTCGACGTCGTCCGCGCCGATCTCCTTGAACCACGCGATCCACCGACGCTCGCTCACTGGTCGACCTCCTCGCCCCTCGCGCCGGCCACGCCGACCGGTTGTGCGATCTCCAGGCCCAGCACCCCGGGGACGTCGCGCACGAGCCGCCGCAGCAGCACGAGATCCGAGGTGTCGACGTCCGAGATCCGGACCCGCCCGTGCAGCACCTCGATCCGCGGCGAACCGCGCACCCCGGCCGCCTCCACCGCACCGCGGACGTCCTCGGCGACCAGCCGGTCCGGGCGGGCGTGCAGCCTCGAGTCAGGCCGAGCCTCCAGCGCGATGAAATCCGCCTCCGTCACAATGCCGACCAGCTCACCCTGAGGCGACACCACCGGTGCGGCGCCGACCCCCCGCAGTGCGAGCAGCCGCGCGACGTCCTTCACCGGCACGTCGGGTGTCACGATGCTGAGCTTGCGCGTCATCAGTTCTCCGGCACGCATAACCGCCGCCCTTCCAGAAAGAATCAGCCCGCCCGGCGATGCCGGATGGATCCGCTTTCGGCCCATCCGGCGGCCGCATTTTCGGGACCACCTCGGGTCCATCTCGCCACGGGACGAAGTACTTCAGATCAGGTAGGGCCGGCCACGGGTGAGAGCCGTGCGCTCCCACCAGCCGCCGAGGCCGAAGGAACGACCAGCGCCGAAGGCGGCGAGAAGGCCGAGGACTAGGGCGTAGACGAGGTGGTCGTCCATGAAGGGGTTGTTTTCCGGGGGAAGAACCGCGGTCCACATGAGGACGAGCAGGGTGGCACCCGCGACGGCGGCGGCGCGCATCCCGACACCGAGGACGAGAGCCGCGCCGATACCGGCCAGGCCGATCATGAACAGCCAGTCAGCCCAGGCCGCGCCGGCGATGTCGTGGTAGATCCCGGCGAACGGTCCGGTGGCCGCGTGGGCCAGGAAGCCCTCGGTGGGGCTGCCGCCGTTGACCCAGGACTGGGCTGAGGGGGTCTCGTGGCCCAGGCCGAACAGCTTGTCGAGGAACGCCCACAGGAAGATCCAGCCGAGGCCGACCCGGGTGACCGCGAGCAGGACGTCGACGGCGAGGCTGTGGCGTCCCGGGTGATGGCGGCGGTTGAGGTCGGCCAGGGGCGAGCGGACCGCGGCAGTGGCCTTCGTACCGGTGGTGACAGGCATCGTGTCCTCCTCGATCGGGATGACCACCAGCATGTCGGGGACCGGACTTCCGTCCGAGTGAGCTACATCCCGCCACCTATGGGCGGATGGTCCCAGTCCGGACGGGACCGCCGGGCACAGGCGGGAGCCCGCCGGCACGGGCTGTCCCGCTGCCCGGAAGGGATAGCCACGGAGGCATCCTCCTGCGTGCCCGCCACCTCCGCGGTACGTGACCGTTCGGCCCACCCGCATAGGACCATCCGTACCCCCGGGCCGGGACCTACGTGGCATGAGCAGATCTTGCTGACGGAGAAACATGAGACATGGTCGGTGATGCGCCGGTAAACACCTTTCCGGCGAGTGGGTCAGAAGGGCTGTCATGACACACGTTGTTTCCGGCAGGCCGGACAGCATCGTCGACCGGCCCATTCCCACACCGGGGCCCAGCCAGGTCCCGGCCCATCTCACCCCGAGAGTCAGCAGGGTTCCGAACAGGCACGACACATGGACAGGGCGGTCGCCATGACCTTCACCGACTCCCGCACAACACACCAGGAGCCCGCGGCCACCGACGGGATCAACCCTGATCATCCTCGACGCTGGTGGATCCTCGCTGTTCTCGGGGTCGCGCAGCTGATGGTCATCCTCGACACGACGATCGTCAACATCGCGATGCCCTCGGCCCAGCGCGACCTGGGTTTCTCTGACGGTGCGAGGCAGTGGGTCATAACCGCCTACGCGCTGGCGTTCGGCAGTCTGCTGCTGCTCGGCGGGCGCATCGCCGACCTGTTCGGCCGCAGGATGGCGCTGCTGGCCGGGTTGGCCGGCTTCGCCGCGGCCTCCGCCGTCGGCGGGGCGGCCGTCAATTTCGGCATGCTGGTCGCCGCCCGTGCCAGCCAGGGCATGTTCGGCGCGCTGCTGGCGCCCGCCGGCCTGTCCCTGTTGTCGACGACCTTCACCGAAACGCGGGAACGCGCCCGGGCGTTCGGCATCTACGGTGCGATCGCCGGCGCGGGCGGTGCGGTCGGCCTGCTGCTCGGTGGAGTCCTCACCGAATACCTCGACTGGCGCTGGTGCCTGTACGTCAACCTGGTCTTCGCCGCGGTGGCGATAGCCGGTGCGGCCGGCCTGATTCGCCGCCAGACCGTCGACGGACATCCGGCCCTCGACCTGCCCGGTACTCTTGCTGTCTGCGCCGGCCTGTTCAGCCTGGTCTACGGCTTCGCCAACGCGCAGACCCATTCCTGGTCCGCTCCGGGCGCCTGGGCCCTGCTCCTCACCGGAGCCGCACTGCTGGCGCTGTTCGTGGCCCTGGAGACAAAGGTCGCGCATCCCCTGCTCCCGATGCGGGTCCTGCTCGACCGCAATCGCGCCGGCGCCTACCTGACGGTCTTCGTCGTCGGCGTCGGCGTGTTCGGGATCTTTCTCTTCCTGACCTACTACCTCCAGCAGAACCTCGGATTCTCGCCCATCCGTACCGGGCTGGCGTTCCTCCCGATCGTCGGCGCGGTGATGATCACCGCCACCGTGGCGACCAGTGTCCTGTTTCCCCGGGTCGGTCCACGGCCGCTGATAGGCCTCGGCATGCTCACCGCCGCGGGCGGCATGCTGTGGCTCACCACGCTCGAGGTCCACAGCACCTACCTGGCCGACATCCTGCCCGCCCTCGTCATCGCCGGAGTCGGACTGGGGCTGGCGATGGCGCCGGCCATGAGCACCGCCACGGCGGGTGTCGAGCCCGACGACGCCGGGGTGGCCTCGGCGACCGTCAACACCGCGCAGCAGATCGGCGGGTCCATCGGCATCGCCGTGCTCAGCACCATCGCCGCCACCGCCGCCAGTGACTACGCCCGCGGCAGGGCACCCGGCGCCGACCTGCTCGCCCGTGCCGCCGTCCACAGCTACACCACCGCCTTCGCCTGGTCGGCAGCGATCTTCGCCGCGGGTGCCGTCCTCTGTGGGCTGCTCGTCCGGCCCGGCGTCCCGGACACCACCGAGGTCACCAGCGCCGGGCTGTGACTTGCCGGCACCGGATCGCCGGGCCGGGCCGGCGCCGGTCGTGGTCGCGTCAGGCGGGCGACGGCTGCCGCGCCCGCCTGACGCGACCGGGGAGCGCTGTCCTGCCTACGAGCGGGGCTCGACCGCCATCGCCACCACTGTGGTGGTCCTGTCCGCCGAGTGCGTCTCCAGGGCGAGACCAGGCAGGCCGGCGGCCTGTGCGCACCGGCCGAGCGCGCCGAGAACCTTCGCGTCAGGCGCGTCGCCGGACGCGCCGGGTCCGCCAGGTGCGTCACCGGGCAGACCGGGCACGTCAGGTGCGTCACCGAGCACGTCGGGGCCGCCGGGTGCCGCTTCGCCACCGGCACCCGCTTCACTGCTGATCACCAGGCCGCCGTACCCGCCCGGACCTCCGCTGACCACCGGACCGGGAACCAGGACGGGGGCGCCTCCAGAGCCGGGGGCCGGTGCCGCGCCGGTGCCGGATCCGCTGCCGCTGCCGCTCCCGGCGCCGGGAGCAGGGGCGGCGGGGGCGGAGCCCGGAGGGATCGGCTCGTCCGCCGGCGGCAGGCCCAGCACCTGGGTGGTCCCGGGAGCGGGGAAGGTCACTCCTTCGGCCCGCAGACACTCCGTCACCGTCGCGTTCTGTTCCGCGGACAACGGCTGGATCGGGGCCGGGCCGCCGCCGATGGTGCCGGGGGCGGGTGCGAACCGCTGGCAGGTGTCCAGCGCCGGAGACTGATGGGCCGGGTCGAGCGTCACCCGCACCGATCGTCGGCCGTCCACCGGTGGGTCGGTGTGCACCTGGGCCCCGTTCGCCACGAGGCACCGGGTGAAGGCGTCGTCCGGTGGGAGTGCGGGAGCGCCGCCCTCCGTGCCGGACTCGGTCGGGTCAGCGGGCTGGGCGGCCATCGCCAGCGCGGTGCCGCTGGTGCCGACAGCCAGCACGATCGCCGTCCCGATCAGAATGTGCGCGGACCATCGTCGTCTCATGTGCCACCTCCGAATCGTGGCCGCCGCGGATTCGCCGGCCACGACCAGATCTAGTGAACGGGCGATCCGGGTTCCGTAAGCGTCGCCCCTTACGCTTTCTTTATGGCCCGCTGCCGATGATCGACGTGAGCGGAGAGGCGGTCGCGTGCGGATCCTGGTGGTCGAGGACGAGGCGATGCTGGCCGAGGCCATCGCCGAGGGCCTCCGCCAGCGGGCCATGGCGGTGGACACCTGCGGGGACGGGGCCAGCGCTCTGGAACTGGCCACGCTCCATCCCTACGACGTGATCGTGCTCGACCGGGATCTGCCCGCGGTGCACGGCGACGACGTGTGCCGGGCCGTGGTGGCCGCCGGCGGCGACACCCGGGTCATCATGCTGACCGCCGCCGGGGACATCGCCGACCGGGTCCACGGGTTCGGGGTGGGGGCCGACGACTATCTGACCAAGCCGTTCGCGTTCGCCGAGCTCGTCGCCCGGGTTCAGGCACTGGGTCGACGGGCCCGTGCCGCGGTGCCGCCGGTCCTGACCCGCGCCGGCGTCGAGTTGGACGTGCCGAGGCACCAGGTGTCGCGGGACGGCCGTTTTGTCCCGCTGTCCCGCAAGGAGTTCGCCGTCCTGGAGGTCCTCATGCGGGCCGACGGGTCCGTGGTCAGCGCCGAGGAGCTCTTGGAGAAGGCTTGGGATTCCAACGTCGACCCCTTCACCAACGCCGTACGGATGGCGGTGATGACGTTGCGCCGCAAGCTGGGGCCGCCCCCGCTGATCGAGACGGTCGCCGGGGTCGGGTACCGCATGAAGGGCTGAGGAGACCCCGGCCGGTCGCGATGTCGGTCAGGATCCGGCTCGCGCTGATGTGCGGTGGCCTGTTTCTCCTCAGTGGCGTGGTGCTGCTGGCCGTCAACTACATTCTGGTTCGCTCCGCGCTGCCGCCGGCCGCCGCTCCCGTCGCACATGCCTTCGAGGGAACGATCGCGATGCCCGGGCAGTCGGGTCCCGGACTGCCCGGCACCGTCGGGACCGGTTCGGGCCCGGAGACCGGTGTGCTGACCGTGGTCAGCGCCGTCCGCAACTATCGCGGGGGTGTGCTGAACACCCTGCTGGTGCAGTCAGGGGTGGCGATCGGGGCCACGCTGATCCTGGCGTTGCTGCTGGGGTGGGTGGTGGCCGACCGGACGTTGCGTCCGGTGCAGGCGGTGGTCGCGACGGCCCGCCGGCTCGGGGCGGACAATCTTGATGCGCGGATCCGGTTGCGCGGGCCACGCGACGAGCTGACCGAGCTCGCCGACACGTTCGACGAGATGCTCGACCGGCTGGCCGCGTCCTTCGACAGCCAGCGCCGGTTCGTGGCCAACGCGTCGCACGAGCTGCGCACCCCGCTGGCCGCTCAGCGCACCCTCGTCGAGGTCGCGATGGGCCGGCCCGGGGCCGAACCGGCGTTGCGCGAGCTCGGTACCCGCCTGTTGACGATGAACGTGCGCATCGAGGCACTCATCGAAGGGCTGCTGGTGCTGGCGCGCAGCGACCGTGGCCTCGCGGCCCGCCAGGTGGTGTGCCTTGACGAGGTCGTCGAGACGGTCGTCGACACGCACCGGGCGGTCGCCGCCGAGGCCGGGGTGGACCTGCGGTGGGAGCGTACGGGCCGCGACCGTCCCGCTCGGCCGCCCGATCTCGTGTGGGGCGACCGGGTGCTGCTGGAGCGGATGGTCTCCAACCTGGTCGACAACGCGATCAAGTACAACCGACGCGGCGGGACGGTGTGGGTGCGCGACGGCAGGGATCCGGTGCTGTGGGTCGCCAACACCGGTCCCCCGGTGCCTTCGTCCTCGGCCGCCGACCTTTTCGAACCGTTCAGCCAGGCCGGCCGGGGATCGCGGGGGGCCGAGCCCGGCGCCCAGCCCGGTGCCGGGCTCGGCCTGTCGATTGTCGCCTCGATCGTCCGCGCCCACGGCGGCTCGGTCCGGGCCGTGTCCCGGCCCGAAGGCGGCCTGGAGATGGCCGTCTTCCTCCCGACCCGGGAAAGTGCGTGATCCGGACCGCGGGCCCATGGTCCCGGCGAGACCTGGCCGACAAACCGAAAACCGCCTGCCGGACGGCCGATGTCCGTCTCCGCCCGCGATGCGAGATTCGAGGCGGTCACTTTCGGGCCGGCAACCGATGAAGACAGGCGGTAACGGTCAACCATGCCCGCGTCCCCGTCGTCGTCGTCCGGGGCTCGGACGTCCTGGTGAACAACGCGGCGATTCTCTACGACAGCGGCGCGCGGGCGGTGACCGCCGACCTCGGCAGCGTGCACGCCGCGCTGGAGACGAACCTGTTCGGTGCCTGGCGGGTGACCCAGTCGGTGCTGCCCCTGCTGCGGCGCAGCCCACATCCGCGCGTCGTCAACGTGAGCAGCGAGGGCGGCTCGGTCAGCGAGATGACCGGCGGAACACCCGCCTACAGCGTGTCGAAGGCGGCGCTGAACGCCCTCACCCGCCTGCTCGCCGGCGAGCTGCGCGGCGATCGCGTCCTGGTCAACGCGGTGTGCCCGGGCTGGACGGCCACTGACATGGGCGGTGCCGGCGGACGCCTGTCCGGCGGCTTCTTTCGCGACGGACGTCCGCTGCCCTGGTGAGACGACCGGGACAGCCGTGCCTCCGGCAACTCGGGCAGCGGCGCCTCAGGCGCCCTGAACAGCGACGACTGTGTCGGATCGGACAGTCGCGCCTTTTGTGGGGGGCTGGTCCGGGGGTAGGCGTACCTCTGACGGAGATGGCCGCACCCGCGCATGCGACGCCTGCCCGAGATGGACGCGGAGGGTAGTCCTCTGGATGCGGTGGCGTCGGGAACGCCGTCCAGGGCGCGGCTGGGCCGAGCCTCGAGAGGACACGAGACGTGACGCACGCCAGCTCGGCCCGCGCCCCAGGCCGTCCCGGAGGCCCGCGCCACCGCAGGAAGCGGCACGGATGGCCCTGGGCGCCGCAGGGACCGTGGGGATGGCTGGCGACGCCCGGCGCGCGGACCCTGGGCCAGGCGTTCGATCCGCGGCACAACAACCTCAACGCGCTCAGGCTCGTCCTGGCGGCGACCGTGCTGGTGTCGCACTCCTGGGGGTTCGTCCGGGACGAGGACGACCCGCTCGGGAAGCTGACCGGCGGGCCGGAGGCGGGCGAGGTCGCCGTGGACGGATTCTTCCTGCTCAGCGGCTTCCTGATCACTCGGAGTCGGCAACGGGCCCGCTCGACCGGACGTTTCCTGTGGCACCGCCTGCTGCGGATCCTGCCCGGCTTCTGGGTCTGCCTCGCCGTGACCGCGGTGATCCTCGGGCCGCTGCTGTGGCTACTCGAACGGGACACCCTGGCCGGCTATCCCTGGACGGGCGCCGACTCGGCGCTGACCTACGTCGCAGCCAACGCCCTGCTGCGGATGCACCAGTTCAACATCGGCGACCTCAACGGCGGCGGCGCGCTCAACGGCTCCCTGCACACCCTCTTCTTCGAGGTGCTGTGCTACCTGATGATCGGGGTCCTCGGGGCGATGGGGCTGCTGCGCCGGCGCCGGGCAGCCGTCCTCGCCCTGGCCGCCGCCTGCTGGGTGCTCGCCGCCGCGGACACCGTCTCCGGCGCGGACCGCCTCGCCGACGCCTACGCGCTCCGCTTCGCCTCGATGTTCCTCGTCGGCGCGGTGATGTTCCTCTACGCCGACCGCATCCCGCTGAACCGGCCGCTGCTCGCCGCGAGCTGCTGCCTGCTCGCCATCGCCCTCGCGGCTCCCGCCGCCTACCTGCCCCTCGCGCCCGCGCCGCTGGCCTACTTCCTGCTATGGGCGGGCACCGGACGTCGTCTCATGCGGGTCGGGAGCCGGCGGGACCTCTCCTACGGCATCTACGTCTACTCGTGGCCGCTGCAGCTCCTCCTGCTCGAGCTCGGCGTCGGCGACGACAGCGTCGCCGTCAACATCGTCGCCTCGATCGGCCTCTCCGCGGCGGTCGCGGTCGCCAGCTGGCACCTCGTCGAATCGCCCGCGCTCGCCCTCAAGTCGGCGGCGGCGCCGTCCTGGCTGGGAGGGTTCCTCTCCCGGCCCGCGGCACGCCCCGGGGGACGGCCTACGCGCCCGGCGGACTCGGCGTCCCCGATGGGCTCACCGTCCCCGATGGGCTCGGTGCCGGGCGCCGCCGCGGGTGCCGCGCCGGGCGGGCACCGGACGTACAGCGCGGTGCCGGGGATGCCCGTGTCGGCTGGGCCGGTGCGCCCGCCTGGCTCGGATCCTCTGAGGCGCTCCCGGCCCGCGGCCGTGCCCGACCAGCGGCGCACCCGCCACGCGTCGAGGTGAGAACCGGCGGAACCGCCGGCACCGCCACGGACGGAGCCGCCGGCACGGCCGCGGGCGGTTCCGACCCGGGGCGGGCCTTCGACGGGAACCTGCCGTTGAAGATTCGCCGGAGGAGCGGGAACCGGAGAATCACGAGATGGTGGGTCGCGAAGGTGGCCGCGTAGGTGGCGACGACCAGCAGCATCATCCGTGCCGAACCGAGACCTGGATCGAAACCGAGCAGGGTCGCGAACACGTAGATCCAGAAGAAATGCAGCAGGTAGACCGAGTACGAGGCGTCCGCCAGATAACGCAGGGCGGGACTCGGGCGCGACCCCCACCGACTGGCCGCGGCGAAAATCGTCGCGATCACCGGAATGGCGAACATCGTCTCGGCCAGCACCCGGCCGGTGCCCATCGCGAGCATGTCCACCCACCCGTGCCACGATGCCAGCAGGACGAGCCCCGACACCGCGAGAAGAACCGGCGCGGGCCGCTGGAATGACGGCACGAGCCGGCCCCTGTCCAGAAACAGCAGGAGACCGAGTAGGAAGAACGGCAGGAACTCCAGGGTGCGGCGGACCAGGTCCGCATGAAATCCCGACCCGATGACGGGCCGGATGGCCTCGCCCCAGCCGATCCTGCCGGCCGCCATCGTGCCCAGCACGAGAAGCGTGATCGCCGTCATGGCGCGGAGCCGCCCCGCGGTGGCCTGTTGATAGCACCGGGTGGAGACGAACCTGCTCAGCAGCTTCACCGCCGCGGGGGTGAGGAGCGCGTACCCGAGGAGCACCAGCAGGAACCACAGGTGCAGGTACCAGTTCAGCCGGCCTTCGAACGCGGGAGCCATGCAGGCTCGCAGGAAGTCGGCGAACGAGATGTCGCTACGGTTGTGGAAGCGGGAGATCAGCCACAGTGTCGGCGGGTTGAACAGCACGAGCGTCGCCACCAGCGGCACGCCCACCGCCGCCAGCCTGCGCCGGAGGGCGAGCCCGGGCCCGTATTTCGCGGTGAGCATCGCGGAGAGAAAACCCGAGATGACGAAGAAGGCCTCCATCCGGAAGAGGCCGGAGGCACGCGCTATCCCGTCGAAGACGGGGTCGTCCCCGAGCGTGGCCACGTGGACGAACACGCCGATCAGCATGATGACGCCGCGCAGCGCGTCCAGGTGGTGGTAGCGCACGCCCGCGGTGGATGCTCCCGCGGAGGGTACTGCCTCCCGCTGCCCCACGAGTCCCTGCCTTCCCGTTTCCGGCCGACGGATACACGCTTTCCCGGCGCCGGATGACGTCGGGAGGAAGCGCAAGGGCTCGCGAAATACTACGCTTCGGAACGTGTCTACCAATGTCGCGCCGCGTCACTTGCAGGCGGTTCCCGGGATGAGATGAGACACCATCAGTAAAAGGCGGAGCAGCGCCAGACCATCGAGCCGGAGGGCCGGGACGGAGCTACCGCCGAATCCCTACGAACGGGCTGCCGGAAACAGCCGGAGGGCCTTGCGACCGCGAGAACAAAAGGGGTTCACCATGCGCGCTTCCCGGCATGAAATTCATACCGTGCCGAGCTCGCGGGCGGCGGGCCGCGCGCTCGGGTCGGTTGCCTGCGGGGGGCGGTCTGCTGCACGCTCGGCCAGCCGACTCCCGCCAGTGCGCACGGCGGGGGCGGCGCGAGCCGCGGAGGTGTTCGGATGGCCGCACAGGACGGCGTGATCTCGGTCGGGTTCGTCGCCGGGGCCGATCTGAAACGGGCCGCCGTGTTGGAGGACCTGCCGATCGACTCACTGTGGACGGGCGGGCACGTCGCCTCCCGGAACCCGTCGGGCGAGGCGATGATGAGCCTGGCCCGCCTGTCAGCGGTGACCGAACGGGTACGCATCGGGACGTCGATCCTGCTCCTGCCGCTGTACGCACCGGCGATCGTGGCCAAGCAGGTCGCCGACCTGGACCGGGCCACCGGCGGGCGGCTCGTCCTCGGCGTGGGCATCGGCGGCGAGTACCCGCAGGAGTTCAGCGCCTGCCAGGTTCCGGTCCGGGAACGCGGGCGACGCACCGACGAGGCCATCGGCCTGCTCCGGCGGCTCTGGACAGCCCAGACGATCTCCCACGACGGGCCGTTCTACCCGATGACGGACGTCCGGATCCACCCGGCGCCGGCCCAGCCCGGCGGCCCGCCCGTCGTCGTCGCCGGCCGGAAGGAGCCGGCGATGCGCCGCGCCGCGCTGCTCGGTGACGGCTGGATGCCCTACCTGTACTCGCCCCGCCGCTACGCGGCCTCGGCGCGGACCATCCGCCAGGCCGCGGCCGACGCCGGACGTGATCTGAGCGGATTCGAGTGGTACGCGTTCGTGTTCGTCAACGTCGACCCCGACGGCGACCGAGCACGCGAGGAGGCCGCGCGCACGATGGGCGGCACCTACAACCAGGACTTCAAGACCATGGTCGACAGCGTGGCGGCGGCCGGGACGGCGGAGGAGGTCACCAGCAAGCTCCGCGACTTCGTCGACGCCGGCGCCCGGCACTTCATCTTCATGCCCGCGCCAGGCACCGGCGACCCCGACCGCATAGTCCACCGTCTGCTCGACGAGGTGATCCCCCCGCTACGCGCGCACGGGAACGAGCAGGCGGCCGCCCGGGCTGGGGATGAGGCCGCGCGCTGAGGCCGCACACCGCGGTGCGGTGAAAGGACGTTCCGGACGTCACCCGGCGCGGCGGGCGGAGAGGGCCGCGCGGATCATCGGGATCTGCAGCGGCATACGCGCCCACGCACCGGCGGCGAGGGCGAGGTCACGGGGCCGGCCGCCGCCACGGCGAGCCCGGGCGGTGGCGTCCAGCGCCATCTGCAGGTTCCCCGGCCATACGCCGACGAGCAGGGCGGCGCTGGCCGGCCCGGCCCAGGGCGCCTTCGTGAGCAGCCCGGCCGCGCAGACCAGCTCGGCCACCCCGCTGGCCAGGAACGCGCCGGTCACCAACCACGGGCCAGACCGGACGGACTACGAAAGCGTCCCTGGTGTATCGAACCATCACGGCGCCGGGCATGCGGCGCGGCACCGGCAGCCACAGGTCTTCCGCCCCGAGAAGTGGACAGCACCCATCCGTTCGCGCCGCCTGCGGTAAAGACCGCAGAAGATTCGCCCCGCCGTCCCGCTACTGATATTCTCCGAATTCTGGCGTTCGGGACGCGATCGGGGGCGATTATGGCGTCCGACGGATCAAAAGATCAGGTGCCGGACGGGGCGGGATCCACCGCCGGCCCGTGCGGACAATCATGCGTCGAGATCGAGCAGGGCATCGTCGACCTGCTCGATCTGGCTCCGACTCTGGCCGCGGAAACCAGCCGGCGGTTGCTGGTCAGCAGGACCGAGAGGCGGCTCGGAGTCCAGCTGCAGGTACCGGACGCCCCCTACCGCAGGCAGTGGTTCATAGGTTTCGTCGACGCCTGCTGTGCACACCCCAAGGGTCCGCGAGCACTTGCCCAGGCACTCTGTGTCCTGGAGCCGGCTTCCGTCACCGCCCGGTCCGTACAGAACCTGGTGGACTGTTGGGAGACAGCGAGATCCGCCGCGGGTCCGACCGCTGGAAACGGGCACGGCTCGCCCGCACAGGCACCGTCGCACCGCGCGGAGGCCCCTGCGGGCGGAGACCTCACGCCGGGCCGGGAGGACGAGGCGCTGACCGGGCAGGAATGCGCCGCGCTAGCCGCCGCCTTCCACACGGCCGTCGCGCAGCGGCAGGTTCTGACGGATGCCGGCCTGCCGATCGACAAACAGCCGAATCCGGACGGGCTCACGTCGGAGGAGTTCTGGCGGGAGGTCAGTCGCCTACTCGCCGACGGAATACTTACCGACGGGCGACAACGCGTTCTTGCTGTGGCGCACCATCGCTTTCCCGGTAACCGTTACCTGCGCAACGGACGCCCGTGAACCACGCGGAACGGCGGTCACCGGGTAACTTCCGTCCGTCCGGTCGCTAAGGGTACGCGATGACAGCATCGGCATCCTTCGACACTGCCACGACCGCTGCTATCGCGGTCATTCGCTCGGAGCTGGAGGACCGTATCGCAGGAATACTGCACGGCTGTCGCGAACTACACGGCGACAGCAGCCGTCGCCTTCTTCTCTCCCAGGTCGAACGGCATTCCGGCGTCGCGATCCCGATTGCCGAGTACCCCAGCTCCCGCCAGTGGTTCATAGGGTTCGTCGAGGCATGCTGCGGCACGCCGGCCGGCATCCGGGCCATCATCGCCGTCGCCCGTGTGTTCGGACTCGGCCCCGCGGTCACCGTCCCGCTCACCTGCCTCCACGACGAGTGGGATGCCGCACCCACAGCCGTCGACGCGGGAGAGGATCTGTGGACCAGGCTCAGATCCGAGCTCACGGCGACGACCCGGGCCGCGGCCGTCGCCGCCTGCCGGCTCTCACCCCAGGCGGGGCTGTCGCTCCCGCCGGCGCACTGCTCCAACGGCTGGCTGGTGCTGCTGCATCTCGCCGGCCGCAACGCCGGCCCGGACGGGCTGCCGGTCTACATCTCCTATCTCGAAGGCATTCTCGACCAGCTCTCACCCGAGACGCGCGCCATGGTCGAGCACTGGAACCAACGCCGCGCCTACGAGCTGGGGCTGACCGGCAAACTCAACGACACACGGCTCCGGAGGGGTGCCCGCGCCACCGCGGCACGGCAGAATGTGCATGTCATTCTGCAGTTTGAGCTGGACCACCTGGACCCGTCGACGCACCTGGTCTCCTGGTGGCGACAATGGGACGAGGAGTCGGCGGTTTTCGAACGAGGTGCCCGATTTTTTCCCGTCCCGTTGGGCGACCTGGAGATGTTCACCGAAAAAGTCGTGACCGACACCGAGGCTCTCCTCTCGGAGCGGGAGGACCAGATAATTCTTGAATTCGTCCTCCCCATCGACCTGATGCACCTTCCCGTCGAACGCTGGCCGAAGGAAAGCGGTTCGGTCCTGCCGAAGCAGCTCGGTTGCGACTATCCCGTCGTGGTGCGAAGCCTGGAGCGGGTACACAACCCGCACTGGCGGCGGGCGTGGCGCATACGGTGGCGTATCCTGCACGAGAAGCAGGATTCGGCGAGCACGTGGCAGATCAGGGACGACGGAGACGGCTACATCCAAAGGCTCGATGCCGACCTTCTCTCCGACGAGAACCTGGTGGCCGCGGTCCTCAGCGGCGCTCCCGCGCCGGCCCGCGCCACCGCGGCCGAACTGGAGATCGTCCTGCGCTGTGGCCTGCCCGTGATTCTGTGGCACCGTGACGGCACCGCGGCCCCGACGGTTTCCGACGCGGTGAAGGAGTTCGTCGATCTCGGCGGCCCGGCCGATCTCCGAGCGCGTACCCACCGGCTCCGACTCGACGCCGCACGCTCGGAAGTTTCAAAAGGCGATCATCTCGGGCACAATCTCGTTATTTTATGGGATGACCCGAACCGGCGGCCGGAGAGGGGTCCAGACGATTCCCTCTCCGTCGGAGGAGAGGTGCAGCAGTGAACAGCGACGGTGGGGGCACCGCACGAGGCCGGCAGTCGGAGAGCTGGTGGCTTTTCCACGGCACGGGGGAACCGGCGGACGTGGCCGCGCTTCACACACGCTGGCCGCCGGCGCCACCATGGCGGGAGTTCAACGGCGGTCCCGAGACTCCGGCGCCGCCCGACGACGCCGCCGAGACCCGACGGCGGCTGGGCGTGATCCCGGCTGGTCTGTTCACCGCGGACCAGATCTCGGTGATCAATTCGGCGATATATCTCCGGCGCCCACTCCTCGTCACCGGCGGGCCCGGTTCCGGAAAATCGAGTCTCGCCTACATGATCTCCGCCGAGCTCGGGCTCGGTCGTGTGCTGCGATGGCCCGTCACCAGCCGGACGACACTCCGCTCCGGCCTCTACGAGTACGACGCGATGGGCCGCGCGCAGGCGACGCTGCAGGTCCGGTCCGCCGATCCGCCGATCCGTCGCCACACGCGCGCGCTCCGGGAGGACGGGGCGGACACCGGCCGCGCCCGGCCCGGGGGATCCGCGGCGCCCCCGGTAGGTGACTTCATCCAGCTCGCGCCGCTCGGCACGGCGCTACTTCCGCGGCCTCTCCCGCGCGTCCTCCTGGTCGACGAGATGGACAAGAGCGACTTCGACCTCCCGAACGACCTCCTGAACATCATCGAGGACGGCGAGTTCGACATTCCCGAGCTCACGAGAATCCGCGGGGCACAGAGCGAGGTGGCGGTGAACACCGCCGACCGCGGCCGGACGGCGAAGATCCACAACGGTGTGGTGCGGTGCCGGGCCTTTCCGATCATCGTGATCACCAGTAACGGAGAGCGTGAGTTCCCGCCCGCCTTCCTACGCCGATGCGTTCGGATGGAGATACCCAGCCCGTCGGCCGAGAATCTCGCCGCCCTGGTCGCGGCGCACTTCCCCCGGGGTTCGGCCGAGCACCATGAGATCCTTGAGAATTTCGTGGCCAGGCGAGCTTCCGGAGCGCTGCTGGCCGCCGACCAGCTGCTCAACGCGGTGCATCTGACAGCGGTCGGCGCCCTGCCCGCGGACGATCGGGCCCGCGGCGAACTCCTGGACGCGATCTGGCGACGCCTCGATCCGGATGCCGGGTTCTGATGGCCCCCGAGCCGGTGTCAGCGCAGGTTCGCGCGTCTCCTCGCGAGATCGCGGATGCGGTCTGGCTTTCCGCGTTCCTGGAGCCGGAGCCGAGCGTCCCGGAGAGCACCGTGGACGCACACGGCGACGTCCAGCCGACGCGGCCCGGCCCGGCTGGACCGGCCGCCACCGAGGTCATCGCCGATGACTACCGGAGCCATCCGGAGGCGGGTGAGCGACCGGCGGAAGCGCCGGGCACCGGCGCCCTCCCCCGCGCCTCTGACGGGATGGTTCCAGCCAGATCACCACGGAACGTGAATATGCAGCCCTCGGTGGCCACGTTCGCAGAAGTTTCCATTCCCGCCCGGCACGAGGTCGCCGGCGTCCAGACCACCACGGCCGGAGCCTATACACCAGTCACGCTGAGTGAGACGGCTCGAGGTATGGCCCGCGCCCTGGCAAGCCTCCGGCAGACTGTGTCGTCGGCGATCAACGTAGATCTCGACGAGGAGGCCACCGCTGAGCGGCTCGCAGGTGAGGCGCTCGCCATGCCTGTTCACCGCGCACGGCTCGAACGGCGATGGGACATGACCCTCGTCATCGACACGAGCACCTCGATGCACGCGTGGCGCGACGAGGCGGCGCGGCTGGTCGCAGCGCTCGAGCGCTGCGGGGTTTTTCGTGACGTGAACCATTGTTATGTCGACACGGATGTCGAGACGGCCTCTGAGCTGCGGCTGCGTGGATCGCGCACTTCCGCCGGCACGCGGTCGCCCGACCTTCTGGTACGGCCCGGCCTCGACCACGTTGTCTGGATCTACTCGGACACCCTGGGCAGGGCATGGCGTTCGCACGCCGTGTTCTCGCTTCTGTGGCGATGGGCCGGGAAGGCGAACACCGCCGTGCTGACGCCGATCAAACGGCGCATGTGGCACAACACGAACATCCGTTCATATCCCATGCTTGGTTCGGCGAGGCTTGGCCCGGCGCCCGCCTCGGGAATGTCGTGGTCCTTCCGCCAGTCCTGGGACAAGAGGCTGTTCGCGCTGGACGTCGATATAGAAAACGCACGTCCGATCCCTGTTCTGGAACAGAGTCGCCATGCTGTGGAAAAGTGGGCGCGGGCGCTGGCGGGCCGGGCTGACGGCCGAACCGAGCTGCCGGTCATGCTCGTTCCACCGGTCACCCGCACGGTTGTCCCGGCGGAGACCGCGGATACCGACGCGACACGCCGGAACTCCACCGACGATGCCGGCTGGCAGCAGGTGGCGGCATTCCACAATGCCGCCACCTCACCAGCATTCGACCTGGCGACGCATCTGGCCGCCGCACCGCTCACCTGGTCAATGATCGATCAGGTGATCGCGATGACCCCTGGTGCCGACCGGCGAGAACTCTCCGAGCTGTTCATGCACGGGCTCCTCACCCGGACGGGCCCGTCCGCCGCGGCGGCCACCGGGCACGTGCCGGGAGCCGAGGCGGAGATAGTCCTCGACTTTCTCCCCGGAGTTCGTGCCAACCTGCTCGCGTTCGGCCGTCAGCGCGACACCATCCGCGTACTGAAGGCTGTCTGTGACCATCTGGGACCCAATATCGCGATGGTTCGACATCTTCGGCAGGCGATAGATTCGCCCGGATCGGCGCCGATTCCTGAGGTGACGCCCGCCAGTGCGCCTTTCCTCGCGGTGGAGGAGACAGCGTTGTCCGCCTTGTCCGGTCCGTTCCTGGCGCGAGCACGCCGTATTCAGGAACATTTTGTGGCAGCGGCGGACAAGCAGCACATCCTCACATCCACCCAGTCACCGACAGTAGTTAGTAACATGCCCTTGGTGACAGTTGATATTAGCGCTGCGTCAGACACCGACAGCGGCGACGAGATCTCCGTTCCGCCGCCACCCCGCGCGCCGACGGACGGCGACGGCCCAGACCGCCTAGGGGATAGCCAGCTAGGGGGTAACCGGACACATCTGAAAGGAGATGTTTTGACCTCGACCACCGAGACCTCGACGGCGAAGCAGCAGCAGGCGCGCCAGCACCCGGTGGTGTTCGGAAACGTCCCCCAGCGAAACCCGTATTTCACCGGGCGCAACGGACTTCTCCGCGAGCTTCACACGAGGCTCGGCCACGGCACCACCGCGGTACTGCCGGAAGCTCTGCACGGAATGGGCGGGGTGGGTAAATCCCAGCTCGCGGTGGAGTACGTATACCGGCACCAGGCCGACTACGACATCGTGTGGTGGATACCGGCCGAACATTCCACACAGATCGGCAAGGCGTTGGCGGAACTCGCCCAACGCCTTGGCCTGTCGGTCGGCGGGGAGGCGAACACGGCCGTTCCGGCGGTGCGGGAGGCCCTGCGGATCGGCGTCCCCTACGGCAACTGGCTCCTCGTTTTCGACAACGCGGAGGATCCCCGCGTCGTTCGAGAATACTTCCCACAGGGCGGAAACGGAAAGATCCTGGTGACGTCGCGAAATGCGCAGTGGTCCAGTATCGCACGCCCTCTGGAGGTGGACGTCTTCAGCCGGGAGGAGAGCGTGGAGCTCCTTCAGAAGCGCGACACGGACCTCACTGACCACGACGCCGGCCGCCTCGCCCGGGCGCTCGGAGATCTTCCTCTCGCGGTGGAGCAGGCGGCCACCTGGCGCGCCGAGACGGGAATGAGCGCCGACGAGTACCTCACCCTCTTCCAGGAGAAAAGGGACGAGCTGCTCGGCACCTCCCCTCCAATGGACTACGAGGTCCCCGTCCAGGCCGCGTGGAACCTGTCCCTGGATCGACTCGCAGACCGCAACCCGGCGGCGCTGAGGCTTCTCCAGGTGTGTTCCTTCTTCGCGCCGGAACCGATTCCGCGGCAGGTCTTCCGGCGCGGCCGCAACATTATGATCATGCCGGAGCTGGACGCGGCCCTGCGCGACCCCTTCAAGCTGAACATGGCCATCCGGGAGATCACCCGATACGCGCTCGCCCGGGTCGACCACCGGACGAACTCGATCCAGATGCACCGCCTGGTGCAGACCGTGCTGCGCGGTCGGATGACCCCCGACGAGCGGGAGACGATGCGGCACGGCGCCCATCTGCTGCTCGCCGCCAACGATCCGGACGAGCCCAGCAACCCGGAGAACTGGGAGCAGTACTCCGAGCTCTATCCGCACGTCATCGCGTCCGAGGCCATCGGCAGCCGTGACCCCTTCGTCCGCGACCTGCTCGTCCACGAGGTGGAATACCTGTTCCGGTGGGGTGACCACGAGGGAAGCCTCACGCTCGCGCAGCAGACGTACGACGCCTGGACCGGCAATCCGGATCTTGGCGAGGAGGATCCGCACAGCATCACCATGGCCGGCTGGGTCGGCTGGGTGAGCTACATAACCGGCCGCTTCGCGGATGCCGCCCGGGTCAACAAGCGGCTGCTGGAACTGTGCGAGCAGGTCCACGGCGACAACCACACCGAGACCCTCGAGGCGCTGGGAAACGTCGGCGCGGACCGGATAGTCGCCGGCGATTTCGAGGACTCGCTGAGATTCGCGCGCGAGCGACACCGGCGCGCCCTGCGCGCCTACGGGCCGGGTGACGCGGTCACTCTCGACGCGGCCCACAACGTGGGGCTTGGCCTGCGGCTCCTCGGCAGATTCCAGGAGGCCAAGGAACTCGACCAGGAGACCTGGGAACGCCGCGTACAGCTGGTCGGCGAGGACAACATCGAAAGCCTCCGCACCTACAGCAACCTTCTCGTGGACGAACGTGAACTCGGCGACTACCAGGGGGTACGCATCCGGCTCGAAGACATGGTGGAACGCGTCCGCCGGCTGGTGAAGAACATCGAGGACCATCACGAGCTGCTCCGGGTGTCGGGGCTCCTCGCGATCGCGCGCAGGAAATCCGGTGACCACGACAGCGCCCTCGAGCTCTCCCGAGACGTGGAACGTCGCTCCCTGCGGCGCTACGGCAAGGACACTCCCCGCACGATCGGTGCCGCGCTGGCCCTGTCCATCGATCTCCGGCATGCCGGGGAGCTGGCCGAGGCACGCGAGCTGTGTGAGGCCACCAGAAGGCGCTTCGACCGCGCGTTCGGTGCCACCCATCCACACACTCTCGCCGCGACGGTGGACCTAGGTGTCATCTCACGGCTCGCCGGCGATCTGGAGACCGCGTCCGAGCTGAGCCGAACCGGCCTGGATGGGCTTCGCAGCAGGCTCGGCGAGGACCACGCACACACGATGATCGCGGCGACGAATCTCGCCAGCGACCGCTACGCCCTCGGCGAGTTCCAGACCGCGCACGACATGGACGTGGCGACGCTGGAACGCAGCCGCCGCGTCCTCGGCGAGAACCATCCGTCCACCCTCGCCTGTGCCAGCAACCTGGCGCTGGACCTGCGAGCCCTTGGCGAGGACGGCCCGGCGGAGAACCTCCTCGCCGACACCGTCGTGCAGCTCGACCGGGCTCTGGGCAAGGGCCATCCGGCGACCCGCGCCGCCGCCAGTTTCGTCCGGGCCGACTGCGACATTGATCCGTTCGTGTGAGGCGGGCGTCGGCCGAGACGCCGACGCGTGCGGGCGGCTCGTTGCGCCCACGATAGCGGGCCGATCAGTGCACTGCTTCCTGCGAGTCGCCGGGCCTCGGGGCGGGGGCGGACACGTCGTCCGCCCCCGTGCCGCGGACCCGGTCCTCGTTCGGGGGAAGCTCACCCAGCCATCCGGCGAGGTCGACCGGCGCTGGTCTGCGGCCGGTGTCCGCCTCGACGGCACGGGCCACCGCCCGGACGAGCTCGGGCCGGGTGAGCAGGGCACGGCCGGCCGCCGCCATCCGGTGGTCGGGGCTCGTGGCGAGCGCTGATCCGAGCCTCGTCCAGGCAGTCAGTCCGGGCGAGGGCTCCCCGAGTTCGTCGAGATAGGCACGGGCGGCCTCGTCGTGGCGTCCGGCGACCAGGTGGAGATCCGCCGCCGTCGCGCCGGTGACCACGCTGCCGACCTGGCCATTCCGTTCGATCTGGCGGAAGAGCTCCCGGTCGGCCAACCAGTACCGGACCAGGACGACCAGGGTGTCCAGGTCGGGCACCTTCCCATCCGGGACGAGCGCGGACGGGCCGGGGACACGAAGCTCACGCGGATCCGTCCCGGCGATCCAGGCCCGGGACAGGCTCGCGACGTCGGCGGCCGGAGGGATGAGGTGGTGGACGCGCCAGCCCGCACGATGGTCCGCCGCGGCGAGATTCGCCAGCCCTGCGTAGTACGGCGACACCGGTTCGGCCGACCACGCCGTGACTGTGGTGGCTATCCCGGTCAGAAAGCGATGGCCGAGGGCCGTGAACTCCTGACGACTCCTGGCGTGTGCGGTGGCCTCGCTCACCTTGCCGCGCCACAGGGCGAACTCGAAGCCGGCGAGAGCCGCTTCCTCTCCCTTCGCCATGGCGAAGCGACGACGCCAGAATCCGGCGACGCCGAAAAAGGCGTAGATCCCCTGCAGCAGGCCCTGCAGGGGTCGGGGATCGTCACGCCACGGCGCATAGGCAAGCATGCTTCCTTCCCCGCGCAAGAACGAGAATAGATGGAGTAGGATGCCGAGTTTTGCGTGCTGCATTTCGTGTACCAGGGTCACAGCGAACCGCTCCGGGCTATCCGGCAGCGATAGAATAACCCCGCCGAACGAGTCGCCGAACGATGCGCTTCTTTCCCTGAACCGCTCTGCCCGGGGCAGCGGGACCAGCGTGAGGGTGCACTCGGCCACGCATCGGGCAACCTCGCTGTCCTGTTCCACCAGTTCCGCCCAGGCTTCCTGGAACAGGGACTCCCAGTGCCGTTGGACGGGTATGCCGATGTTCTCGGGCAGCGCGGGCGTTTCGACCATGCGATAGGGGTCGCTGCTGTCAAGGTAGACGGTGGCCGCCGCCCCGCGGTGCCGCGCATCCAGGCTCGTCGTTCTCCTCCAGCCGGGTGGATCGTCCACCGGGTCGCGCCCCGCGAGACGGATCTTGCCCACAGGCAGGAGGGCATGCGCCGATCGCCCGTCGGAGATGACGGTCGTCGAACCCCAGATCTCCTTGCCCGGCAGCACGATGGAGCCGAGCGTCGGAAGGTGAAGCTGACCGTGGCGTAGCGGAACATCCAGCCTAAAAGGGATGCCGCATCGGATACCGGCGGCCGCCGAGAGCAGATGGAGATAGCCGAGGTCGACCCACAGCGGAATCTCGTCGTACAGAAGCCCACGGGTCCGCCGCAGCGCCCGGGCCACCCAGGCCCCGACGCTCGGTAGGTCCAGGATGGCTGTGACCATGGCCGGAGCGACGCGCTCGGCCTCCACGAGAAGGTCCCATGCCGTGTCAGGAGACGACAGCAGCCCGGTTGTCGGCTCATGCCCGCGGGCGAAATCAAGGATACTACGGAGCGAGAGATATCGGTAACTACGTTCGGCAACCCGAAGCTGGCAGATCAGCCCGTGTTGATCGGTTCCGGACGCGAGCGCGTCGAAATCCCTACTCGAAATCCAGTGATGACGTATCAGATCATGAACTCCCACCGGACTTTCCGGTTCTCGTTCCTGGCGCATCAGTCAGTTCTATTTTTCATTCCGCCTCCGCTTCGCTCGTCCTGAAGAGCGATCCGGGCGACGAGCCAGTCCAGGCTTTGCCGCACGACGCCGTCCGGGCAGGACCGCAGGGCCGCGAGGCTCATCGATGCCACATCACCGAGTTCGGACTGGATCGTGTGCGCTGCCAAGGGGAGCCCCTTTCGTTGTCTACCAGCAGATCACAGAGCTGTGAACCAGGCCTGACATGTCGGCAAGGCGTTTACGGTGGAGGGACCGAATCGTCCCCGGTACACAAGTATCACACACGTTAACACCCGGTGCGGGTTTTACCGCTCCAACCTCTTCACCGAGCTCGTGGTTCGGACACGATCCCCGACCAACAGGCTGATTGGGCCGCACAGGCTTCTTGGGGAGCCGGGCCCGCGCCGGGCACGGGCCCGACGGACCCCATCCGGTATCCGGCCGGGATTCGACGCCCCTTCGCCGGCAGCGAACCGGCCGCCGGCGAAGGGTGACGGTGGCGGCTGGGTGGTCAGCTGATGGTGAGGCCGTTGTCGACGGTGTAGACGGCGCCGGTCACCGAGCGGGCGTCGGCGGAGGCGAGGAACGAGAACAGGGCGGCGATCTCCTCCGGCTCGGCCAGGCCGCGCAGGCCCGCCATCCGCCGGGCGAGGTCGGGGTCCATGCCGGACGGGAACGATCCCGAGGTCGCGATGTTGGTGTTGGTGCCCGCCGGGGCGATGGCGTTGACCCGCAGCGGCGTCTTCAGGAACTCGACGGCCAGCGACCGGGTCAGCGCGACCACGCCGCCCTTGCTCATGGAATAGGCCGCGGAGTAAGGCACGCCCTGGAGCCCGGCGTTGGACGCGATGTTGACAATGTTGCCACCCGTCTCCAGCAGGTGCGGGATGGCGGCCTGAGCCAGGAAGAAACAGGCGTCGAGGTTGACGCCCATCACGCGGCGGTACTGCTCGACGGTGACCTTGGTGGTGTGCTCGGCGAGGTAGATGCCGGCGACGTTGCCCAGCACGTCCAGTTTCCCGAACTCCGCCACGCAGGCGGCCACCGCCTCGGCGCATGCGCCGGGGTCGCTGACGTCGGCCTGGCGGACGGACACCGTGCCCGCCACTCGGGCCGTCTCGAGGGCCTCCGTCGCGAGGGCCTCCGTCTCGAGGGCCTTTGCCGCGAGGGCTTTCGTCTCGACGAGCCGGTCGGCGTCGATGTCCAGGGCGAGCACCGAGGCGCCCTGCCCGACGAGTCGCAGGGTGATGGCTCGGCCCATTCCGGAGCCGGCGCCGGTGATGAGAGCGGTCTTGCCTTCGAATAACCCGGTCATAATCGACGTCCTTCGCTTGGTCGGTGGCTCCGGAGCGGCGCGGGCGCCCAGCGGACCGCGAACGCCTCCGCGGTGGCGGGCAGGCCCGTCAGAGATCCCGTTGCTCCACGAAGATGCCGGGCTGGCCGGCGTGGATCTCGAGCCATTCGGCGCCTTCCTCCCCGGCCCGCCATGAGTAGAGCATGTCGGGCGTGAAGAATCCCATTCCGGGCCCCACCCGCCGCCGGCCGAAAATCAGCTCCCCGCTGAGGACGTAATTCATCTGGTGAGTGCCGTGACGATGGGGTTTGACCCGCTCGCCCGGCTTGGCCGACTCATGGAAGACGGACAGTGCCGGCGACTGGAGAATGGCCTTGGTGACGAGATCCCGCCCGAATAAGTCGAAATACTTCTCGGCCTCCTCGGAATCCCCCATGATCTCGACGTTCGTGCGGCCGGTCATCTCGTTGACGTCGAAGAAGAACTGTCGGGGCTTCTCCTGCCTGCCCTGCCGGTCGGTGCCGTCAGCCATCAGCCCGCTCCTTCCAGTGCCGTTCCGTATATGGAACGGCCGTTGTGAGCGGAAACGTAGTGACACGGGACCGAGGGTGTCAACGGAGGTTTTACGGGTGGCGGTCAGCGCTGGCCGCCACCCCCGCCGGCACCGCCACCAGCGCCACCACCGAAACCGCCGACGAAGCCGCCCCCGGGGCCACCGCCCGTGCCCCCGCCGCCGAGGAGCCCACCGCCGCCGTTGCCGTTGCCGAACAGCCCGCCGCTGGTGGAGGACCGGGCCGAGCCGTCTGAGGGCAGGTCGGCGTTGATGTCCGCGAGGACGACCTGGTCACCGGGCTGGAGTCCCGAGATCACCTCGGTGCGCTCGGGGCCCACCGCGCCGGTCTCCACCCGGACCGCCGTCGCCTTCCCGTCCTTCAGCGCGGTGACCGTGGCCAGCTGTCCGACCCGGTGCACGGCGGACGTCGGCACGGTCAGGACGTCCTTGACCTCCTTCACCGTGATCGACACGGTGGCGCCGGTGCCGTCGAAGAGCCGGGTGCTCGTCGGCTTCAGAACGATCCTGACGGGATAGGTCGTGGTCGAGCCGGTGGTGCTGTTCAGAGCGCCGATCGACGAGACGGTGCCGGTCAGCGGCTCCTTGACCCCGTCCACGGTGACGGTCGCGGGGTTCGACACCTTGACGGTGTCCACGGCGGACAGGGGGACCGTGGTGGTGATCTGCTTGTCGCCGTCCCCGAGCACCGTGATGGTGCCACTGGTCGAGAACGCGCCCACGGTGGCACCGGGGGCGAGCGAGATGGCGGCCACCGTCCCGCTGATGGGGCTGGTGAGCGTGGCCCCGTTCAGGTTCTGCTGGGCCACGGCGACCTGCGCGACGGCCGCGTCGATGGCGGCCTGGTCCGCGGCGAGCTGTTCGGCGGTGGCGGGCTGGGCCGCGCGCGCCGTCGCCGAGCCACCCGAGCCACCCGAACCGCCCGACGGGCCACCGGCCGAGCCGCTGAAGGCCGCGCCGCCCGAGCCCGCGGAACTGTGATCGGACGGCCGTCCCGTGGCATCGCCCGTACCACCCGTCCCCGACGCTGCCACCGCGCCGCTGCCGGTGCCGGTGCCCGCGCTCGGCGACGCCTCGACCGAGTCGGCACGACCTGTCTGGGCCGGATCCGGATCCGGATCCGGATCCGGCCGAGCGCCGGGCCCACCTGACGGACCGGGGCCCGGCTTGGGCGCGCTGGTCACGGTCGGCTTCGGAGACGGCGCGGTCGAGGGGTGGCTTCCCCTGTCTGAGCCGCCCTGGCTCGCGCCTGAGCCGCCCTGGCTCGGCGCGGACGTCCCACCGGTGCCCGGGCTGGGCGTCCCGCCGGGCTGCGCGCCGGTCGACGGAGTGACCGGGGGCCCGGCCGGTGCGTCGCCGGCATTGCGCAGGGCGGCGACCGCCGTGTCGAGGTTGACCTTCGCCGAGGCCAGCCGGGACGCCAGGGTCGCCAGGTTCGACTCCCCCGACGCGCTGGACACGTCACCGAACCGGGCGATGAGACCGCTGATCGCGCTCTGGCACCGCGTGACGTCGATGGTGCCGACCAGGCCGGCCTGCTGGATCGTGACGGTGTACACGGCGCCGGTGTCGAGACCGCTGAACGTGTAGGGACCAGTCCGGGTCGCGATCACCGTGCCGTTCCTGGTCAGGGTCACCGTGTCCTTGTCACCGACCGTGCCGCCGATCGTCCCGGCCCTGACCGAGGAGTCGGCGGGGGTTGGCGTGGCCGTGTAGGAGATCGGTTCGGGCGGCGAGCCGCCGGTCACCGCGCAGCCACCGCCCCGGGCGGTTAGCGAGCCGAGATCGGCGCCGAGGTCGGTCAGGACGCCGTCGAGCGCCGACTGGGCGGCGACGACCTCCTGCTGAGCCGTGGTGACAGCGGTGTCGAGCGCGCTCGGCTTCGTGGATCCGTCGGCGGAGACGCTGGCCAGTTGGACGCCGAAGGTCCCGGCGCCGGTGCCCGAGGACCCTGACGAGGCGTTCGCGAGCAGGCTGATCGTGGAGCCCGATGGCCCCGCCGCGCTCGACGATGCGGACGTCACAGCCGCGGTGGCGCCCTGCCCGCCTCCCGTGGACGTCTGGCCGGACGCATCGTCGGTCAGTGTGAGCCGCGCGTTCGCCAGGTTCTGGTTCGCAGTGTTGAGCGCGCTCTGTAGCGCGGTCGGGTCCAGGTTCGCCAGGACCTGCCCGGCGCTGACCTGATCGCCGATCTGCACCGGCACCCCGGTCACCGTTCCGCCGACCGGGAAGGAGAGCGTCGCTGTGTTGACCGTGCTCAGCGTCCCGACCGAGGTCAGCGTCTGGGTGACCGCCGAGGTGGTCGCGGCGGCGAGCCGGTAGGACGGCCCGTCGTCAGCGGTGACCGCGAGACCCGTGCCGACGCCCGCCCCGACGAGCACCAGCGCCGCGACCCCGCCGACGACAGCCTTGCGGGGCCGGCGCGGCCGGCGCCGTGCCGGCCGCGGACCGCCGCCAGCCCCCGAGGTCCCACCAGCCCGGGAGGTCCCGTCCGCCGGCGTGGTCCCGCCCGCCCGCTGTGTCGCGTCAGCCATTCGTGGTGCCCGTTCCGCCGGATCCGCTGCCGCCCGCGTCAGAGCCCCGGCCGCCGAAGCCCCCGCCAAAGCCGGTGGCGCAGGCGCCGTTCGTGGCCTCGCTCAGCGCGATCCGGGTGGCCGTGACGGTGCCGGTGTCGTCGGTGTCGCCGTTCGCGACCGCGCACTTCCCGACAGCCAGCTCGGTCGACGTCGCCGCGACCGACTGCGTGTACTTGGTGTCGCCGTCGACCAGCACCGTGTAGGTGACGGCCTTGTCGGTGCCGAAATCGGTGCCCGAGATGGTGATCGTGGAGCCGGACACCGAGGTCACCTTGCCGGTTGCCCGACCACCGAACCCGCCGCCGCCGAAGCCGCCCTGCCCGCCAGGTGCACCCTGCCCGTTCTGACCGCCCGGCCCGTCCGGGCCGCCGCTGGGGCGGGTCTGCGGCTGGCCACTCGGCTGGGGCTGACCGGTGGGCCGCGCCGTGGCGTTCGGCCCGGCGCAGGAACCGTCGGTCGGCTGGCTGATCATTACCGTCGTCGCGGTGAAGGACGTGGGCATGGCGGTGGGCCGCGCCGAGGGCTGCGCGCCGGACCCGCCCGCCGGCGCGCCCGACGGCCGGGCGCCGCCCGCCGGCATGTTCGCCGCGGTGACGCACACGCCCTCCTTCACGTCGCTGAGCGCCGCGGACGTTGTCTCGGTGAAGGTGGTGCTCTCGCCGTACTTCACCGCGATCTGCCCGGACTGCTGGCTCTGCACCTGAATGGTGCCGGAGTCGACCTCCGCGATGAGCCCGGACGCGGGAGCCTCCGTTCCTGGCTGGCCGCCGCCCTGCCCGGGTGTGGCGCCGGCCTGGGTGGTGTCCGCCGTGGACGTCCCGGAGGAACCGCCGCAGCCGGCCAGCACGGTGACCAGCACGGCAGCGGAAGCGACAGCCACGGCCGCGGAGCGTCGCGCCGGGTGGACGCCGATCGGTGACATGGAAAGCGGAACCTGGCCAGTCATGATGTTCGTCCTCGTCATGGGGGCTAGTCGCTGCGGAGCGCGTCGATGGGAGCCAGCCGGGCGGCCCGGCTGGCGGGGTACACGCCGAAGGCGACGCCGATCGCGACCGCGACGGCCAACGAGCCGAGCACAGCCCACCAGACGATCGCCACCGGGTTGTCGATGAACTGGGGCAGCACCAGGGCGCCGCTGATGCCCAGCAGCGCGCCGATCGCTCCTCCGGCGAGGCTGAGCAGCGACGCCTCGATGAGGAACTGCCGCCGGATCGCCGCGGGTGGCGCGCCCAGCGCCTTGCGCAGCCCGATCTCGCGGGTGCGCTCGGTCACCGAGACAAGCATGATGTTCATGACGCCGATCCCACCCACCAGCAGCGACAGCGCTGCGATCCCGGCCAGCAGGGCGGTGAGCGTCCGGCTCACGGACGTCGCCGTGCTCAGCAGGGACTCCTGGGTGGTGATCGTGAAGTCCGCGCTGGACGAGTCCGTGATGCCGTGCTGGTTCAGGAGCAGACTCGTCGCCTCCTGGTAGGCCGCCGACAGGGTGGACGCCGAATGCCCCCTGATGTAGATCGAGGAGACCGAGGTGCGCGTCGTCCCGCCGAACAGGCGGCTCGCCCCGGTGGACATCGGCACGATCGCCTGGTCGTCGAGGTTGTTCGAACTGTCCGAGCCGGCCGAGACGAGCACTCCGACAACCGTGAACGGGATGTTGTTGATCGTCACGCTCTGACCGACCGGGCTGCGCCGGCCGAACAGCTCGGTGGCCGTGTCCGCGGCGAGGACGGTGACCGCCGCGGACTGCGCGTCGTCCGTCGTGGTGATGAAGCGGCCCGCGCTGATGGAACGGTTACGGACGGACAGCCAGGACGGGGTCGTGCCGACCACGGTCGTCGTCCAGTTCACCGAACCGTTCAGCACCGACATCGAGCTCTGTTTGACCGGGGCGACCCCCTCGATGTCAGGCGCGGAGGTCTTCGAGGCCAACGCGGCCGCATCGGCGACGGTGAGCGTCGACGCGGAGCCGAACCCGCCGCGCACACCGGTGGAGCTGGTCGAACTGCCCGGCGAGACGATCAGCAGGTTGCTTCCCAGCGAGCTGATCTGCGATCCGACCTTGTCCTGGGCGCCCACGCCGAGGCCCACCGTGAGTACCACGGCGGCGATCCCGATCAGGATGCCGAGCACCGTCAGGCCGGAACGCAGCCGGTGGGTACGGATCGCGTCCACTCCGGTACGGAATGTCTCGAGCCACCCCATCAGCGGGTCGCCGCCTCGGCCGCCGAGGGGGCCGGGAGAGCCGGTGAGCCGGCCGCGGTGTCGGACTCGATCAGCCCGTCCCGGATCCGCACGACCCGGCGGGCCCGGTCGGCCACCTCCTGCTCGTGAGTGATCAGGACGATCGTCCGGCCCTGCTCGTGCAGCTCGTCGAAGAGGTTGAGCACATCCCTGGTCGCCGTCGAGTCCAGGTTGCCGGTGGGCTCGTCGGCGAGAATGAGGGACGGGTCGCCGACCAGCGCGCGGGCGACCGCGACCCGCTGCTGCTGGCCGCCGGAGAGCTCACCCGGGCGGTGCTCGATCCGGTCCGCGAGACCGACCCGGTCGAGCGCGGCGACGGCCCGGTGCCTGCGGAGCTCCCGCCGCTGGCCGCGGTAGACGAGCGGCAGTTCGACATTGCGCCACGCGGACAGCGACGGCAGCAGGTTGAACTGCTGGAACACGAACCCGATCCGACGGTTGCGGATCTCGGCCAGCTCGACCTCGGTCATCGCGCCCACGTCCTCGCCGGAGAGCCGGTAGGTCCCCGCGGTGAGCACGTCGAGGCAGCCGATGATGTGCATCAACGTCGACTTCCCCGAGCCGGACGGCCCGACGATGGCGACGTACTCGCCCTCGGCGATGCGGGCCGAGACGCCGCGCAGCGCGGCGACGTCCAGCGTTCCGGCGCGGTAGGACTTGGCCACCTGGTCCAGCTCGATGACCGGGGCACCGGCACCGGCACCGGCACCGACACCGGCGCCGGCACCGTCGCGCGGCCGCGTGACCGGCGTGGTCGGGGGTTCCGGTGGCGGCACTGTCGCGGGCGACCGGGATGACGTGGTGGCGGGTTCCCGTTCGGGCGGTCTCCTGGCCATGTCAGTTACCACCGCTGCCCGGGAACCCGCCACCACTCGGGAACCCGCCGGCCGGGAACCCGCCACCGCCGTAGCCCTGGCCGCCGGTTCTGCTTCCCGTGCCCCCGCCGGATCCACCGGGACCGGCCGCGCCGCCCGCCATCTCGACGAGCACCTGGTCGCCTTCCGACAGACCGGAGACGATCTCGGTGGAGCCGCCGCCGGAGACCCCGGTCGTCACCGCCCGGGTTGTCGTCGTCGTGCCCGACACGACACGGACGACGGACTTCCCGTTCTCCTGGCTGATGGCCCCCGTCGGGAGCACCAGGACGTTGCTCAGCTGCTTGTAGATCAGCGCGACGGTCGCGGTGTCACCGGCGTGCAGCCCGCTGGGACTGCCGGTCACCTTGATCACTACCGGAAAACTCGCCGTCTGCCCGGAACTGGATGCGATCAGCCCGACCGAGGACACCGTCCCGTAGACCGTGCCGCCTGTACCACTGGTGCCACCAGAGCCGCTGCCGCTGCCGCCGCCGCCCGCGGCCACGCCGCCGCCGGTTCCCGCGCCGGCGCGGGGAGCAGCCCCGCCCCCGGCGCCGGTCGAGGTGCCCGAGCCCGGCACGATCGTCGCCTGGTTGCCCTTCGCTACCAGGCCGACACTGTTGGAGTCGACGCTGGCGTTGACGATCCACGAATCGGTGCTGATCACTGTGATCTGCCCACTCGACGATGAGGTCGACGAGGTGGACGTCGCTCCCGAGCCGGCGGACGTCCCGCCGGAGGAACCCATTCCACCGGTCGAGGTGCCGGACCCGCCGCCGGAGGATCCGGAGCCGCTCCCGTTGGACGATCCCGACACCTGCTGACCCACCACGAGCGAGACGCTCACCACAACTCCGTTGACCGGTGACGTCATGGTCGCCCCGGCCAGCGCCGTCTGCGCCGCGGTGACCCCGTCGGTGGCGGTCGTGACTGACGCCTGATCGGCGGCGAGCTGCTCGCTGGACGCCCCCGCTGTCTGGTCGGAGGCCAGCTTCTCCTGACCGTTGGCCAACGTCAGCTTGGCCTGGGCGAGACTCGCCGCCAGCGACGCCGAGTCGATGGTCGCGAGTTGCTGCCCGGTGGTCACCGTGTCGCCCTCGCTCACCAGGACGCCGGTGACCTTGCCCGAAGCCGGGAAGGTCAGGTCAGCCTGAGTGGCCGGTGCGATCGTGCCGGTGGTGGAGATGGACTGCCTGATCGTCCCGATCTCCGCGGTCACGGTCCGGGAGATGACAGTCGCCGCCGCGGCCGAGGATCCACCGCGGCCGACCACATGGATGGTGATCCCCGCGGCGACGGCCACCACCACGATCACGACGGCCAGCGCGACCAGTGGCCGACGACGCACAGCCAGCCGGCCCACGGATGTCATCGCCGGGCGCCTTCGGCCGGTGTCTGATTCTGCACGCCCGCGAGCATTTCGGGGGTACCTGTGCGCAACCCGTGCGGAATCTATGCGTAGGCTATGAATAACCAGGCCCATTGTCTACTGCATGGATTTCCATTGATCGATCCATGCGTACACGAATAATTCTCGATCATCTGGTGGGTCCGCGCGAAACACGGTTGTCTCGCGAAGGCGACGGGTATGCCTCGCGTGCAGTCAGGCCGGAACTTCCTCGACGGCTCGTATGCAATGCACCGGGGGGGCAGACATGGCGCACCGGAAGATTTCGAAATGCCCGCTGCTGATCGCCGCCGCCGCGGTGGGCTCGATTCTGTTCGCGGTTCCCGCACAGGCCGCTCCGCCTGAACATGTCACCGGCGCCGCGTACGGGTGTTACTGGCGTCATGTGGATGGTCACTGGGTCTGGGAGAACGGACAGCGGCATTGGGTTCCCCCGCGGTCCGTCAGGGTCTGCGGGTAAGCGAAAAAGATCGCCACACCCACACCCACGCACAGGACGCCGCCTGCCGGCCACGCCTGCGGCAGGCGGCAGGCAGCAGGCAGCGATCTCGTCCGCTTCCGCCGTTGAGCGGGATCCACAATATCGCGCCCAGTGCCACCCACGTCCCCAACGATGTTCACACCGAGCGTGACCTGCGGGTACAGGTTGCGCCAGCTCTTGTCTTCGTTCGATGTCTTCTTATGATGACATCAAGCGATGACCAGACTGGGGGCATAACGTGCGCGCGGAGCGAGACATCATCCAGCCGAGGACGTCCGCTGACGAGGCCGCTGACGAGGCCGCTGACGAGGCGGCGGGCGAGGCGGCGGACGAAGTCGCGGAGCCGAAGCCGCCGGGCCCCACCGCGGTGGCTCGGCCGTCCGGCGGAGGGGGGCCGCACCCCCGCCCGGGCCTGTTGCTGGGCGTGCTCGTCTACTGCGGGCTCGTGATCGCCGTCATCGGGACGCTGGGCACACCACTGATCCCGACGATCGCGGCCACCCAGCACGTCTCGCTGGACAGCGCCCAGTGGCTGCTCACCCTCACACTGCTGACCGGCGCCGCGTCCACTCCGCTGATCGGGCGTCTCGGCGACGGGCCGCACCGGCGGACCGTGCTGCTCGCCGGCCTGGGCGCCGTCGCGGTCGGCTCCGTTCTCTCCGCCACCGCCAACGGCTTCGCGCAGCTGCTGGTCGGGCGGGGCCTGATGGGCGTCGGGATGGGCCTGATGCCGCTGGCGCTGGCGCTCGCCCGTGACCTGCTGCCCCCGCACAAAATGGCTCCGGGGGTCGCCGCCCTGTCCATCACGGTCGCGACCGGCGCCGGCCTGGGCTACCCACTCAGCGGGCTACTCGCGGACACGTTCGACTACCACGCCGGCTTCTGGGTCGCCGCCGCGCTGGCGGCTGCCGGGATGGCGGCCGTGCTCGTGGCCGTCCCGGGCCGGGCGAGCGCGCGGACCTCCCATGGGCGGGTCGACCTGCGGGGCGCGGTGCTGTTCGCCGCGGCGCTGAGCCCGGTGCTGCTCGCGCTGAGCGAGGGCGAGTCGTGGGGCTGGCTGTCACCGGCGGTCATCGCACTGCTCGTGGGTGGCATCGGCTGCGGGGTGGCCTGGGCCCTGGTCGAGCTGCGGACGGACAACCCGCTGATAGAGCTGAAGTACCTGGCGGCGCGGCCGGTGCTCATCGCCGACATGTGCGCGGCGCTGGCCGGCTTCGGCATGTTCAACGCGATGACGTTGATCAACCGGCTGGCGCAGGCCCCGACCTCGACCGGCTACGGCTTCGGCGCGTCACCGGCCGTGCTCGGCCTGGTGATCCTGCCCCTGTCGGCCGGGACGGTGCTGGCCAGCCGGTGGTCGCGCTGGCTGGGCCCGCGCACCGGCGGTGGGCGGGGCCTGCTGTTGTGCGGCCTGATGGCGGTCGCCCTCGCCCTGTTCGGCCTGGCCGTCAGCCACGACCACCTCGTCGAGCTGGGCGCGGCCACGTTCCTGTTCGGGGTCGGCATCGGACTGGCCTTCGCCGCGATGCCCGCCCTGATCATGGGAGCCGTCCCGCCGCACGAGACGGGCAGCGCGACCAGCTTCAACCAGGTGCTGCGCACGGCTGGCGGCTCGGTGGGAAGCGCGCTCGGCGCGGCGCTGCTCGCCGCCCACACACCGGCCGGTTCGGTCGAGCCGACCAACAGCGGGTACACGGTGGCGTTCGTCGTGGCCGGCGGGGTCTGCGCGCTGGCCGCGCTCGCGGCGCTGGCCCTGCCCGGCACCTCGTCCGCGGCGACCCGCCCGTTGGGGGCGGCGCGCCGGACGGAACTGGAGACACTGGAGGAGGAATCGGCGGGCTCCACCGCCGCGGGACTCGTCATGGCGGAGGATGTCCGGTCATGAACACCACTCGGCGGCGCGACGCTGCGCGCAGCCGCCAGGCGCTGCTGGCCGCGGCGGCCGACCTGTTCGCCGAGCGCGGCTACGCGGGAACCGCGATCCGGTCGGTCGGCGACCGCGCCGGCGTCGATCCGGCGCTCATCGCTCGCTACTTCGGCGGCAAGGAGGGCCTCTACCAGGCCGTTCTCGCCGCCGACCCGCTCATCGAACAGTCCGCTCCGAGTGCGGACGGCCCACCGGCCGCCCCGCACGCACCCGTGCCGGCCGCATCCGGGGACGACGGGGCCGGGGACGACGGGGCCGCGGCCGGGACGGTCGCCGGTCCTCCGGACGAGCCGGCGGCGAGCCCGCTGGCGACAGTGCACGGGATGGTGGACCGGGCGTTCGACAAGTGGACGTCGACCGGCGTGAGCGCCGCCGCCCAGAACGTCTTCCGCCGGGAGGTCGACGACGCCGCGCGCCAGGCGACCCGCGAGCGGCTCGACACCGTGCTCGAGCCGCTGCGCGGCGCGGCCGACAGCCCCGACCCGCAGCTGGCCGCCGAGCTGGCTGTCGCTGTGCTGTTCGGGGTCGGCGTCGCCCGGGACGCCGGGACGCTGACCCGGCTGTCCGCGGTGTCGGTCGACGAGCTGCGCGCCCCCCTGACCGCGGCCCTCGTGGCCGCGCTGGGCATCACGGACTGCCAGTAGAGGCAACCCGACGGTGCGGAGCTCAGAGCACCGCGCCCGGGTTGAGGATGCCGAGCGGGTCGAGGGCGTCCTTGATGCGCTGGTTCAGCCGCAGGACGTCCGGGCCGAGGTAGCCGGGCAGCCACGGCTTCTTCAGGCGGCCCGCCCCGTGCTCGCCGGTGATGGTGCCGCCGAGCGCGATGGCCAGGTCCATGACCTCGCCGTAGGCCGTCTCGGCCCGAGCCGTCTGCTCGGGGTCGGTGCGGTCGGCGATGATCAGCGGGTGCGTGTTGCCGTCGCCGGCGTGCGCGATCACCGCGATCTCGACCTGCCGCTGGTCGGCGCTGGACGACCGTCCCGTCGGCGAGCACGACGGTCAGCGCCAGCACGTAGTCCGTGGTGACCCCGTACTTCACGCAGCACAGGCCACCGGCGTTGGTGGCGAGGTTGCCGCCGATCGAGCAGATCTCGAACGAGGACGGGTCCGGTGGATACCACAGCCCGTGTGCCGCGGCGGCGGCCTTCACCTCGGCGTTCAGCGCACCCGGCTGCACCCGCACCGTTCGGGTGGTCGGGTCGACGTCGATCTCCCGCATCCGCTCGGTGGAGACCACGATGCAGCCGTCGACGGCCGACGAGCCGCCGGACAGGCCGGTTCCGGCGCCGCGCGGCACTGCCGGGATGCGGTGCTCGCTCGCGAAGCGCAGCACCGCCCGGATGTCGGAGGTGCTGGTCACGCGCACGACGGCCAGGGGCATCCCGGCGTTCGGATCGTTGGCGCGGTCCCACCGGTAGCCGGCCATCCGGTCGGGGTCGACGATCACCGAGTCGGGCGGCAGGTCGGCGATGAGCGGGGCCAACGCGGGCGGGCTGACGGCGAGCGGCGAGGTCATCAGCATCTTCCAGGTTATGGAAAAGTTATTCCGTGATACGAACAGCGCTGTGGGCCCACTGTCAAGAAGTGGGGGTCAGTCCCGCAGGTCTCCGGCCAGCCGGGACGCCGCCGCCTGCAGCAGCCCGACCGCGCGCTCGACCAGCTCGTCGGTCATCCGCGCCGTCGGCCCGGACACCGAGACCGCGACCCCCGGCGCGCTCGCCGGGTCGAGGGCGATGGCCACGCAGCGCACGCCGATCTCCTGCTCCTGCTCGTCGAGCGCGAAACCCCGCTCGCGGATGCGGCGCAGCTCCGCGCGCAGCGCCGTCTCGGTGCCCACCGTGTGCGCCGTGTACCGCGGCAGCCCGCGGCTGCGGATGATCCCGAGCGCCTCGTCGTCGTCCAGCTGTGCGAGCAGTGCCTTGCCCACGCCGGTCGAGTGCAGGTCGACCCGCCGCCCGACCTCGGTGAACATGCGCATCGCATACCGCGACGGCGCCTGGGCGACGTACTCGGCCTGGTCGCCGGAGAGCACGGCCAGGTTGGCCGTCTCGCCCAGCTCGGCGACGAGGTCGTGCAGCACACCGGACGCGTTGGCGCCGACCATCGCGTTCGCGCGGGCGCCCAGCGGAACGAGCCGGAAGCCGAGCGCGTAGCTGCGGTCGGGCAGCTGCCGCAGGTACCCGCGCTCGACCATGGTGCGCAGCAGCCGGTGCACGGTCGGCGTCGGCAGCTGCGCGCGCGCCGCGACCTCGGCCATGGGAAGCCGGCCGCCGGCCGCCGCGAGGATCTCGAGCAGGTCCAACGCACGGTGCACCGACTGCACCCCGGGCACGGCCGGCCCCTGTGACGAGGCGGCCTCTGGCGGGCCGGCCTCCGGCGAGACGACCTCTGGCGACGCGGCCTGTGTTGCCGCACCCTGCGGTGACGCGGCCTGTGTTGACACCGTCCAACATCCCTCGGTAGCGTCCGATAAGCGAAAAGGCTATTCCACCATACGAAATTCGGGATGGGCTAGTGCCTGACTACATCGACGTCGTCGGACTGCGCGTCGCCAGCGAGCTGCACCAGTTCGTCGCCGAGGAGGCGCTGCCCGGGTCGGGTGTCGACCAGGCCGCGTTCTGGGCCGGCGCCACGGAGATCATCAACGATCTGACCCCGCGCAACCGGGAGCTACTGGCGCGGCGCGACGAGCTCCAGCAGGCTGTGGACGACTACCACCGGCGCACGCCGGGCCGGCCGGCGCAGAGCGACTACGCCGAGTTCCTGACCTCCATCGGCTACCTGCTCGACGAGCCCGCGCCGTTCACCATCACCACCGACGGCGTGGACGACGAGATCGCGACCCAGGCCGGCCCGCAGCTGGTGGTGCCGCTGCTCAACGCGCGGTACGCGGTCAACGCCGCCAACGCCCGGTGGGGCTCGCTCTACGACGCCCTGTACGGCAGCGACGTCATCGACGAGACAGACGGCAGGGAGCGCGCCGGCGGCTACAACCCGACCCGCGGCGCCGCGGTCATCGCCCGGGTCCGGGAGATCCTCGACCGGAGCTTCCCGCTGACCAGCGGCTCGCACGCGGACGCGACCCGGTACGCGGTCGACGCCGACGGGCTCGTCGTCACCGTCGACGGGGCCGCCGTCCGGCTGGCCGACCCCGCGCTGTTCGTCGGCTTCCGCGGCGAGGGCGACGAGCCGACGGCTGTCCTGCTGACCCATCACGGGCTGCACGTCGAGATCCAGGTCGACCGGAACCACCCGGTCGGGGCGGGCGACCGCGCGGGCGTCAGCGACGTCGTCGTCGAGGCCGCCGTCACCACGATCATGGACCTGGAGGACTCGGTCGCGGCCGTCGACGCCGCGGACAAGGTGCTCGGCTACCGCAACTGGCTGCAGCTCATGCAGCGCCGGCTCACCGCCGAGGTGGACAAGGGCGGCCGCACCTTCACCCGGGTCCTCGCCGCCGACCGCGAGTACACGACCGCCGACGGCGGCACAGTCACCCTGCCCGGCCGGTCGATGTTGCTCATCCGCCAGGTCGGGCTGCTGATGACCACCGATGCGGTCCTCGACCGCGACGGCCGGCCGGTGCCCGAGGGCATCCTCGACGCGCTGGTCACCGGCCTGGGCAGCGTGCATGACCTGCGCGGCGACACCGCCGGCGGCAACTCCCGCACCGGCTCGGCGTACGTGGTCAAGCCCAAGATGCACGGCCCGGACGAGGTCGCCTTCACCGTCGAGCTGATGTCCCGCGTCGAGCGCCTCCTCCAGCTCCCGCCGGCGACGATCAAGCTCGGCATCATGGACGAGGAACGCCGCACCTCGGTCAACCTCAGGCGCTGCGTGTACGAGGCCCGGGACCGCGTCGTCTTCATCAACACCGGGTTCCTGGACCGGACCGGCGACGAGATCCACACCTCGATGCTCGCCGGGCCGATGGTCCGCAAGGCCGCCATGCGCGAGGCGACGTGGATCCGCGTCTACGAGGACAACAACGTCGACGCCGGCCTCGCCCTCGGTTTCCCCGGGCGGGCGCAGATCGGCAAGGGCATGTGGGCCGCGCCGGACAATCTGGCCGACATGATGACGCAGAAGATCGGGCACCCGCTGGCCGGCGCGTCCTGCGCCTGGGTGCCCTCGCCTACCGCCGCGGCGCTGCACGCACTGCACTACCACGAGGTCTCCGTGGCGGACCGGCAGCGCGAGCTGGCCGGCCGCCGCCCGGCCGACCGGCTGGAGCTGCTCACCGTCCCGCTCGCGGAACCGGCGGCCGCCTGGTCGCCGGAGGAGGTCGCCGCCGAGGTTGACAACAACGTCCAGGGCGTGCTCGGCTACGTCGTGCGCTGGGTCGAGCTCGGCATCGGCTGCTCCAAGGTGCCCGACCTGACCGGCACACCCCTGATGGAGGACCGCGCCACCTGCCGCATCTCCTCCCAGCACGTGGCCAACTGGCTGCGGCACGGCATCGTCTCCCGCGAGCAGGTCGAGGAGTCGCTGCGCCGGATGGCCGCGCTCGTCGACGCGCAGAACGCCGGCGAGCCGGGGTACCGGCCGATGGCCCCGGCCTTCGAGGAGCTGGCCTTCGCCGCCGCGCGGGCGCTGCTACTCGAGGGCGCCGACCAGCCGAACGGCTACACCGAACCGCTGTTGCACGAGCACCGGCGCGCTCAGAAGAACAAGGAGATGGTCCGCTCATGACGGCACTTCCGCTGGATGTGGCCCGGCAGATCGTCGCCGCGGCCCGGGCCGCGGGGCGCGAGCACGGTCTCAAGCCGCTCACGGTGGTCGTGCTGGACGCCGGCGGCCACGTGGTCGCTGTCGAGCGGGAGGATGGCGCGTCGACGAAGCGGTTCGAGATCGCCTTCGGCAAGGCGCACGGTGCGGTGGCCTTCGGCCTCGGCAGCCGGGCGCTCATGGCACGCGCCGAACAGCAGCCGTACTTCATCGCGGCCGCGACGTCCGCCATCGGCGGCGCCCTGGTGCCGGTGCCGGGCGGGGTGCTCGTGCGTTCCGCCGACGGCGAGCTGGTGGGCGCGGTCGGCGTCTCCGGCGACACGTCGGACAACGACGAGCTGGCTGCCGTCGCCGGCATTGAGGCGGTCGGGCTCAGCCCGCAGACCGCCTGAGGACCGTCCGGACCCGCTTCGGCGGATGGTCCCCGGCCGGGATGGAGTGCGACCGACCTGTCAGGACGGGACCCGCACCGCGTAGACCTGCTCGTGGTCCGCGGGCGTCCACATCCAGCCGGCGCCCATCCCCGAGCCCAGCATCTGGGCCGCGTTCACCCGGTAGGGCTCTTCGGGGTTGGTCATCCCCCAGCGTTGCGCGATCGTGTGGGCGGCGTCGCGCGCGGCGGAAACGGCCTGCTGTTCGTCCGCATAAACTCCGATAATCATCAGCACAGGGTCCTCAATCATGCCGCATTCGATGCAGCCCACCTTACAGACGAGCCAGTTTACCTTTCCGCTCACCGGAATTCCCTTCCGCGACGCCCACCAGAACTGGTCACGACAAGACTGCCGGAACAGCCCGCAGCGGCCTCAGGAAAGCGCTCAGCCAGCACCATGAGCCGACTCTAGCAAGGAATCCGCCCGCCCCCGGGGTCGGCCGCCACCGTTCCCTTCCGGTGGTACCACCTCATGGGCCCACCCGATCGAAGGCCCGCGTCGACCAGATATCGATCCTGGAAACTCGTATCAGCGCATCGAAACAAGAAACATCAATCCGACTCGCAGCTTAATTACCTTCAGAATTTCCCGGCTAGATCACGAAACCGCGTAGAGCGACCACCCCGACACGGAGCCCGCCCGCTCCCTCGATCTCCCTGTCGGCGCGTCGCTCACCCTGACACGGATCGCGGACCGATCCTGTCCGCAAGGCGTGTCAGGGTGAGCGACATGGCCGCAGACGAACTCGACTGGAACCGGTCGCTGCGCGATTGACTTCGCCTGGCCCAACCCGGTCCCCGCGGCCTTCACCACGATCGCCTGGCGGCTCGGTCACGTCATCGTCGGCGTGCTCGCCGCGCGCAACGCGGCGCACTTCGGCGCGCCGGCCGCGTCGTACGACACCTGGGAGTACGCGGGCAGCGCGGCCACCGCGCTCGACCAGCTCGACGCCCAGCTCGACGTCTGGCTCGCCGGGGTGCGCGGCCTCGGCGAGGCCGGGCTGCGGGTCCCGGTCGGCGCGAAGGAGCCCTTCCCCGAGGCGCCCATGGCCGATCTGGTGTTGCACATCCACCGCGAGCTGATCCACCATCTGGCCGAGGTCTGCCTGCTGCGCGACCTCTACCCGCGCACGAAACCCGCTTGTTCGCCGGCCCCATGAGCGGATCATGGAGAGTCGGCCACCGCCGGGGCGGGTCCGGGGAGCGAGAGCCGGATGACGCGCTTCCACACGTTGGCCGTCTGTCGCAGCAGTCCTCCGGTGGTGTAGGGGAGGCCGAAGCGTTCGCAGAGGGCGCGTACCTGCGGGGCTAGCTGTGCGTACCGGTTGCTGGGTAGATCGGGGAACAGGTGGTGCTCGATCTGGAAACTCAGGTTCCCACTCATCAGGTGCAGGAGTGCCGGGCCGTCGATGTTGGCTGAGCCCAGCACCTGCCGCACATACCACCCGCCGCGGGTCTCCCCCTCGACCTGTTCCTCGGTGAAGGCCTCCGTTCCCTCCGGGAAGTGACCGCAGAAGATGATCGTGTGTGCCCAGACATTGCGGGTGACGTTCGCGGTGAGGTTGGCGAACAGGACGGGCAGGAACGCCGGGCCGGCCAGCAGCGGGAATGCCACGTAATCCTTGACCGCCTGCCGCCCGGCCTTGCGCAGCGACACCTGGAGCTGCGCCCACGTCTGGCCCCAGCTTTTCTCCCCCCGCCAGGCCCGCTCGATCTCGGTGTCGTACAGGGCGATCCCCCATTCGAAGACCGCCGCGAGTGCGAGATTATAGAGCGGCTGGGCGAGGTACGCGGGGTGCCAGCGCTGCTCCGACTTGACGCGCAGCAGGCTGTATCCGATGTCCCGGTCCTTGCCGAGGATGTTCGTGTAGGTGTGGTGCACGTAGTTGTGCGAGTGTTTCCACTGCGCGGCGGGTGACGCCGAGTCCCATTCCCAGGTGGTCGAGTGGATCTCGGGATCGCACATCCAGTCCCACTGGCCGTGCAGGACGTTGTGCCCGATCTCCATGTTCTCCAGGATCTTGGCGGTCGCGAGCATCGTCGTGCCCGCCAGCCATGCCGGTGGCAGCAGAGACGCGAACAGCACCACCCGCCCACCCATCTCCAGGCCCCGCTGAACGGCGATCACCCTGCGGATGTACCGGGCATCGCCTTCCCCTCGGCCGGCGAGAACCTCCTCCCGGAGCTGGTCGAGCGCGCGGCCGAACTCGTCGGCCTCGGCCGCGGTGAGTGCCGTCCGCCTGGCCATTGCCCACCCCTTCAAAGGTCGATCTCGACGTCGCCGGCCGCGCCCGACACGCAGGTCTGGACGAGTTCGCCCTGCGCACCGTGCTCCCGCCCGGTGCGCAGGTCCCGCACCCGGCCCGAGGTGAGCTGGGCCAGACAGCTGTGGCAGATACCCATGCGACAGCCGCTCGGCATGAGGACGCCGGCGTCCTCACCCACCGCCAGCAGCGATTTGTTGCCGCCAGCCTGAGCCTGCCGGCCACTCCTGGCGAACCGGACCCGCCCTCCGGTCCCGCCACCGGGCGCCCCGGCGGGACGGAACCGCTCCACCCTCAGGCGGTCCGCGATCCCCGCCCGACGCCACCAGGCCTCGGCGTCCGCGAGCATCCCTGGGGGTCCGCAGACCCAGGCCGGCCGTTCCGCCCAGTCCGGGCAGATCGCGGGCAGCGCCGCCATGGTGAGACGCCGGGCGGGCCCGCCGGGCACCCTGGTGTGGTGCTCGTGAAGCCGAAGGGTGGGGAACCGGGCCGCGAGCTCTCGTAGCTCGGTGCCGAAGATGACATCGTCCCGCGTCGGCGCCGAATGCACGACGACCGCGTCCGGCATCTCGCCATCCTGCGCAAAGCCGCGCAGCATCGACATCACCGGCGTGATGCCGCTGCCAGCGGTCACGAACAGCAGCCGCGACGGAAGCACCTGCGGCAGCACGAAACACCCCCGTGGTTTCTCCAGGCGCACAATCGCGCCAGGCCGGACCCGTTCCACGAGACGACCGGACAGCTTCCCGTCCGGGAGGGCCTTGACCGTGATCGAGATGACACCGCCGGGATCCCCCGGGGCCGAGGACACCGAGTAGGGGCGCCAGTGCCACACTCCGTCGACATTCACGCCGATCCGGACGTACTGACCCGCGCGATGCTCGTTCCAGCCCGCGCCGGGACGGATCACCAGCGTGGCGACGCCGGCGGCCTCCCGCCGGACAGTCTCGACCCGCCCCCGCAACCCGCGCCGCGACCAGAGCGGATCAATCAGTCCGAGGTAATCATCGGGCAGCAGTGGCGTGGTCAACGACGCCGCGGCATCCAACAGGATTCTTCCGACGGTCACACTGCTTTCTCCCGATTGCCGATTTTCGGGTGTGACGCTGACCTCGCCGGGAGCACGGAACAAGGAGAGAGCTTGCTCGGCGTGATTTCAGACCTATACCTCACGCCGGTGCCGGCGCGCCCGCTCGCTCGCTCGCCCGAACGCTACACCCGCGCGTCACTTTCCGCGACCAGGCGGCCCGCGTGCCGAACTCTCGCTCGTCGTCGGTCACGGTGGCGGCGGGATGTTCTCGGCCTTTCGGTGACGGCGTGCCACCCGGCGCAGTTGGACCATGCGACCCACACCGGGGATCGCGACCAGCAGCGCCCCGCCGGCCGCGGCGAACAGCATCGCGACCGCGAGGGGCATACTTCCCTCAGCGCCCAGGTACGACACCTTGACGCTCTGGCCGTTCTGCAGGATGAACACCAGCAGGAGAATCAGGACTACGACGAACAGAATCAGCGCCGTCCAGGTTCGACTTGTGCGGGTCGACCTCACGACGTGCTGATCTACGGGCAACGGCGAGTCACCGAGGGGGAGAGCTCGGGTCGGGCGGTCCCGGGCCTGTGGCCAGAATAGCATTTATGGCGATCTTCTACCCAGATTCGGGAAATATAGGCCAAAATATTACCGGCCTCCTGCCGCAAAATTCCGCAGACAGTCCGCCAATCCGCCGGGGAAGCGGGAGACCAGCCGGGGACGAGTGGTGGGACGGCCATACACGGTAGAACGATCACATGCGGTGGGACAGTACGCCGAACGCCTCTTCGACCGCCTGCATCCGGAGGTCCTCGAGATCGTCAGCCTGCTGCCGGGCCCGGTCGAGCAGGTGATCGAGGAGTTGCGGGCTGAGCCGGTCGTCACCCGCCGCGACAGCCCGCAACGAGCGCCACAGCCGCGACTTGCCGTTCACGCCGAGCCACAGCGTCTCGAGCTCGACCACGGAGCTCATCGGCGACCGACGCAGCAGCCGGTTGTTCAGCTTGAGCCGGCCCGCCTTCTCCGCGAGCCGACCGAGCAACGCCTTGGTGCGCCGCCGCGGCACTCCCAGATCCTTCATGATCTGCAGCAGCGTCGTCCGATCCCGCGCTATCTCAGCGGCCGCATGCGCGAGCGCGGGGCCGGAGGGAGTGCCCTGGTGCACCCGCGCGATCCGGGACGCGAGATCGACCCCCGCGCCGGCACCGGCCAAATGGTCATTCAGGTAGGTACCGAGTAGACGCGGGTCCGGTTCGTTGGTCACGTCTCCCATGCCATCGGGCTGCCCGCTGGGCAACGACCCAAGCCACCGGGCCGACCGACGGGCCGGGCAGCCCGCCGAGCGCCGGGGTGTGTGCGGGGGCGATCACAGCCGCGTGCGGGACGATGTCGGCGGTGGAAGGCCGTGTCGTCACCCACCCGCCAGCAGAGGAGCAGCCCGATGAGCCGCCACATCCAGGTCACCTTCGACGCCCACGACCCGCGGGCGCTGTCGTCCTTCTGGCGCGACGCCCTGGGCTACGTCCACCCTGGCCCGCCCGGCGTCGACCTGCCCGAGGGCGCCGACCCGCTGGCCGCCTGGGACGACTTCCTCGCGCGGGCCGGCGTCCCGCCGGAGCAGCGCAACACGAGATCGGCCATCGAGGACCCGGACGGACCCGGCCCACGGCTGTTCTTCCAGCAGGTGCCGGAGGACAAGGTCGCCAAGAACCGCGTCCACCTCGACGTCCGGGCGGCTCCCGGGCTACAGGGCGACGAGCGGATGGCGGCGCTGGAGGCCGAGTGCGACCGGCTCGTCGCGCTCGGAGCCACGCGGGTAAGCCGCCACGAACCCGTTCCCCCAATGGGCGCCGGCCACATCGTGATGACGGACCCCGAAGGCAACGAGTTCTGCCTGGACTGAAAGCGATCCCGCGCAGCCCCGCGTTCGGGGGGAACCCTACGGGCTAACTAGTCCAGGGGGACCCGACACACCATGACCGTAGAGACGACGAGGGCCGGAACACGACAGCGGGGGCCCGAGCGCGACAACGGGAACGGGGGGCGACGGTGAGCCCGAGTGTGATGACGGCGGCTATCGAGGCCGGGCTGGCGCGGCTGGTGAACATCCGGGGTTCGATCATCCCGTCGGAGGTGTGGGCGCTGGTGGTACCCGGCGCGGGGGTGATGGCACCGTTCGTCGACCTCGACGCACTCGAACAATACGTCCACGACCAGGGAATTCCCGCGGACGGGTATGTCGCGCTGCCGTTCGTCGGCCTGGGCCAGATCGCGACCTTGTAAGCCCCGCCCCCGCATCGCGCTTCGTGCGGCCCGACCTGGGCCACGGTTCCCCTGGCTGGACGAGGTCGAGGCCTTCATCGACGGTGGTACAGCCGAGCGTGCGGTAGAGGAACGCGATGTCCTCGGCGTCGGCTTCGACGCGAGACGCAAACAGTTTCATTGCGAGCAGGTATTCGGCGGAGGCGACGTCGACCATGAGATGGTCGGCCTCGAAGTACCTGGTCGCGGGTGGAGCGGGTCGCGTCGTAGGCGAGGGCGAGCGCGGCTCCACCGACCAGGAACAGGTCGGCCTTGGCGCCGCGCCGCCCCAGTTCGTCGTTGAGCTCCTGGAGCAGGTCGATGATCGACTCACGGTTGAGTCCCGGGCCGGTCAGTCACGCCCGCTGGAGCGCACCGCTGGTGATGAACACGCCACGCTTGCGAAACGACAGCGGGGACTCGACCAACGCCCGGGGATGCAGGCCCTTCAGCGCGGTGACGAACCACCAGGGCACCGCCTCCAGCGCCGGATCGCGCACCCACTGGGGCGCAGGCCAGCCGTCGCGACGGGCGAGGTGTTCCCCGAGCGCGGCGAGAGCGGCGTCCACTCGCCTGTCGCCGGACGACCGTGGACGGTCGGTCCACATTGCCTGCGCCGCTTCAAGGCCCTGGTGACGTAGCACGCTGGTGTAGTCGTCGAGCAGCTGGACGACGGCGTACCGCCAGATATCCTGGAGACGAGAGTCGGCCGCGACCATGCCAGCCGCGACGGTGGCGGCGTCGTCAACGGTGCGGAAGGCACGCAACGGGTCCACGCCCCCACAGTACGCTGTCGATCATCTCTTCAGTCTGTCGCCGACGGTTACGGGCGTGCCCCATGCCGCGTGGTCAGCGCACCAGCCGGCCGGGACCCGCCCCTACGCGAGTTGGCTCAGCGGCGCGTGAAGCGGCTCAGACAACACAGCTGCCCACGCCCACCGCCAAACCCGACATCAGCTTTCCTGACTCAGGTCGAGCAGATCGAGCACCTCATCGTGTACGCGGCCGTTGGTGAACACAGCCGAACCCAGCGAGATACTGCGCCCTCCCCGCAGATCGCTGTATCTACCACCCGCTCCTTCCACGATCAGCACCGCGGCGGCGATGTCCCACGGACCGGCTGTCAGGTGGAGAAAAACATCGATCTTCCCAGCAGCTACCAGCATTGCGCCTTGGCATGCTCCGGCCCAGTTCGACAAGGGTCCGCCATCAGCGCACTGCCCGATGAGTGCGGTCGCCTTGGCCAGAAGCCGCGAAGGAACCCAGGCGGCAACGGGCCACATGGCCACCGTCGCCCTGCCGAATTCCTCGGTTCCGGAAACCGCCAGGGCTTCACGGGAACCCAGGTGCCCCGCAAGGCAGGTGCCTGTCCACGCACCAACTGATCGTGACGCCCACCAGCGGCGACGGAGGGCGGGGGCCGGACCGCCGCCGACGGGGCCTGGGCAGACCGGGATCTGACCGGCCCGGGCTGCGGGCACGCCGTCCCGCCGTGGTCAGGACGGCGCGAGGCGAAAGATGGGCCAGCCGATCTCGGTGCGCCAGGACCGCGGCGCGGGATCGTCGCGCGGGCCGGTCAGGTAGGTCTCGTGGACGGGGCCGTCGACGGCGAGGGCGTGGTCGACCACCCAGGCGCCGAGCCGGCCGTAGGTGACGTCGATGTCGTCGTGGGCGCCGTGGTGGACGGCGGTGGCCAGCTCGACGGCCGGCAGGGTTCGCGGGGTGACGCGGCCCCGCGTCGGTGGGTCGGCGGACGGCCGGTGGACCAGAACCATGCCACGGCCGGCGGTGAACAGCTCGTTGTCGAAGCAGCCGCCGGGCGGGCCGAGTCGTTCGCGCCCGGCCAGGGCCGCGTCGAGCTCGGTCATCGCCTCGGCGTACCACGCCAGGACATCGTCGTGGTCGACGGTGCCGCTGATCGCGGCTACGGTCCGGGCCGGGACGGAACGCAGCCGTACCTCCAGCTCCGCGACGTCCGGCCGCAGCAGCTGGCGCAGCGAGGCGACGGCGGCCCGGGTGCGGTCGAGCTCGGCCTCCAGCCGCTGGAGATGTCCGGCGACCAGCTCGGCCCGCGCGCCCGGGTCCTCGTTGGCGAGGATCCGGGCGACGTCGGCCAGCGGCATGCCCAGCTCCCGCAGCCGGTGGATCACCTGGGCGGACGGGATCTGCTCGGCGGTGTAGTACCGGTAGCCGCTGTGCGGGTCGACCGACGAGGGCTCCAGCAGGCCGCTGTCGTGGTAGCGGCGCAGCGTCCGCACGCTCAGGTGTGTCAGCTGCGCGAACTCGCCGATGGTCAGTCCTGGCCGCATCCCCGCACTGTGCACCTTCGCCGGAGAGCGGGCCAAGCGGCGGCCGGACGGCCGGACGGCCGCCGCTCGTGGTTTGACCCTCTCCCGGCGGGAGGCTCGACGGTGGCCGCATGACGAATCAGATCGGAGCAGATCGGATCAGGGTGGGCCGCCATGACCATCAGTGACCGGCTCGACGGCCGCCCCGCGCTGGTCACCGGAGCCAGCAAGGGCACCGGCGCCGCCATCGCCGACCGGCTCCGCGAGGCCGGCGCGATCGTGCTGGCCACCGCCCGCACCCGCCCGTCCGGCCAGGCCGGGCCGGACCTGTTCATCCCCGCCGACCTCACCACCACCGAGGGCGTCGCCGCCGTCGTCGACCAGGTGCGGAACCGGTTCGGCACGCTGGACATCGTCGTGCACACCCTCGGCGGATCGCAGGCCCCACCCGGGGGTTTCGCCGCCCTCACCGATCAGCACTGGGACCACGAGCTGCGTCTCAACCTGCTCGCCGCCGTCCGGCTGGACCGTGCCCTGCTGCCGGCGATGATCGACGCCGGCGGCGGGGCGGTGGTGCACGTGTCGTCCATCCAACGGCGAATGCCGCTGTACGAGGCGACCCTCGGCTACGCGGCGGCCAAGGCCGCGCTCACCACCTACAGCAAGGGCCTGGCCAACGAGGTCGGTCCGCGTGGCGTTCGGGTGAACGTCGTGTCCCCCGGCTTCATCCAGACCGCCGGCGCCGACGGTCTGATCGATCGCATCGCAGCGAGCCAGGCCATCTCCCGCGGGCAGGCGCTGGAGCAGGTCATGGATTCCCTCGGCGGCATCCCACTCGGCCGCCCCGCGCAGCCCACCGAGGTCGCCGAACTCGTTGCCTTCCTCGTGTCCGACCGTGCGGCCGCCATCACCGGCGCCGAGCACACCGTCGACGGCGGCACGGTGCCGACCATCGGCTGATCATCCGCCCGGCCTGGCCCGCGGCACCCGGCGCCGCGGGCCAGGCCGGGGTTCAGGTGATCTGGACGCTGGGTGGATGTCCGTTCCAGGTGACGAAGCACGAGGACGTCCTGCCGTCGCGGCTGAAGTCGACCCGCAGCCATCCCTCGGCCTGCCACGCCTGCACCTTCCAGCCGACGTCCGGCGTCGCGGACACCAGGCGGGCCGAGACGTCGGTGGTCTCGATCACCACTCGTCCGCCGTCAAGCTGGTAGCTCTGTGCGGTGGCTGTGGCGGCGCCGGCGGGTGCGGGGGCCGCGGGCGGCGGCGCGGCCACGGGGCCGGTTGACGGCGACGCTGCGGCCGTGGCCGGGAGGGCCGTTGCCCGCGGTCGCGACGTCGGCGGGGCGGATGCGCTGGGCAGCGCGGTCGACGACAGGGTGGACGTCGCGGACGGCGACAGCCCCGGGGGCGGGTTGACCGACGGGAGCGGCGGGACGTCCGGCGGGTCGATGGCGACGGCTGACGACGGCGTGGCGAAGGTGTCGCCCGCGAGTACCCCGTTGACGGCGAACCAGGACAGGGTGACGGCCAGCGCGGTCGCGACCACCCAGGCGGCCAGGCGGAGCAGAGTCCAAGCCATAGCGGTGCGATATTGCCACATTCGCCCTGTTCGGGTATCGACGCATCGTCAGGTACCGACACGTCGTCAGGTACCGACACGTCGTACCGCCGCCGCCCGAGAGGAGCCACGCCGATGACTCCGCAGGCGACCGGGTAGCCGGGCGTGGCGACGATCCTGGTTGTCGAGGACGACCCGTACGTGCGTGCCGCGCTGGTGCGGCACCTGTCCAGCGCCGGGCACGCGGTGCGCAGTGTCGGCGCGGCGCTCGACGCGCTGCGCGAGGTGACGCAGGTCGGCTGCGACCTCGTCGTGCTCGACCTGGGCCTGCCCGATCTGGACGGCGCGGCCGCACTGCGGATGCTGCGCGGCGTCAGCGACGTCCCGGTGGTGGTCGCGACGGCGCGCGGGGACGAGCCGGCGATGGTCCGGCTGCTGCACAGCGGTGCCGACGACTACCTGGTGAAACCGTTCTCGCCGGAGCATCTCGACGCGCGCGTCACCGCCGTGCTGCGCCGTACGAGTCCGGCCGCCGCCACCGGCCGGGTACCGGCGTTCCGGGTGGGTGAGCTGGTGGTCGACCCCCGGCAGCGCACGGCGGTGCTGGACGGGCGGGATCTCGACCTCACCCGGCGCGAGTTCGACCTGCTGGCCTACCTGGCCGCCCGCCCCGGCGACGTGGTGCCGCGCCGGGAGCTGCTGGCCGCCGTGTGGCAGCAGGCGTACGGCGGCGACCAGACGATCGACGTCCATCTGTCGTGGCTGCGCCGCAAGCTCGGGGAGACCGCCGCCCGGCCGAAGTACCTCCACACGGTGCGTGGCGTCGGGGTCAAGCTCGAGGCGCCTCGGCCGTGAGTCGGCCGACGGCACGATGCGGGCTCGGCAATGCCCAGGCGAGGGCGCGATGAGGGCACGGGTGAGAGCGCGATGAGGTGGGCGCTCGCCAAGGTGTCGATCGCGGTGACCACGATGGTGGCGCTGGCGTTCCTCGTCCCGCTGGTGCTGACGGTCCAGCGGACGGCGCACGACCGGGCGTTCACCGACGCCGAGCGCCAGGCCGCCGAGCTCGGGCCGGCGCTGGCGATCACCACTGACCAGGCGGCGCTGGGCCGGGCCCTCGCCAGCACGCGCGGCGGGGCGGAAGGACTGGTCGCGGTGCACGTGCCGGCACCTGCCCAGGCGCCGCCGACCGGCGAAGCGCCGTCAGCGGCACAGGCGACGGCGCCGGCTCCAGGACGTCCGCCGGCGCTGGTTGCCGTCGGGCGGTCGCGGGCCGGGGCGGCGGAGCTGGCCGCGGTGGCGAGTGCCGGTAGTTCCTCGGTGGTGGCGGTGCCGGGCGGATCCGTCCTGCTGCGGCCGGTCGCGGTCGCCGACGCGCGGATCGCGGTGATCGAGGTGTTCGTGCCCGAGGCCGAGCTCGGCCGGGGCGTGGCGAGGGCGTGCCTGGTCCTCGGGGGTGTCGCCGCGGCGCTGGTGCTGGCCTCGGTGCTGGTCGCGGACCGGCTGGGCACCCGCATCGTGCGGTCGGCGCGCGGGCTCGCCGGCGCCGCCCGGGAACTGGGCTCGGGTGACCTGACCGCCCGCGCACCGACGTCCGACCGGGCGGCTCCCGCCGAGCTGCACGAGGCGGCCGTCGCCTTCAACGCGATGGCGGACCGGGTGCGCCAGCTGCTCGCGGCCGAGCGGGAACGGGCCGCCGACCTGTCCCACCGGCTGCGCACCCCGCTGACCGTGCTGCGGCTCAACACGGCCGCCCTCGGCGGCGGCGCTGGCGGTGGTGCCGGCGGCGGCGGTGGCGGCGACGCCGCTGCCGCCGCGGCGGCGGCGGAGGCGACCCGGCACGCGGTGGCGCAGCTCGAGCACGAGGTCGACTACGTCATCCGCGCTGGACGCGTTGCTCGGTGACGAGCAGGTGGCGGCGCAGCGCTGCGACGCGGCCGACGTCGTGCGCGACCGCGCCGACTTCTGGTCCGCGCTGGCCGAGGACCAGGGGCGCGGGTGGGCGGTGTCCGGCGTCGATCGGCCGGCGCCGGTGCCGGTGGCGCGCGCCGAGCTGGCGACCGCGCTGGACGCGTTGCTCGGCAACGTGTTCCGGCACACCGCCGAGGGTGTGGCGTTCGCGGTCGAGCTGCGGCTGACCGACCACGCCGTCTGGGTGCGCGTGCTCGACGCCGGCCCGGGGGTCGTCGACCCCGCGGCGGCGCTGCGCCGGGGCGGCGGGGCCGGGGGCGCGGGCTCGACCGGGCTGGGGCTGGACATCGCCCGGCGGGTGGCCGAGTCGACCGGCGGTGAGCTGACGATCGGCCGGTCCCAGCTCGGTGGCGCCGAGGTGCGGATGCGCCTGCGCACGTCGTCCACCCGCCCGCCGGACGGCCGTGGACGCCGCCTGCGCCATCGCCGCGGTTCCCGGGCCCGGGGGCGGGGTGCATCCCTAAGCGGGTCTTAAGAGCGTTTCTGCGCTGCCTCAGCAGGGCCGGTCGGCGGCGCGCCCGCAACTAGCGTCCTGCCGCAATTCGCCATTGCGGGAGGTATGTACGCCATGTCGCCTTTGCGAGGTCGGCACCGACGCCGTCGTCGTCAGATCATTTCGGGTACCGCGGCCCTGCTCACCGTTGGCGGTGCGGTCGGCCTGGCCGTGGTGGTGCCCGGCACCGCGGACGCCGCCGGCCTCGACGCCGCGTACAGCCGCACCAACGACTGGGGCACCGGCTACTCCGCCCAGTATCAGGTCACCAACTCCGCGGACTCGCCGGACGGCTTCACCCTCGAGTTCGACCTGCCGGACGGTGCGACCCTCACCTCGCTGTGGAACGCCGCCTACCAGGTGGACGGCCGTCACGTGACCGTCACCCCGCCGGCCTGGCAGACCACACTCGCGCCACGGGAATCGGTCGACGTCGGCTTCGTCATCGCCGCTCCGGGCGGCGCCACCGACCCCCTCGGATGTCGGATCAACGGCGAGGACTGCACGCCCGGCTCCGGCAACGGCGACCCGGGCCCGGAGCCTGAACCCTCGGCCACCGGGCCGGCCGCACCGTCGTCCCCGCCGCCGAACGCGTCGCCGACCGACCCGGCCACGCCACCCGACACGGCGCCGCGGCCCACCGCGGGCCCGGGCACCGGCCAGCCGAGCGGCGCTCCGACGAGCACCCCGAGCACGCCGACCACGCCGCCCGCTTCGACCACCGCGCCGCCGGCACCGCCGGCACCACCGGCACCGCCGTCGAACGGCTCCAGCGGATCGGGCGGGTTCGCGCCGTACGTCGACACCTCGCTGTACCCGCCGTTCGACCTGGTCGCGGCGGCGCGGACCGCCGGCCTGCGTGACGTCACGCTGGCCTTCGTCGTGGCCGGTGGAGGCGGCTGTACGCCGAAGTGGGGCGGGGTCAGCGACCTCACCATGGACGGCGTGCCCGGCCAGATCGGCCGGTTCCGTGAGCTGGGCGGCGACGTCCGGGTGTCGTTCGGCGGGGCGTCCGGAACCGAGCTCGCCAGTGCCTGCGGCAGCGCGGGCGACCTGGCGGCCGCGTACCGCAAGGTGGTCGACGTCTACGGGGTGACCCGGCTCGACTTCGACGTCGAGGGCGGCACGTTGCCGGACGTCGCCGCGAACACCCGGCGTGCCCAGGCGATCGCCCGGCTTCAGCGGGAGGCCGCGGCCGGAGGCCGGCCACTGGAGGTCTCGTTCACGCTGCCGGTGCTGCCGTCCGGCCTGACCCAGGCCGGCGTGGACCTGCTGGCCAACGCCCGGGAGAACGGCGTGACGGTGAACGCCGTCAACATCATGGCGATGGACTACGGCGACGGCGCCGCGCCGAACCCGGCGGGCCGGATGGGCCAGTACGCCATCGACGCCGCCACCGCGACCCAGGCCCAGGTCAAGGGCGTGTTCGAGCTGTCCGACGCGCAGGCGTGGGGGCGGGTGGCCGTCACCCCGATGATCGGTGTGAACGACGTCGCCAGCGAGGTGTTCACCCTGGCCGACGCGCGGCGGCTGGTGCGGTTCGCGTCCGAGGTCGACCTCGCCTGGCTGTCGATGTGGTCGCTGACCCGCGACCAGCCCTGCCCCGGTGGGCCGGTGCCGTACGCGCAGCCGACCTGCGGCGGCATCGAGGCGCAGCCGTTCGATTTCACCCGCGCCTTCAACGCCGCCCAGTGAGAAGCCGCCCGGTGAGAAGCCGCTCAGTGAAGGGGACCGCCATGCCGAACCGCCGCACGTTCCTGCTGGCGGCGTCCGCCGCCGTCGCGGGTACCGCCGGAGGCGCCGTGTGGGCCGCCGCCGGCAGCCGGGAGCACGCCGCGCTCGCTGCTGGCGCGGGCCTGCCGCTGACCGTGGTCAACCACACCTACCGGTACGCCAACAACCAGATCTGGCTCTACGTCGTCGGCACCGACCTGATCACCGGCCGGCAGGTGTACGCCCGCCGCGACGGCGCCCTCGCCCAGGTCTCACTCGCCGACAACGGCCCGGACGGCTTCGCCGACCTGTCCATCCCCCTGGTGTCGGACGGTGACACGCCGTTCGTCGTCCCGAACGGGATGTCCGGGCGGATCTACGTGTCGACCGGTTCGAAGCTGCGCTTCAAGGTCGTGGTCGATGGCGCGGGCAACGCGGCGCTCCAGCACCCGGCCGGCTGGGTGCGCGCCGACCCCAGCTTCGGCGTGGTGCACGACTTCGTCGAGTTCACCCACAACGACGCCGGCATGTTCTGCAACACCACGGCGGTCGACATGTTCAGCGTGCCGATGGCCATCGGGCTGCGCGGCAGCGCCGACCAGACGACTGGACGGCTGGCGTCGGGCGGCCGGGCCGCCGTCTTCGACGCGATGCGGGCACACCCGGTGTTCGCCCCGCTGGTCGTCGACGACGCTGACCGGCAGGGCACTCGGGTGATCGCTCCGGGCCACGGCCTGGAGGCCGGCATCTTTCCCGCCACCTATTTCGACGGCTACATCGACGCGGTGTGGAACCAGTACACGTCGCGCCAGCTCACGGTGAACGTCGGGACGAGCACCCGGGTCGGCACGGTGAACGGCGGCCTGCTGCGCTTCGACGGCGGGGTCGCGCCGTTCGTCCGGCCGAGCACCCGCGACGTCCTGTTCTGCGACGGCGCGCTCGCGGCGCCGAACGACGGCGTCACCGGGCCGGTGGCCGCCGTGCTGGGAGCCGGCTTCAACCGTTCGACGCTGCTCACCCAGCCGACCCAGCCGACGACCGACCCCGCGGGCTTCTACCGCGACCCGACGACCAACCACTACGCCCGGGTCCTGCACGAGCACAGCGCGGACGGCCGAGCGTACGGATTCGCCTTCGACGACGTCGCCGGCTTCGCCTCCTACATCCAGGACACCGCGCCGACGTCCGCCACCCTGTGGCTCACGCCCTTCTGACCGCCGACGGCCGTCGCTGGCAGCCCGGGTGGACGGTCCTCGTAGCCTGAGTCCGGAAATCCGTGGGACCAGTCGACACGGATGGCTGGCCGCGGCGCGGGAGGAGGCGGGTGGGAATGGTCGTGCGGGTGCCCGTGATCGCGCTGACCGGATACCTGGGTGCCGGCAAGACGACGGTGCTCAACCACCTGCTCCAGGCCCCTGGGGCACGCCTTGGGGTCGTGGTCAACGACTTCGGGGCGATCAACGTGGACGCCGCGCTGGTCTCCGGTCAGGTGGACCAGCCGGCCTCGATCGCGGGCGGCTGCCTGTGCTGCCTGCCGGACACGGACGGCCTGGACCAGGCGCTGGAGAAGCTGAGCCATCCCCGGCTGCGGCTGGACGCGGTGATCGTGGAGGCCAGCGGCGTCGCCGACCCGCCGGCGCTGGCCAGGCTCATCCGGTTCAGCGGTGTGGACCGCGTGCGCCCCGGCGGTCTCGTCGACGTGATCGACGCCCCCGCCTACTTCGACACCGTCGACACGGGCGGGCTGCCGCCGGCCCGGTTCGCGTCCGCCTCGCTCGTCGTCATCAACAAGACCGACCGGATCCCGCCGGCGCGGCGTGCCGAGACGTTGGCGCGGATCACCGGCCGGGTGCGCGAGAGCAACCCGCACGCCCACATCGTCGACACGACGCACGGCCGCGTCGACCCGGTGCTCGTGTTCGACGCCGCGAACCCGTACGACCCGGTCGACGAGCTCCCGCTCGCGGCCCTGGCCCGGCACGACCACGAAGACGGTCACGACCCGCACCCGCGGGTCGACGCGGTGACCGTTCCCGCCGCCGGTCCGATCGATCCCGGCCCGCTGGTCGACCTGCTCGAGGATCCCCCCGCGAACGTCTACCGGCTCAAGGGCACCGTGACCGTGGAGACGGCGCGGGGACCGCGCGGCTATGTGGTCAACGTCGTCGGACGGGAGATCAACGTCGCGACCAGACCCGGCGCTGTCAGACCCGGCGCTGCCAGGCCCGGCACTGCCAGGCCCGGCACTGCCAGGCCCGCGGCGGACGATGCCAGCGGTCTGGTCGCGATCGGCATGCGTCTCGACCAGGCCGCCGTCCGCGCCCGTCTCGAGGCGGCCCTCCAGCCGTGCCCCGGTCGCCCCGCCGCGGACGGGGTCCGCCGCCTCGCCCGCTACCGGCGCCTGAGCACCTGAGCGGCCGCCGCTCCCTGGGATGTCCCGGGGCGTCCTATGAGAAGGCCTTCACCTGTGGAAGTACCTCCCCAGCCAGCATGATCACCTGCTCGAGGTAGCCCTCGCCCTGATCGGCCGGCGCCAGGACGAGCTCGGTGCAGCCGGCCGCCCAGTAGCGGTGCAGCTGCTCGACAACCTCGCCCGGCCGGCCGGCGGCGAACAGCCGCGCCGGGAACCCGGCCTCGGAGTCGGTGATCTTCGCCCACGCGGCCGCGGCGCTCACCGCGGCACCACCCGACGGATCCACGTGTACCGGGACGAGCATTCCAGTCGTGAAAGGGACCTCGACCCGCCCCAGCTTCTCCCGATGCTCGAGCAGAAAGGCCCGGCGCCGCGCGAAGCTGTCGGGGGCGAGGAGATAACCGATCCAGCCGTCTCCGTACGTCGCCGCCCGGCGCAGCGACACCTCTTTCCAGCCCGCGAGGAGGAATGGGACGTCCGGCGCGCCCGGCGCGATTGTCACGTCCGGACGCTGCGCGCCCGATCTCAGCAGCGACTGCACCTGGCCGAGAACCGACTCCATGCGACGTCCGCGCTCCGGCAGCGCGACACCCGCCACCTCGAACTCGCCGGGGTATTCGCCCCCTACGCCGACTCCGACGCGCAGGCGGCCCGGAGCGAACGCCGCCAGTGTTCCGAGCTGTTTCGCCAGGGCCACGGGATTCCGCAGGCCCATGAGCATCACGCACGGCCCGAACGAAACCCGCTCGGTCCGCGCCGCCACGACGGAAAGGGTGACGACCGACTCCAGCATCGGATGCGGGTGCAGCAGGTGATCGCCGATGTAGACGCCGTCGAAACCGGCCACCTCCGCCCGCCGGGCCGCCTCGACCACCCGCGCGGTGTCGACCGCGCCCGTGTCCGGGTTCGCCACCGTGGGAAGCATCAGGCCCACCGTCGGGCCGGTGGTCGTCACCGGCTCACCGGCCGTTGCCGAGCAGCGGTGGGAGCGGGCGAGCCAAGGGCCGGGCTACGCGGCGGGATCGGGCCACAGGACCTCCTCGCGGACCGCGACGAACCAGGACTCCCGGACCAGGTCGTCCTCGTTCCCGGCAAGGTTCTCCGCGAACCACGCGATCCGCGCGCGCAGGTCGTCGAGATTGTCGAAATAGACCTCGTTCACGGCGTCGTACGGCCAGTCGCCCACGTCCCGCGGCAACGGATGGTTCTGCATATATGCCTGCCCGCGGGCCACCGGGGGAATCGGCACCGCCCCGACCAGGCCCGCGCGATTCCGCCAACGGTCGAAGAACTCCGCCTGGGTGAGGCCCGCCGCGCGCGTCGCGAGAGCCATGTGCTTCAGGCTCTCACCGCCGTCCCGCCGCCGCCGCGAAAGCCATTCCTCACCGCGCATCACGTGCTCGCTGGCCACCACAATGCCGCTGGCATCCCGTTCAACCGCGCGGCCGAGCAGTTCGTCGACCACTGCGCCCTCCGGTGACGCCAGCCATGACTCGAACCGCTTCAGGTGCTCCTCGTCGTCGAACCACTCCTGGCCGACGGCGTCATGACGCGGTTCGGGCGTGACCTCGTCCAGCACGATTCCCGCGGTTACCCGGGAGGGCCGGACGTCCGGCGGCGCGGCCGCGGCGGCACCCATGGCGGCGCGCCAGGCGGGCACGAAATCGTCCGGTGCGCACCCCCGGGTGACCAGTAATATCCGCTTGATCATTACTCTCCTATAGTCGGCAACCGAGCCGCGGGATCGACCACTTCACCCAGCGCCCAGCCCTCCTGCCCGCCGCCCGCCGACGCCCGAACCGGTGACCAGCCTCGTTCGGATGCAGGCGAGGAGCTCGTCGACGTCGACGGGCTTGGTGATGTAGTCGGTCGCGCCGGCGTCGAGGCACTTCTGCCGGTCGTCGGGCATGGCCTTCGCGGTGACGGCGATGATCGGCAGATCCGCGATCCGCGGCATGGTGCGGATCGCGGTCATGGTCGTGTAGCCGTCCATCTCGGGCATCATGACGTCCATCAGGACCAGGTCGATGCTCGGATCGGACTGCAGCATCTCGATGCCCCGGCGACCGTTCTCGGCGTGGATCACGTTCAGCCCGTAGAGCTCGAGGATGCTGGTGATGGCGAAGACGTTGCGCACGTCGTCGTCCACCACCAGCACCGTGCACCCGGTCAGCTGGTCGTTGTTGTAGGCCGCCTGCCGCGGCGGACGCCGGTCGTCCACGGGCAGGGCGCTCGGCGGGCCGGGCACGACGGCGGGCGGCGCAGGGGCGGCGAGGGCGGACGGCGCGCCGACGGGGCGCGGGTCGCCTGACGAAGGCTCGGTCTCGCTCAGGGCCTGCGTGCGGCGGGGCCGAGGAACCATCTCGGGCTCAGTCGGCGGCGGGGGAGCCAGCGGCAGCCGCAGGCTGAAGGTGCTGCCCCTGCCGAACTCGCTGCGGGCCTCGATCTCGCCGCCGAGGAGGGCGGCGACCTCACGGCAGATGGACAGGCCGAGGCCGGTGCCGCCGTAGCGGCGGCTGGTGGTGCCGTCGCCCTGCTGGAACGCCCCGAAGATGCGTTCGAGGTTCTCCTCGGCGATACCGACGCCGGTATCGGTGACCTTGAAGGTGACGCTGGGGGTGGCCGGTGACAGGTCCCCGCCCAGGGTGGCGACGATGGCGAGTTCGACGCTGCCGCGCTCGGTGAACTTCACCGCGTTGGAGAGCAGGTTGCGCAGCACCTGCGCGAGGCGGTGCTGATCGGTGAGGAGATCGGCCGGTATGCCGGGGGCGAGGTCCACGGTGAACCGCAGGCCCTTCTCCACGGTGATCGGCGAGAAGGTGCTCTTCAGGTCCTCGGCGAGATCACGCAGAACGACCCGTTCCAGGTGGATGTCCATCTTCCCGGCCTCGACCTTGGAGAGGTCGAGAATGTCGTTGATCAGCTGAAGTAGATCCGAGCCGGCGGTGTGGATGACGTGGGCGTACTCCACCTGCTTGGCGGTGAGGTTGCGGGTCGGGTTCTGCGCCAGCAGGCGGGCGAGAATCAGCAGGCTGTTCAGTGGTGTGCGCAGCTCGTGCGACATGTTCGCCAGGAACTCGGACTTGTACTTGGAGGCGAGCGCCAGCTGCCGGGCGCGTTCCTCCAGCTCCTGGCGGGCCTGTTCGATCTCGGCGTTCTTGACCTCGATGTCGTGGTTCTGCCTGGCCAGCAGGGTGGCCTTCTCCTCCAGCTCCGCGTTGGAGAGCTGGAGGTCTTCCTGGCGGGACTGCAGCTCCTCGGACCGGGCCTGCAGCTCGCCCGCGAGCCGCTGGGACTCCTCGAGCAGCGCGTCCGTCCGCGAGTTCGCGATGATCGTGTTGACGTTGACGCCGATCGTCTCCGTCAGCTGGTTCAGCAGGTCGAGGTGGACCTGGGTGAACGGGGTGAAGGAGGCGAGCTCGACGACGCCGAGCACCTGGTCCTCGAACAGGATCGGCAGCACGATCAGCGTCACCGGGGTCGCCTCGCCGAGGCTGGAGGCGATCTTCAGGTAGTCGGCGGGGGTGCGGGCCACGATGGACCGTTTCGTCCGCGCCGCCTGCCCGACGAGCGACTGGCCGAACTCGAACCTGCGCGGCATGTCGGGGGTGGGCCGGTACCCGTAGCTCGCGATGAGGGTGAGCGCCGGGGCGTCCACACCGGCGTCGGCGAGGAAGAAGGTGCCGTGCTGCGCGTCGAGCATCGGGGTCAGCTCGTCGATGACCAGCTGCGCGACGGTCTCCAGCTCGCGGTGGCCCTGCATGAGCCCGGCGATGTGGGCGAGGCTGGTCTTCAGCCAGTCCTGTTCGTGGTTGGCGCGGGTGGTCTCGCGCAGGGAGCGGACCATCGCGTTGATGTTGTCCTTGAGCTCGGCGACCTCGCCCTGCGCGTCGACCGTGATCGACCTGGTCAGGTCGCCGGTGGCGACCGCGCTGGTGACGGCGGCGATGGCCCGGACCTGGCGGGTGAGGTTCCCGGCGAGCTCGTTGACGTTCTCGGTCAGGCGCTTCCAGGTGCCGGAGAGTCCCTCGACCTCCGCCTGGCCGCCGAGGATGCCGTCCGTGCCGACCTCGCGCGCCACCCGGGTCACCTCGGCCGCGAACGAGGACAGCTGGTCCACCATCGTGTTGATGGTCGTTTTCAGTTCGAGGATCTCGCCGCGGGCGTCGACGTCGATCTTCCTGGTCAGGTCACCGCGGGCGACGGCCGTGGTGACCTGGGCGATGTTGCGGACCTGGCTGGTGAGGTTGTTCGCCATGAAGTTGACGTTGTCGGTCAGGTCCTTCCAGGTGCCGGAGACGCCCTTGACGCTCGCCTGGCCACCGAGGCGGCCGTCGGTGCCGACCTCCCGAGCCACCCGCGTCACCTCGTCCGCGAAACCCGAAAGCTGATCGACCATCGTGTTGATGGTCTCCTTCAGCTCCAAAATCTCGCCCCGGGCGTCGACGCGGATCTTCTGGGAGAGGTCGCCCCGCGCGACCGCCGTCGCGACCTGCGCGATGGAACGCACCTGGCTGGTCAGGTTGCCGGCCATGACGTTGACGGATTCGGTGAGGTCGCGCCAGGTACCCGACACACCTTTGACGTCCGCCTGACCACCGAGACGACCGTCGGTGCCGACCTCCCGAGCCACCCGCGTCACCTCGTCCGCGAAACCCGAAAGCTGATCGACCATCGTGTTGATGGTCTCCTTCAGCTCCAAAATCTCGCCCCGGGCGTCGACGCGGATCTTCTGGGAGAGGTCGCCCTCCGCGACCGCCGTCGCGACCTGCGCGATGTCACGGACCTGGCCGGTCAGGTTCCCCGCCATCGCGTTGACGTTGTCGGTCAGGTCCTTCCAGGAGCCGGAGACGCCCGGCACCTCGGCCTGGCCGCCGAGCTTGCCCTCGGTGCCGACCTCCCGGGCCACCCGCGTCACCTCGGAGGTGAACAGCGCGAGCTGGTCGATCATCCCGTTGAAGACGGTGGCGATCTCGTCCATCAGCTCGTCGCCGACGCGCGGCAGCCGGGTTCCGAAATCCCCACCCCGCACGGCGGTGAGACCGGCGAGCAACTGACGCAGCGCCGGGTCGTCCAGCTGGGCCGGGGTCTGGTTACGCGCCGTTACCTCAGTCACCGTCTCGTCCTCCAGCCCGGTCGTGCGGCCGCTGTGCCAAGCGGCGCGAGAAGCGGCATGAGAGATGTCCCGATCCTCGCGGATGTCCCGCAGTAGAGTAGACGGATTAGGGCTCACTTCTTGGTCACATACCGCTGCCTGGTCGGACCGCCACTCCCCGGAACCCCACTACCCGGAGCGGACGAGGAGAGGCGTGTCCCGGGCGTCGCAGAGTAGCGCCGACCCCCGCGACCACGCCGCGACGGGGCTACTCCATGTGATCGCCCGTCAGCAGCGGGAGCTGGCGGAGCTCCGGGCGCGGTCCGCAGCCGACGCTCTGATCGACATGGCTGTCGGGGTCCTGGCCGAACGGCTGTGCTGCTCGGTCACCGAGGCCGGTGACCAGCTGCGCCGTCTCGCATCCGCCTCGGGGGTCACCCAGGACGAGTTCGCCGCCGAGGTGCTCGGCGGGACCGCCGGAACACTCCATCGACCCCCGCTCGACGACGGCGCCCGGCGCCGCCTGTGGCTGGCCGAGGCCGCGGTCAGCCACGCCACCGATGGCTGCCCGGTCGCCGAGGCCGTGTTCACCGAGGTCCTGGCCCATCAGGGTGCCGTCGCCGTGGCCTTCTGGATGCTGGAATCCGATGGCGCGCTCACCCTGGTGGGCGAGACCGGCCTGGGGCCGCTCGAGGCGAGCCGGTGGCAACGCATCCCGCCGCAGCTGGACTGCGTGGCGATGCGCGCGGCCCGCGGCGCCACGCCGCAGTGGTGGCCCGAGGGCTCACCGCCCGAGGCGAACGATCCGACCGACGTCCCGACCGACATCCCGACCGACATCCCGGCGGGCGGCCGGGCGGGCGTCGGCTCGGTGCCGCGGGTGGGTCCCTGGCTCGGGGCGCGGGCGGCGCTGCCGTTCCTGCAGGCAGGCGCCGTCGTGGGCGCCGTGGAGATCTGCTGGCCCGCCCCGCTCGCGGAGTTCACCGCCGGGCTCCGACGCGAGCTCGTCGCGCTCGCGGACCTGTGCCTGCGCGGCCTGCACCCGGGCGGATTCTCCGCCGACACCCGCTCGGCGCAGCCACAGACCCTCGGCGGGCGAACGGCCTGGCTGCCCGCCCTCCTCGACGCCGTCGCCGGGTCGGTGCTGCTGGCCCACGCGGTGCGTGCCGAGGACGGCGAGATCCTCGACTTCCACGTCGACCACGTGAACGAGGGCTTCGTCGACCCGGCCGGCAGGCACCCGGCCCAGCTGCGCGGCCGGCGCCTGCTCGACCTCTACCCGCTCATGGCCGCCGACGCCGGCCTGCTCGAGCGGGCCGTGGCGGTCGTGCGTACCGGAGAGCGGTACCAGGCCGACGGCATCGCCCTGCTCGTCCTGGTCGACGACGTGCTCGTCGCCGAGGAGCTCGACGTCCGCATCGCCCCCTTCTTCGACGGAGTCGTGATCAGTTGGCGGCCGGTCGGCGGCGGTGACGCGGGCGGTTCCCTGGCCGGCCACCTGCAACGCCTCGGCCGGTTCGGCGGCTGGCAGGAGGACGTCCGCACCGGGGCCGTGCGCTGGACCGACCACGTCTACGAGCTCTTCCAGCGTGACCGCACGATGTCACCCGTCCCGCTCGACGACCTCGATCCGCACATCCACCCGGACGACCGGGCGGCCGTGGACCACCTGCGTGACGCGCTGTTGCGGCTCGGCCGGGCTGCCTCGGGATCGTTCCGGGTCATCGGCAGCGACGGGACGCTGCGCCAGCTCCGCGCCTTCGCCGAGCCGGTGACCGACGCCGCCGGCGTGACGGTCGCCGTCCGCGGCATCTACCAGGACCTGACCAGCCACTACCGCACGCAGGTCGTTCTTGACGCCACCCGGGACCAGCTCGCCGATTCGGAGGCGCGGGCCGACGGCCAGCATCAGCTCGCGCTCGCCCTGCAGCGGGCGATCCTGCCCAGCTCCGAGGAGCCCGTCGACCTCGGCGGCCTCGCGGTCGCCGTCCGCTACCGCCCCGCCGAGCAGGAGCACCTTGTCGGTGGCGACTGGTATGACGCGGTCACCCTGCCGACCGGCGAGGTCCTGCTCGTCGTCGGTGACGTCGCCGGGCACAGCATCAGGACCGTGGCCGGTATGGTGACCCTGCGCAACAGCCTGCGCGGCCTCGCGGTCACCGGCGCCGGCCCCGGGCAGCTGCTGCGCTGGCTCAACAACGTCACCTACCACCTCGCCGACAACATCACCGCCACCGTCATCTGTGGCCTTTACCGTCCCGCCGAGCGTGCGCTGCGCTGGGCCCGCGCCGGGCATCTGCCGCCCGTGCTCGTCCGGGACGGCTCCGCCCACGCCCTTCCGATGCCCGACGGGCTCCTGCTCGGCGTCGAACCCGATGTCGACTACCAGGAAACCGTCCACGTTCTTGAGCCGGACGACGTCCTGCTTCTCTTCACCGACGGCCTCATCGAACGCCGCGGAACCGGGCTGGACGAATCCCTCCACGCGCTGCTGCGGATCGCGGCCGCCCCGGGCTTCGACGTCTCGCACCGGGCCGATCACCTGCTCGCGCACACCACCCCGGACACCGACGACGACACCTGCCTCATCGTCATCCGACAGTCCTGAACAGGTGCCGAGGTCAGCGCAGCCCGTGCCGACGGGCCAGCCGGACGAAAACGTCGTTGTAGCCGTACTCCCGCAGCGCGGCCTCGAGCGTTTTACGGTACGGCCGGTCGACCGCGCCGTTGCCGAGCTCCCGGAGCATCTCGGTCCACCATTCCAGCGGAGTCGCACCGCCCTGGACGAACTGGCGCGCGCGGGGCAGGCCGATCTCCTCGAGCAGTTGAGACGCCCGTACCCCGGCGCCGAAGGCCGCCGCGAGCTCCGCGCGCAGTTGGGTCATCTCCTCCGGATCGAGCCGGATGTCCGGTGCCGACCGGACGTGCTCGGCAGACCGGACGTGCTGGGTCGACCGGGCCGCGAGGGCCAGGACCGCCTCGACGCGCGTGTCCGCCGCGCCGAGGAAGACCAGGTCGTCGTCGAGCTGGCCGACCACGTGCTCCACCAGCCGCCGGTCAGTGGCGAACGGGTCGCCGTCGCGAGGCACGGTCCCATCGGCCGCCAGGATCGCCGCCATGTTGACCCCGGAGATCTCCACGCTGCGCCGCATCTCCGTCATCCTCGTGGTGACGGTCGTCAGGTCCACCTGGTCGGCGTGGAGCTGGTGCACACAGGCGGCGACGCGGTCCGGGAACGGGACCGGGTCGCGCAGGAACTCCCGCAGCCGCGCTCCCCGTTCGTCGAGCCGGTCGCGCAGGCCGTGGACCGCGTCCCCGCCGTCCCGAACGCGCCACTGGTAGCGGACCTTCGCCGCCCCGGCCAGATAGCGTTGGAAAGCGGGCGCGGCGGCGTCCCGGCGGTTCCACGTCCAGGCGACCAGTTCTCCGTCCCGTGAGCCCGGAACCAGGATAAGCAGCCTCCGCTCGATCTGGTCGTCCGCCGGAGCGGCCGGCTCCCACACCGCGAACCCCAGGCCGGTGGTGGCACCGCGTTCCTCCCATCCGGGCGCCTGGTGCCACCCGGACCAGGCGTTGGCGCAGGTGCGGGCGAGCTCGGGAGCCGCGGCCACCACCGCCCGCGGACCCGCCTCCGAGCGGCCGAGATGCCCCTGGTAAAGACGTACGGCGCCGACCAGCGAGGCGGGCAGCTCATCCGCCACGCCGCTCCACTGGTCCTCCGGCGCGGACCAGTCGAGGGCACCGTCGTCCACCGCCGGGGCGAGCATCACGGACAGACAGAGCAGGTCATGGTCCCGCCGGAACAGCGCCTGGTGCGTCCCGTCGCCCAGGTTGAGCTGGGCGGCGAGCAGACCTCGGGAAGGCAGGTCGCCGACCGAACCCGGCAGGTCGGCGGGCACTCCCAACCGGTCGAGAGCCGATCCCATCTTCAGAGTGCGGCGGCACGCCGACCAGATGTCCCGGAGAAACCCGTACGCGTCCGCCGCTTCGGGCCCATCCACCGGAGCAAACAGGTGGACGACGAGTTCGGCCCCCCAGAGCTCGTGCGCCGCTGGTTCAGGCCCGGCACCCGCGGTCCGGCCGGCCGGTGGGACCGACCCCGAGCGGCCCGCCACCCTCAGTGGCCGGTGTCGGCCGGGGCCGGGGTCTCCGACGACCCGGGGCGCCGACGGTTCCCGGGGCCGACGGCGTCGCGGCCTCCCACTGCCGACGTGTCGCGGCCCGACACCTCGGTGAGAACATGAATCATTCTGTTCACCCGTTCCCGGACCGGTGGCGTCATGGGAACAACCGGCTCCTCGCCGAGCCGGCTGGCGCGCTTGCGCACCGCGAGATCCAGCCGCAGCACGGCATTGTCGAATTCGCCACTGTCCGCCGCGGACCATGCGGTTTCCAGATTATCGACGAGAACACCGAACCGTTCCCAGGCTCGCGGCACGAGTCGGGCCGCGAGAGCCCTGCGTAGCGGCACCAACCCCGCGTCAGCGTTCACCGTCGGCATCTCAGCACCGCCTTCCACACGGCAAGCCTACCCAGATACTCGCCCCGGCCCGGCCGGCTGTCACCATGGCGGTACCCGCGTAACCAGTTCGGCGGACCGGGCACACCCCGGACCGGTCCGGGGTTACCATCACAGCGACTCAGGAGAGTACTGCTCGTGTCGCTGACGATGCTCCCCCAGATCGCGCTCCGCCCGCGGCGGATCCACGTGGTTCTGAACTGGGTGAAAACCCCTACCACACCCCAGCTCGACCTCATCCTCGTGCTCCCCGCGAACAATGCCGGGGCGGCGGGGTCCGCGCGCGCGATTCAGTTCGCCGATCCTACGGATCCCACCGACTCCAGCGCGGCGGTACGGCATCTGAGCAGGACGGACGCGGCGGTGTCCACCGACCGAGCCCAGGTCGACCTGAACGCCGTCCCCCCGCGGTACGACCAGATCCTGATGGCCCTGTCGGCCACGGGCGGCCGAGTGGTCGACGTGCCCGAAACACGGCTGCGCCTGATCGACGCGGAAGACAACACGGAGATACTCCGGATCGATCTCGCCCCGGGCCCGGCGGACCTCGTCCACATACCCGGCGAGCTGTACCGGCGTGCGGACGGCTGGTACTACCGGGCGGTCGGGTTCGGATTCACGGACGGGCTGACCGGTCTGAGCTTCCGCTTCGCGGTCCCGATCAACGACATACTGCGGCGTCAGCAGGTTCCTGCCACCGATGTGGCACCGGACGCGGCCGAGAGCAAGGAAGAGAGCGGGTCGGAGAAGGCCGAACGGCGCGCCTCCTCCGCTCGTGCGGTAACTCCACTCGGGGACGTGAAGCTGCTGCCCGGCGCGTCCGCGACCATCAAAAGGCCCCAGCACGAGATCACAGCGGAGCTGACCTGGCGACGCAAGGACAAGGACCTCGACCTCTACGCGCTCTACATCGACAGCGACGGTCGCGAGGGTGTCTGTTACTACCGTGACCAGGGCTCCCTCAAGCGGCCGCCGCACATCTGCCTGACGACCGGAGACCGTCATCGGGGCCGGGAGGCGATCGTGATCGCCCAGCCGAGCGCCTTCCGACACATCCTCATCTGCGCGTACTCGGCGGTCGAGAACGGCATCGGGTCGTTCCGTGGATTCCGGGCGGTCGTGGAGGTCGACGACCATGCCGGTTCGGTGATACAAACACCTCTGTACCACCGGAACAGCTTCTCCTACTGGGTTGCGATAGCGCGCATCGACCTCACCGCAGAGGAGGAGGCCGTCATCGAACACGTGGAGACATACTCGCGTCCCCGCAGCGAGCGACGACCGGTCCTCCGTGGTGACGGAACCTTCGTCATGGACGCAGGGCGAGTGGAGTTCAAGACACGTTGAGAGACGGCTGACAGGTTTCCCCCGGCACCGGTCAGCCCTGCGCCACAGGCTCGGCACCAGCTGTGCTTATAGTTGCTAGGACATCGGGGGACGTCATGATCTTTTTTGTCACGCCCAGCGCCGGTTTCGCGTGTCGCTGCCGCCGGTCCGGCGGCGCACCCGGATTCCCCGAGGTGGCCACCGGCCCGGATCCGGGTAGTAGCCCGTAGATCTGTTTGCACGGCGTCAGACAAGTACGTACTTCGCGACAGCGTTTTCTTGCTTGAGAGAAAGCATCCGCCACACCGGAGCCGCACCGGCCCACCTGCGCTCATCGCGGAAGACGAAATCCGCGACGCGTCCGGATCTCAGCGACGACGCGGGGAGGCGCCACCGCACGGTCGTCCATCGCGACACAGTCGTCTACCGATTGGCCTGCCGACATGCACGAAGATTCCAGCCGACCCCTGCCGACGGGGCCCGACCCGACCGCTGGCGGTCCGGTCGGCGACGACGCGGGCGCCGGCACCCGCACACCACCAGCTGACGCCACCAGCTGGTGGAACGGCGACCCCACGGTGCCCGCAGCGCCCGGCGAGGACACCCCGCCGGCCGCCGCCGTGCTCGTGTCGGTCGTCGAACGCCTGGCCGCCATCGAGGCCACGCTCACCGATTTCCACCGGCGGGCCGATCATCGGGAAGCCGTGATTGACCGGCTCCACGAGGAACGCCTCGAACAGCGCTCCGGTGTCCGTCGCGCGCTGCTGGACCCGATCGTGACCGATCTGATCAGGTTGTACGACGGCCTCTCGGCCGAGTCGGAACGCATGTCCGGCGGTGGCGACTCCCGTACCTCGAACCTGCTCGCCAGCTTCGCCGACGACGTCGAGCTCGCGCTGGAACGGTGTGGTTTCGACCTGGTCCGCCCACGACCCGGAGACCGGTTCCAGTCCGGGGCCCAGCTTGCCGCGTCAGTCGTGCCGACCGACGACCCCGCCCGGCACAACACCGTCGCGGAGGTCACCCAGGTCGGCGTACTGGAGCGGGACACCGGCCGGGTGCGACGCCCCGCGCGTACCCGGGTTTTCCGCAGCCGGCGGCCTGGTTCCGAGGGCAGCGACGCCACCGAGGCATCCCCGGCCACCGCGGCGCCCCCGGCACCCCCGGCGCCCTCCGCGCCGGCGCCGCCCAGCCCTGCTCAATCCGGTCTCTGACACCAACCCGGTCTCCGACACCTGCGAGGATCCATGGCAACCTACGGTATCGACCTGGGGACGACCTATTCGTGTGTCGCCTACATCGACGACACAGGGCGGCCCGCCGTCACGAAGAACATGGTCGGCGAGGACACCACGCCCTCGGTGGTCTACTTCGAGACTCCTGACAACGTGGTCGTCGGGCGGGACGCGAAGAACTCGGCGAAGCTCGAGCCCGACCTCGTGGTGTCGCTCATCAAGCGGCAGATGGGCCAGGACGTCGAACTCTCCTTCCACGGGAGCACGCACACTCCGGAGAGCATCTCCGCACTGATCCTCAGCGAGCTGGCGCGAGCGGCGACGGAGTTCACCGGCGAACCAGTCCGGGACGTCGTGGTAACGGTGCCCGCGTACTTCGGCGTGGCCGAGCGGGAGGCCACCCGGAACGCGGGGCGGATCGCCGGCCTGAACGTCCTGAACGTCGTGCCGGAACCGGTCGCCGCCGCCCTGCACTACGAGGTCGTCGCCCCCGCCGGCGAACGCACGATCCTGGTCTACGACCTGGGCGGTGGAACGTTCGACACGACCGTCATCCGAGTCGCCGGCAACGAGATCAACGTCGTCTGCACCGACGGCGACCACCATCTCGGTGGCGTGGACTGGGACGAGAGGATCGTCCGGTACCTGTTGGAGGGTTTTCTCGCCGAGCACCCCGATTCCGAGGCAGGCGACAACGAGGACTTCCTCCAGGAGCTCACGATCGCCGCCGAGGAGATGAAGAAGGCGCTGAGCAGTACCACGTCGCGCCGGCACAACATGCGTTTCGGCGGCGACACCGCACGGCTCGAGCTGACCCGCGAGGAGTTCGAGCAGATCACCGGCGAGCTGCTCGAACGGACCCTCGACATCACCGAGCGGACCGTCACCACCGCCCGGGAGAAGGGTGTGACGTCGTTCGACGATGTCCTCCTCGTCGGCGGCGCCACCCGGATGCCGGCCGTCGCGGCCCGCCTGAACAAGCGATTCGGCTTCGAGACGAAGCTCCACGACCCCGACCTCGCGGTCGCGAAAGGGGCAGCCCGGTTCGCGCTCATCGAGTCGGTGAAGCTCCAGCTCCCCGAGGACTCGGACGCGGCACCGGGAACGCAGGGCGACGCCCGTACGTCCGCCTCGCCGGCGGCCGTGCAGCGGGTCGCCGACCAGCTGGGCATCACGACCGAAGCCGTCCGCCAGCTCGCGGAGAAGAAGGTCCGGACGGTCGTGCCCCGCGCGTTCGGCATCAAGGTCGTGGACAGCGCGGACCCCGCTCTGAAGCGGCTGAAGGTCGAGCACATCCTGCCGCCCAACACACCGCTGCCCGCCTCGCCCGACACCGAGCGGTTCGGGACGGTCGAGGACAACCAGACCGGGATCGAGATCGAGATCTGGGAACAGGCCGGAGCCACGGTCTCCCCGGAACTCACCGACAACGCGGCGATCGGCCGGGGTCTCATCAGCGGCCTGCCACCGCTGCCGCGTAACTCCCCGATCGACGTCACCTTCACCATGAACGAGACCGGCGTGCTGCGGGTACACGCGGTTGAGCTGAAGACGGGAAAGGACCTGCACATCGAGCTGCAGATTCAGGGCCTCACCGAGGAACAGGTCGAGAAGGCGCGCAACGCCGTGGCACGGTACACGCTCAGCGAATAGCCGTCCGTCCGAGGGTGCGGCGGGCACCTACGCCGCACCGGCGGGACCGGCGAATGGACTGCATGTGCATCGGGGGTCTGAGGAATGGCGTTCGACGTCGAGGCGTACCGGAGGGGCGTCGTTGATCCCGCCCGGAAGCAGGGAGTGCCGAACGACCTGTTCACGCGCTACGCGCTGGACGAGGCCACCGCGGGTGACAAGGAGCTGTTCGAGGCGCGGGTCGAGGAGGTCACGAAGTACTGGCGGACTCTGAAGCTCAAGAAGACCCACGCCGCCGTCGCGGATGCCCTGCTCGCGGCGCACGCGGAGCTGAGGGGCTCCGGCCAGCTCACGCCGGCGGCCTTCCGGGAACGCCGCGAGCGGGCGCGCAAGGAGGAACAGGAGTACCTGGACCGCCTCGTCACCGCGCTGGCCGCGGCGAACCCGTGTATCAGCGAGGCGATGGTGGGCCGCCTGATCTCGGGGACCGCGGGGGCCGCCGGTGCGGGCAGCGGCGGGGGTGCACTCGACGCGGCGACCGTCCGGGCCGCGCTGAAGCGGCACAACCTGCGGGTCATGGACCGGGAGTGGAAGCTCCCGGTCGGCCCGCCGCCGAGTCAGGCGCGCTCGCTGCGCGAACCGCTGGCCGTTCTCGGCCTGCGCCTGTCCGCCGACGTCGTCTTCGGCGCCGAGCGGGTCCGGGCCGGCTTCCGGCTGCGGGACGGCTTCCGGCTGGTGTCCGAGCCGGCCGTCGTCAACGAGCAGGAGGTGACCCGGGCCCGCCAGGCCCGCGCCCGCGCGGCCCAGGACGAGCGTCAGACCGCGGCCGAGAACACCTTCGTGATCATTCTCGGCTCCGTGCGCTCCCCGGCCGGGTACGACGCCCTGATCGGCTGGGAGATCGTCGAGGCGCTGCGCGGCGGGGTCGAGGCAGGCCTGCCCGCTCGCGCGATCGCCGACCAGGCGGCCTCCCTGGGCCTGGTCCTGGAGGAGGCCGAGGAGCTGGCGGTCACGCTCGCCGAGGCCTGGCGGGGTGGCGCAGCCGGGTCCGGGAACGCCGTCCAGGAGATCCACGACGCGCTCGCGGCCGGCCGGCTGCGCGCCGCTCGCCAGCTTGCCGCCGCGTTGCCGGACGCCGAGCGGGCCGAGATGTCCGGGCAGGTCGAGGCGGCCGAAGCCAGGGTTCGGACGTTGCTGACCGGCGCGGACGAGGCATGGTCGCGCCACCGGCCGGAGGAGACCGCCGCGCTGCTGGCCGGGGCTGCCGAGATCGCGGCCGATCATGACGACATCCAGGCCCGGCTCCGCGCGATCCCGCCGCCGCCGCCACCGTCGGTCGAGGCGGGGGCCGACGGGACCAGGGTGAGCGTCCGGTGGACACCCAGCCCCGCCCGCACCGGCGAAGTCGCCTACCGGCTGGTGCGCGCGACCGGCCGAGCCGCCACCACGCCTGATGCCGGGGAGCCAGTCGCCGAGACACCGGCCAACACCGCGGTCGACGAGGCCGCTCCACTGGGCGAACGGGTCTTCTACACGGTCTTCGCCACCCGCGCCGAGGGCATCTGGTCGTCGGGCGCGGATGCCGCCGCCGTTCTCCTCACCCCGGAGGTCCAGGACCTCGTGCTGGCGACCGACGCGGAGTCGGTGACCGGCACGTGGCGGGCGCATCCGGGGATCCACGAGGTCAACGTGCGCCGGACCGAACGTGGCATGACCGGTCGCGGGACAAGGCCGACCTCCGTCACGGCCACCGGCTTCACCGACACACGCCTGCGGTCGGGCACGGCCTACCAGTACCGGATCGAGGCGGTGTACCTCGGAGCGGACGGGGCTCGGCGCGTCTCGGCCGGGCTGGTCGTCACGGCCCGGCCGGAGCGGCCGCCTGAGGCGGTGAGCGACCTCGCCGTCGAGCTTCCCACCGAGACGGCATCGTCCCCGTCCGGGGCGTCGACCCGGTCGGACGGGTTGTCGGCGCTCGTTGTCTGGACGCCGCCGACAAGCGGGACGGTGCAGGTGCGGATGGCCTCCACGGCACCAAGGTGGGCCGCGGGGACCGCTGTGTCAGCCGCGGATGTCTCCCGGCACGGCGTCGCGCTGCCCGGCGCACCCGTGACCCGGGCCGACGGACGGGTCGCGCTGCCCGTCCGCCCGCGGCACGGCCGCGCCTTCCTCACCGCGGTCACCTGCGCCGCCGGCGGCTCCGTCGCGGTCGTCGGCGCCACGGTGCCGATCTCGCTGGCGGACGCGGTCCGCGGGCTCACAGCGGCTCGGTTCGGCGATGCCGTCCGGCTGCGCTGGGACTGGCCGGAGGGCGCGAGCCTGGCACGGGTCCAGTGGTACCCGGCCGGCTCCGCAGGTGACGGGCCGACCGGTGAGGTGGAGATCCGACCGCGGCGCTACATCGACAGCGGCGGGCTGGAGATCCAGGTCGGCTCGGATCCGGTCACCGTGGCGGTCCGGACGGTGACCGGCGAGGAGGAGGACCGTGCGGTCTCCCCGCCGGTCACCGTGCTCGTCCCCGGGCGCGGTGTCGAGGTGACCTACGAGCTCCGGCCGGCGCGGCTGCCCTGGCCGCGGCGGGCCGTCCTCGAGGTGGTGTGTGACCGCACCTGCCGGCTGCCACCGCTGGTCGTCGTCGGCAGGTCGGACGGGATCCTGCCGCTGAGCGCCACCCATGGCACCGCGCTCGCCCGTCTCCCGGCGCGCGACGTCACCGCTCGGAAGCGGGCGCTGATCACAGTTCCGGCGCCACGGCGCGGTGCCTGGGGGCTCGCCTGCTTCGTCGACCCCACCGCGCCACCCGAGGACGCGAATGCCCAGGTGACGTTGGTCCGCGCCCGACGGAGGAGGTGACCCGATGAGCAGAAAGCTGGTCTGTCCGTACTGCTACCAGCAGTTCGGGGAACGGGAGATCTGGTTCCGGTGCTCCGGGCGGCCAGGCCCCACCGGAAAGTCCTGCTCCAGTCAGCGGGATGAACGCCTGGCGAAACGGATGGGATTCACCGGCCAGCTTCCGCCGGCGTTCTCGGCGGACGGCCGGAAGCTGTCCGCCGTCCATTCGGACTGTCGAGCCGAGACGAACTACCGGTTGTGCCCGGAGTGCCACAGTCAACTTCCGGTGCACTTCGGAAAGATCGAGAATCGGCTCATCGCGCTGGTCGGTGCGAAGGAGAGCGGCAAGACCGTTTTCATGACCGTCCTGCTGCACGAGCTGATGCACTCGGTCGGAGTCCGGTTCGACGCGTCGGTGCTGGGTGCGGATGACGAGACCCGGGACAGCTTCCGCAAGCGGTACGAGGCCCCGCTCTACGACAACCACCAGCTGGCCGCCCCGACACAGCGCTCAACGACACCGATGTCACGCCGGCCGCTGGTGTTCACCTTCACAGCGCGCGGGCGCGGCCTGGGCCGCCCGCGTCAGGAGCGGACCGTGCTGTCCTTCTTCGACACCGCCGGCGAGGATCTGAACTCGGCGGACAGCGTCGAACAGAACGTGCGCTACCTCGCCAGCGCCGCCGGCATCATCCTGCTGCTCGACCCACTGACGATGCGCGGTGCCCGGGGCCAGGCGGACCCGGACGCCCCACGCCCGCACGAACAGGGCCTGGACAGCCCGGTGAGCGTCCTGGGCCGCATCACCGAGCTGCTGCAGCGGGCGTTGGGGACGAAGCCCTCCCAGCTGATCGGCACCCCGATCGCCGTGGCGTTCTCGAAGATGGACGCGCTCACGCGCGGTCTGCCCGAGGAGAGCCCGCTGCGGCGGTCGCAGCCGGTCGGCTCGCGCTTCGACGCGGCGGACAGCAGGGACGTCCACGACCATGTGCGCGCGCTGCTCGACGAGTGGGAGGGGTCGTCCATCGACCAGACCCTGCGCCACAACTACTCGCGCTACCGGTATTTCGGGCTGTCGGCACTGGGGGCCGCCCCCACCGCCGACCGGCGGGTGGCGACCGGGGTGGTCCAGCCCTACCGGGTGGCCGACCCGTTCCTCTGGCTGCTGAGCGAATTCGGCGCCATTCCCAGAACAAAAGGCTGACGGCGGAAGAGGCCGAGATGGTGTTGAAGCAGCTGTACTACACGTCGTGCGAGGTCGGCCTTTCGGGATACCCCGGATTCCAGTTCAATGCGGCGAGCCGCGGGGTCGCTCCGGAGGTGATGCGGCGGGTCGAGTCCTTCACCGCCTACGACCCGCCGGGCTCGCTGCCCTACAACGCGGATGCCGCGGCGCTCGCGGCCTGCCCGGTGAATCTCTGCTTCGAGCCGGCGGAGGACACCGGCGTGCTGGCGAACGTCGTCTTCGTGGGCACGGACTACTCGAACCGGTTCGGGAACTACTTCGCGCACGCGTTGGTCAGCGAGGACGTCGCCACCGATCTCGGGGAGGCGTTGCCCATCGAGCTGTGGGGCGCCCCGATCTGGACGGCCAGCCCGAAGACCGACGGCGCGGAACTGCCGGAGCTGGCCGGGCCGCCGCCACGGGGAAGGCTCGACCGCCGGCACGTCGCCGCCTTCCTGCGTACGCATCCCGGCCGCGCCGCACTGCCCGCCCTGGTGTCCGCGGCGGCCAGGGTGATCACCGGCGAACGGCGAACGATCGTGCTGATCGAGCGGGACAGCGGGGCCGCCGCGAACTGGATCGGCGCCGTCTCCTACCTGCTGCCGCCGGCGCTGGCCCGCCGGATGTCCTTCGCCACCTACCACCACCGGCCCGCCTACAGCGACCTGCACCTGGTCGCGACAGTGCCCGACGCCGACGTCGACCGCGGTGACGGCGCGTTCGCGAGCTTCCTCCAGTTCGACATTCCGGCCAACCGGAGCAGCCAGGTGCCGGTCGAGCCGTGGGCCGCCCTGCTGGCCGAGACCGGCGTGGAGAACGCGGCCGAGCTGTGGGCCGCCGCGGCCGAGCTCGGCGGCGGCCTGCCCGTCCGCTCGGGAGAGTGGCATCCGCTGCTGGCCGCGGCGCTGTTCCGGCACGGTCACCAGGCCTCCGGCGCCGGGCCGGCGGTGACGGCCGCCGCCGCGACCGCCGCGCGCTGGCTGGGGCGCCAGGCACCCTCGCTGGACGCGCGAACTATCGAACTGATCGGCGTCGGGGCCCTGGGGGTCCTCGCCGGGAGCCGGCCGCCCGGCACCGGCGCCGCACTCACCGCCCTCGCGGCGGCCGCGGCGGAGGCCGGCGCCGCGCCGCTGGCCACCGAGATCGAGAAGCTGGCGGTGGACATCGAGGTGGACGGGCTGCTGGCGCACGAGCCCGTCAAGGGTGCCGGTGGCGCCGAAGCGGTGCCGCTCAGGTCGCCTGCCGGTCGCGCCCACGCCACCGACCGCTGCACGCGAGCCCTGCGCAGATGCACCGCCGAGGTGGCGGTCGATCTGCTCCTCCTGGCTGCCCGGGAGCGGCTCGACCTGGACAGCGCCCTGCTGCGGACGGCCGGAGAACGCGTCGTCGGCCCCCGGCTGCTGGCCGAGCCGACCGAGGCGACGGCACGGCTGGCACGTGGCTGGCCCCAGCTGCGGGCGGGGGTGGTGCATCACCTCGCCGCGGTCGCGGCACGCGAGCCGGACCGTCTCGTCGAGGCGCTCACGCACGGCCTCGGTGAGGCGCTGGACGACGACGACACGCGTGCTGCCCCGGCTCTGCACGAAGCCCGGCTGATCGCCGCGTCCCGCCGCGACCCGCGGCTGCGGATCGACATGCTGGCGGAGATCGCGATGCTGCGGGCAAGCGGTCCGGAATCGACGGGCACACCGGCCGTGGACGCGGACCTGTTGCGGCGCGTCTGGCCGCACGGAAGCTGGACGCCGGGCGAGGCACTGCGCGCACTTGAGGTGCTCGACGAAGCCAGCCTGAATGCTCCCGCCACCGTGGCCTGGCTGAACGCCGTCCTCACCCGCGAGTGGCCGGCGACGGCCGCAGCGGACGGCGACCATCTCGAGGACCTCGAAGCCCTCTGCCACGCGTTCGAGGGGAGGCCAGCCGCGTCCCGGCTCAGTGACCCCGCACGCGCGACGATCACCCGGATGACCACGGTCAGACGCAGGCTGGCCGCTGCCACCGGCCCTGGCCGCCAGGCCGCCGTCCTGACCGCCGGGCTCGACCGGATGCCCGAGACGCAGCGGGCACACCACCTCAGCAAACTGACCGACCTGCTGAACAAGGCACCGGCCGGGGACCTCCCCGAGATCTTCGCGTCGTGCCCCGCGGAGGCCGTGGAGCACTACCTGCTCGACGTCGACACCTATCTCAGGGCCGACCGTGCCCAGACGGACATCGCCGGCCGTCTCTTCTACGCGGTGGTCATCCTGCGGCGCAATCCGTCCCGCAAGGTCCGCGTCGTCGCCACGGTCATCGAGGACCGCCTGCTGGACAGGCTGATCACATGGCACTGGCAGGACCTGCGCGCCCTGCATGTCTGGATCAGGAAGCTCGATCCCGCGGTGGCCACGGATTTCGCCAACTGGCGGGACCTCAACGCCGCCGGATGGCTGCGCCGGACCCTGACGCGGCGTCGGCTGGAGAAGGAGGCCGACGCGCCACGGAGGGCGGCGGAGAAGAAGGCCCGGGCCGAGCGGAAGGCCGCGGCGGAGAAGAAGGCCGCCGCCGCACAGAAGGCCGCCGACAAGAAACGCTCGGGAAGCGGAGGGAAGAACGGTAAGAACGGGAAATCTGGGACGGAAGCCCAAGGGAAGGCTGCGGCGAAAAAACGGAACCCTCGTTAGCCGACCGTCACTGTTTTCCAGTTCTGCGATTCGGGGACGCATCCATGAACCACAGCTCGCGGGCGGGGAGGTGAGGCGAGGATGGGCTCACTGATCCTGCTGATCATCGCAATCTGGCTGGCCTTCTTTTTCTTCACCGTGCCCGGGCCGTTCATCGCCGGCGCCGCGGCCCTGTACGTCGCCGGGGCACTGGTCGTCGCCTATTTCCAGGAATTCGGCCGGGCGATGGGGCTGGGTCCGAACCCCGCCGCCGCCGCACCGGAACAACCGCCGCCGCGGCGCACCGAGGACGGGAAGGAACCGGCCTACCGGCAGTACCTGTTCGGACAGGCCCGTCACGATCTACGGCATGCGCACGGTCTCGTCTGGCCGCGGCTGGCCGCGCTCGGCCGGAATCACCGGCGGTGGGTGAAGAACACCTTCTTCGGCTACGGGGCGATGGACTGGCACTGGCCGGTGGGCGTCGTCCTGATGGTCGGCCTGTTCGCCGGGACGATCCTGGGCCTTGCCGTCATCTCGCTGGTGGCGACGGCCCAGGGCGTGGTGCTGCTGGCCGTCTTTCTGCTGGCGTTCCTCGGGATCTACCTGCTGCGCGGCATCGACACCGTCCTGCTGTGGATCCGCGGGGTGCGCATCACCTGCCCGTCTTGCTACCGGCGCGGCTTCTACCCGTCCTACGAGTGCCGGAACTGCACCGTCCGCCACCACGACGTGCGGCCGGGCAGGTACGGCGTCGTCCGGCGCGTCTGCGCGTGCGGGGAGCGCCTGCCGACCCTGCTGCTGTTGGGCAGCCACCGGATGAACGCCTTCTGCGCGCACTGCGAGGCTCCACTGGCCGAGAGCGTGGGCACCGCCGCTGAGGTGGTGCTCCCGGTGTTCGGCGCGGCCGGCGCCGGCAAGACCCGGCTGATGATCGTCATCATGATGGCGGTCGAGGCGATCGCCGGACGCAGCGGCGCCACCCTCGCCCTGGCCGACGAGGACACCCGGAAATGGGACGCCCAGGCCCGCCGCGAGCTCATCAGGTCGGACAAGGTCGCGAAGACCGGAATCCGGCTTCCCCGCGCCTACTCGCTTTACGTCGAGCCGCGGCGGGGCGGCCGGCGGCTCGTCCACGTCTTCGACCCGGCCGGCGAGTACTTCAACGAATCCGACCGCCTGCAGGAGCTGCAGTTCCTCACCCTCGCGCGCACCTTCCTGTTCGTCGTCGACCCCCTGTCGGTAGACGCGCTGTGGGCCCGGCTCGACCGCGCCGACCAGAACCGGTACAGCGGCGTCCGGGCCAGGCGCGAACCCGAGTTCGTCTTCGCGCAGACGGTCCAGAACCTCGAGGCGATGGGCGTGCGGACGAAGAAGGCCCGGCTGGTCGTGGTCGTGAGCAAACGCGACCTCGTCAGTCGGATCCTGATCGAGGACGGCGTGGAGGACGGCGAGGAGGCCCTCGTGCGCTGGCTCGACGAGAACCTGCACCAGGGAAACATGCTGCGGTCCATGCGGCACGCGTTCGGCGAGGTTCAGTTCTTTCTCACCACCTCCATCATTTCTGACGACAGCCGGGTCGACGACAGCATCGAGAAACTGACGTCCTGGACGCTCGCGCGGCAGGGCCTGCGGCTTTCGGGGTGATATCTCGATGAACACGAGAATGGCAACACCGGACGTCTCCGCGGAGCGGGGCCGGTGAGCTCCATGGAGATACAGCCGTACCGCCGCTGGCGGCAGGCCCTGTTCTGGATATCCATGCCCCTGGGCGGGCTGGCGATCCTCGTGATCGTGGGTCTCGGCGCGACGGTCGTGGCCGCGAACCGCCCGAGCGACAACCACAGCCGGTCGAGCTACTCGGGCCCCACCGGCTCGGGCGCCACCGGCACCTACACGGACATCACCACCCGGGCGTCGGTCTCGGCCAGCCGAACCGCTCCCCCGGCCCTGGACGGCGCGGGCGCGACGATCAGCTACGACGCGACGAACATGGTCGACGGGACCCCGTCGACCGCCTGGCGCGCGCCGGGTGACGCCACGGATGTCGCCATCGTGTTCACGCTGCCCGAACCGGTGCGGCTCGCCGCCGTCGGCCTCATTCCCGGCTACGCCAAGCAGGACCCCGCCACCGGCGTCGACCGCTTCACCCAGAACAGGCGTATCTCCCGGGCGCGATGGGTCTTCGAGGACGGGACCTCCGTCGAGCAGGTATTCCAGGACACCGCAAGAATGCAGAGAACGCCGGTGGACGTGGTGACGGGACGCATCCTCCTTCAGGTCCTCGCGACCGTCCCCGGCAGCCCCGACTTCGACTTCACAGCCGTGTCGGACGCCCAGATCGTCGCGTCATCCTGAACAGCGCAGAGAATCGACCAGCTGTGACACCGCAAAGGGTAACTGCAGTGCGTGGTAAGCGGGATTCGGGAGGGCGGGGCTGATGGCCGGGCAGATGACGGTGATTCGGACCGCGGCTGTGCCCTGCGCGGAGGTCGACGAGGCGGTCGCCGAGGACGAGCGGGCGCTCGGAGCCGCGACCGACCTCGTGGCGAGGATCGCGGCGGCCCAGAACCTCACCATCTCCCTACAGTCGCGCTTCCACTGCCATCGGGATCTCGCGGACCTCGACCGGGCCATCGAGGTGATCAACGAAATCGGCCGGGATGTCGACACGGCTCATCCCGGCCGGCTCATGCTCGACACCCAGATGATGTCCTGTCTGATCACATCCACCCGGCTGGAGGATGCCAGGCGGGCGCGAGAGCTCGGAGCGCGGCTGTACCGTCTGACGGGCCAGCTGGGCGAGATAAGGGCGGGTGTCGCCGTCATGCTGGGCATGGCCGCCATGGTCTGCTTCCGGCACACGTCCTCCGTCGAGGACGCCGAGGAGTTCGTCGTCCTCCTCGAGGAGGCGGTCGGCGGCGTTCCGGCCAACTCGCCGTCCAAGCTGATCGTCCAGGGCGCACTGATCGCCGCGCTGTCCGTGCGATACCGGCTCAGCCCGAACCGCGAACGGGATCTGGACCGTGCGGTCGAGATCTTCGACGAGCTCGACCCGGCAGCGAGCGGCGGAGACAAAGAGGGAGTCGTCCGCTTCGCCTGCGGCGCGCTGGTCGACGGCCTCGTCGACCGGCACGAACGGCACCACGACCCGGCCGACCTGCGGACCGCGCGGCGAATCCAGGACTACATGCCGGTCGGTGAGGCGAGTGGTGGCCTGACGGAGAGCCCCGCGGCGTGGCATCCGCAGGCCTTCCGGCACTACTCCTCGTTTCGGCAGACGCAGGATCCCCAGTTCCTCGATCAGGCTATCGAGGAGCAGGACCGCGCGATGAGCGACCCGAGCCGGTCCGGCAAGCAACGCGCGAGTTACGCCTACATGCTCGCGATCTGCTGTTTCACGCGTTTTCTCCTCTACCGGGGCCGCCGGCTCGGGGATCTGAACCGGGCCATCGACCTCGTCCGCGAGGCGCGCCAGGACTGGCGCGACTTCACCCTCGTCCACAGTTCCGCGCAGCTGCTCGCCCGCTTCCTCATCCAGCGCCACATGAGCCTCGGACGCCCGGCCGATCTCCGCGAGGCCCGCGTCGTGCTGGAGTCGGCGCTGCGGACCGGAGAGGTGGAGAACCGGACGAAGTCCTCGATCCTGATGCTGCTGGCCTACTGCGAGGCGGTCCGGGCCGAGCGCGACGGCGACGACGAGGCCGCGGACCGGTCGATGGACCGCTTCGAGGAGCTCACCCGCCTGATGCCGGAAGGGTCGATGGAGGCGATGGCGGTGCAGACGACACTCGCCAACGCGTTGCAGTCCAAAGCGTCCGCGAGCCAGCTTCCCGAGGACGCCACCCGGGCGTACCGGGCGTCGCGCGCGGTGTGCTCGCACGCGGGCGCGAGTCCCCTGGCGACGGTGCCGTGCGCCGAGGGCTGGGGCCATCTCGGCTGGCGGCGGCAGGACTACGCGGAGGTGGCGGAGGCGTACGGACACGCGGTCGCGGGCCTGCAGGCCATTTCCGTTCTTTACCCGCGGCGCGAGGACAAGCAGGACTGGCTGGGCCGCGCCGGGTCGATGGCCGCGCGCGCGGCGTTCGCGCTGGCCCGCCTCAACCGGGCCGAGGAGGCGGTCGAGGTGCTCGAGGCGGGACGGGCCGTCCTGCTTTCGGAGGCCCTGGACCGCCAGCGGGTGGATCTGGACCGGCTGAGCGCGGTCGGTCACGGCGAGCTGCGGGAGCGGTACGAGCGCGCCGCGGCCCGCGGCGCCGAGGCCGAGCGCAGCTTCGAGCCCGACTTCGACATGGAGTACGTCCCGGTGTTCGATCCGACCCTGCGGGACCCCGAAGCGCCGCTGCGCGAGCTGGCCACCGAGCTCGGTGACGCCCGCGAGGAGCTGCGACGGGTGGTGGGCGAGATCAGGTCCGTGCCGGGCTACGAGTCCTTCCTCCTCCCTCCCTCGTTCGCCGACGTCCAGAGGGTCACGCGGGCCGACCGGGTCCCGTTGGTCTACCTGGCGGCCACGCCACGGGGCGGCCTCGCCCTCGTCGTCACCGCATCGAAGGTGACCCCCGTGGAGGTGGTGTGGCTGCCCGAGCTGACCCTGGCCAACCAGCGCAGGTGGGTAGGGCGGTGCGTCCAGGCCGCCGAGGAGGACGACCTCGACGCTTACGAGAAGGCGTCCCGATGGCTCGGCCGGGCGGTGATGGACCCGGTACTCAGGCTGCTCGCGCCGTACCGGCGAGCCGTTCTCATGCCCGGCGGCCTGCTGGGCTCCGCGCCGCTGCACGCGGCGAGGCTGGCGGAGACCGTCGGCGGCGCGGGCACCTACGCGCTCGACCGGCTCACCCTCGTCTACGCGCCCAGTGTCCGCGCGCTCGCCGCCACCCGGATCGCGCCGGGCCCGGCCCGCTCGGGTGATCTGCTGCTCGCCGTGGCGGACCCGGCCTCCTCGGGTGCCGACCCGCTGCCGGGTGCCCAGGTCGAGACCGACATCGTCGCGGCCCATTTCGGCCCCGAGGCCCAGGTCCTGCGCGCCGGACAGGCAACCCGGGCGAGAGTGCTCGCGGCGATGTCCGGATCCGACGTGCTGCACTTCGCCTGCCACGGGGTGGCCGAGCCGATGGATCCGCTCAGCAACCGGCTTCTGCTCGTCGGCGACCAGTCGATGACGTTGCGGGACATCGGCGGGCTCGACCGGATGAGCCCCCGGCTGACCGTGCTGTCGGCCTGCCAGACGGCCGTCATCGGTGACGATCTGCCGGACGAGTTCGTAAGCCTCGCCACCGGCCTGCTGCAGGCCGGATCGCCGGGCGTGGTGGCCACGCAGTGGTCGGTGGACGACGTCGCCAGCGCCGCCCTGATGGCCCGCTTCTACCAGCTCTGGCGGGATGACGGAGTGGAAACGGCGGAGGCCCTGCGGCGGGCACAGCTCTGGGTGCGCCGGACGACGAACGGCGAGAAGGTCCGCGAGTTCCCGGATCTCCTCCGCATCCCCGACTACGGTCCGCCGACCGACGCCTCGCCGGCCGTTCGCCATGCCTGGGAGACCCGACGGGCCCATGAGCATCCCGTCTACTGGGCCGCGTTCACCTTCCTCGGCAGATAGGTCATCCCACGGCGAACCGCACCGCGGTCACGGTCACGGTCACGGTCACACCAATAGATCCATTAGTTGAAATTATTCAACCCGCATCGCCGGGGGAATTCCACTAGCCTTTCATTATAAGCACCGAGGAGACCGCGGTTCCAGTTTCGCCGTCTCGAGAAAACAGGCCTGACCATGGCAGACCGCGCTCCCAACGAAACGCGGCCCGGTTCCCGCATGTAAATCCCTTCCGAGAACCGCGCCTCGCTCCCCGGCAAAATCCGCACCGGGCATCGGCAATCGCGACCGAGTTCTGAATTCAGCTCACCGAGCCGAACTCCGAAGGAAACGACATGAGTCACGCGCTTCACCACGCCCTTGAGCCGAGTGCCGAATACAATGTCGACCTGACGGTGACTGCCGGGCGCTGGCCCGACGGGCTGGCCGGGAACATCTTCGTCATCGGGCCGTCGCAGCCGACCGCCGTCGACTTCATGTTCGCCGGGCCGGGCCTGCTCACCCATGTGGACCTCGAGACCAGGCACTGGCGGACGAAGCGGGTCGTCACGCCCGACCTGGCTCTTCTCGGCGGCCTCAGCCGGGCGTTGCCACCGGCCGAGCTGGCGGGACTGACCGTCGGCGGACGGCCGTCCCTGACGAACGTGTCGCCGCACTTCTTCGGCGACCGGCTACTGCTCACCGGGCTGAGCCAGCGGCCGGTCGAGTTCGACCCGGCGACTTTGGAGTTCAAGACGTTTCTCGGCGGGGTCAGCGAATACCCCGAGGTCGTCGCGCATCCCCTGTTCCCCGGTGTGCGGACGGCGGCGCACCCGGTCGAGGACCTCGACGACGGTTGCATGTGGTGGTGCAACACGAACCTCCGTCCCCGGGGTTCGTCCACCTCCGACATGGAGGGACCCATGTGGGTGGTGCGCTGGGACGGGCACGGCGACGTCGAGACGTGGCACGTACCCGGCGCGCACCTGACCCAGGGCGTGCACGAGATGACAGTGACCCAGGACTACGTGATCTTCACGGAGATCGGGTTCCAGCCCGAGCCCGGCACCGTCGCCGGACGCGGCCGCACCAAACCGCATCTGCCCTTCACCGACATCTATCTGGTGGGCAAGCGCGACCTCACCGTCGCCCGGCGGGGCCGCAGCGTGCCGGTGGCCCACGCCCGCGTCCCACGCGAGTCGTTCCACCACTTCGCCGACTACCGCCAGGACGGCGACGACGTCACGATGTACCTCGCTCATTCGAACGGCTGGGATCTCAACTACGTGCTCACCGATGCCGACAGCGTCTGGGGAACCGGCTCCGGCCTCGCCAAGGGCCTGCACGGCTTCGTCTCCGCCCCGGTGGACGCTTCACCGGTCGGCCGCTACGTGATCGACGGCCGAACCGGTGAGGTCAGGGACAGCCATGTCTTCCTCGACCCGGAACGCCACTGGGCCACGCTTCTCTATGGCCGTGACATGCGGCGGCCGGGGCTCGAGCGCGGCCGCTACCTGTGGCAGTCCTACTGGGGATGCGACACCGAGATGCTGGCGACCCGGATCGTCGAGATGTACCGGGATCACCCCTATCGCGTTGTCCCGGTGGACCAGTTGCCGTCACGGGAGATCCCGTCGTCCCTGGTGTGCATTGACCTGGAGACGATGACCGAACAGTCGGCCTGGTCATTCCCCGCCGGCACCACCAGCGAGTCACCCGTGTTCGTTCCCGACCCCGCGGGCGGCCCCGGCTGGGCGGTGATTTTTGTCCACTACTCCGACCGGACCGAACTTCAGGTGTTCGACGCCCTGGCTCTCGGCGCGGGGCCCGTCGCCGTCGCCACCGCCGAGGGCCTCAAACTGTCCGTCCAGTTCCACTCCGCTTATCTGCCCAGCATCCGTCTACGTGACACGGGCTACGAACGTTCGTTCGCGGCCGACCTCGGCGACGGCTGGCGGGATTTCTCGCCGTCCGCCCGCGGTGTGATCAGTAAGGTGCTCGAGCGGTACGGCTGAGCGGAGGTTCGACCTCGATCCCGCCGAGCTGCCCGCCCACCTCGCCGAACGTGGCCTGACCAGGCTGCGCCTGGCGCGCGTCTTTACGAGGGCGGCAGACGATCGCCGCGGCCGCGTCATGCGCCGCCCGCATTGTGCGGGCAATCAGCTGGGTCACGTTTCCTTTTGTGGCTAAGATACTGATCTTGTGAGCTGGGCGGCGACACCGGTCGGGCGGGGTGTGCGTGCCTCGACGGTGACCGGGTTGGCGGTCGCTCTCGCCGTTCTCGCGCACGTGGCGGCCTGCGGTGAGCTGCCGAGCTTGCCCGTGACCGCCTGCGGTGGTGCCCTCGCGGCCCGCGTGTGCTGGGGCAACACCGCCCGGCGGATGTCGCCGCGGCGTATCGCGGGTCTGGTGGCCAGCGTCCAGGCCGGCCTGCATCTGGCATTCGCCATGACCGTGCCGTCGGAGCCCGGGGCGAACACCCATCACGGCTTCTCGACCGGGACGGCGGGCACCGCTCACGACGCCACGGGAATCGACCTCCTGCCCGGCGGGCCCCGGATGGCGCTGGCGCACGTCGGCGCCGCGCTGCTGCTGGCATGGTGGCTCTCCGCCGGAGAACGACTGCTGTGGCGGGCCGCGCGTGGGGTCGCGGTGGTGGCGCGCCGCACGGTCGGCCACCTGCGCCGCCGGCGAGGTCCGGCTGCGGTCTGCCCGCTGCCCGCCCGCACGGAGCCGCGGCGGCGGCCTCCGGCGCGCCGGGCCCCGCAGCTGGCCCAGCTTGTTCATCTGGTCGTTCGCAGAGGTCCACCGAACCTGCTTCCGGCCTGATCAGCACCGCCGGAGCCGTCCGTCGCACACAGGCCGGACGGCCTGTTCGCGATGCCCGGATCCGGCCTGTCGCCACCCGTCCGCATCTGACGCGGCACGGGATCCGACCGCGGCCACTGCCCGTGTGCGACGCCGCGGCGGTGCCGCATGTCCTCGACAAGCCTGTTCGGAGAACCCCTGTGACCACGATCGACCAGGCGGGGCTGCCCCCCGACGACCAGACCACCCCTCCCGCCGACCTGACCACGCACGCTGCCGACCCGGCCACGCACGCTGCCGACCCCGCCGCGACGCCGGGCGTCCCGGAACCACGGCAACCTGACGCTCCCGACGCGTCCGTACCCGACCCGTCGTCTCCTGGCACGTCGCCCACTGGCACGTCGTCCACTGGCACGTCGTCCGCCGACACGTCGAGTTACCCGCCCGTGTCGACGTCCGGTGGAGGGCGGCTGCTGCTGCTGCGGCTGCACTTCTACGCCGGGGTGCTGGTCGCGCCGTTCCTGGTGGTCGCCGCGCTCACCGGTCTCGCGTACACGATCACCCCGCAGCTCGACCGGCTGGTCTACGCGGACGAGCTCTACGTCGACCAGGCCGGCCCGGCGCCGCGGCCCCTCGCCGAGCAGGTCAACGCCGCGCTCGCCGCCCATCCCGAAGGCACCTTCAGCTCGGTGCTCACCGGAGACGCGCCCGACCGGACCACCCGGGTGGTCCTGAACGTTCCCGACCTGGGCGACAGGCAGCGCACCGTCTACGTCAACCCGTACACGAGCCGGGTCCAGGGCGAGCTGACCACCTGGTGGGGCAGTACACCACTCACCACCTGGCTGGACGACCTGCACCGCAACCTGCATCTCGGCGCGTTCGGCCGGCACTACTCGGAGGTCGCGGCGAGCTGGCTGTGGATCATCGCCCTCGGTGGCCTGGTGCTGTGGCTGGGCCGGCGCCGCCGGGCCCGCCGGGTGCGCCGGGTCCTGTTGCCCGACCTCACCGCCCGCGGGCGACGACGCACGATGGCCTGGCACGGCAGCCTCGGCGTCTGGCTGCTCATCGGCCTGCTGTTCCTGTCCGCAACCGGTCTGACCTGGTCTCGCTACGCCGGGGCGCACTTCTCCTCCGCCCTGGACGCCGCCGACAGCCACACCCCCGATCTCGACACCGCCCTGCCCCGGGCTGCCCCCGCGGGCGGCATCGGTGGGATCGGTGGGAGCAGCGGGATCGGTGGAGAACACGAGGGCCACACCACCGCCGGTGCCACCGAGACCAGTTCCTCGGACGCGGCAGGTGTGGACAAGGTGGACCGGATCATCGCCGCCGCGCGCGGGGCGGGCCTCGACGGACCCGTTGAGATCACACCACCGGCCGAGGCCGGCACGGCGTGGACTGTGGCCCAGACCGACCGGCGCTGGCCGGTACGACTCGACCAGGTGGCGGTCGACCCGGCTGACGCCAGGGTGGTCAACGAGGTCCGCTGGGAGAGCTGGCCGCTGCTCGCGCAGCTCACCAAGATCGGCATCGCCGCGCACATGGGCGAGCTGTTCGGGGTGGCCAACCAGATCCTGCTGGCCAGCCTCGCGGTCGGCCTGGTCTGCGTGATCGTCTGGGGCTACCGGATGTGGTGGCAGCGCCGCCCCACCCGAGCGGACCATGCAGGCATCGTCGGCCCGGCCCCCGCACGGGGCACCTGGCGGCGGGTACCCAGGCCCGCGCTGGTCGCCCTGGTCCTGGTCACCGCCGCGGTCGGCTGGGCGCTGCCCGTGCTCGGAGTGACTCTCCTGGCCTTCCTCGCCCTCGACGCGACCGCCGGGCTGGTTCGCGGCCGGCGCCGCCAACGGACGGACGGGACCCCCGCCCAACCGGCGTGACAGGCATCAGACCCACGTGACGTCCACCCGCTGCGCCGGAAAACCAGCCAGCGGGTGGACCCACGGTAATCGGATTTGCTGTGGTACCTGAGGTCGCGACTGGGATCGCCTCAGGCGAAGAGCTTCTGGCCCCAGTACTGTCCTGGCTGGACGCCCGGCGGGCAGGCGTACAGGCCGCTGCCGACGTGCTGAATGTATTCGTTGAGCGCGTCGTTGGACCTGCCGGCCAGTGATTTCTGAATTGTGACGAACTGGGTCCGCGGGTCCCGCTGATAGGCGATGAAGAACAGCCCGGCGTCGAGGCGGCCGAGGTTGTCGGTGCCGTTGGTGAAGGAGTAGCCACGGCGCAGGATCACGGCGCCGTTGTTCTGGGTCGGGTGGGCGAGCCGTACGTGGGCCTTGGTGTCGACGACCAGCTCTCCGGCGGAGTCCTTCGCCGCGAAGTCCAACGGGTCGAACTCGTCCCGTTGGCCGAGCGGAGCTCCGCTTCCCTTGGCGCGGCCGATGACCCGTTCCTGTTCGGTGAGCGGGGTGCTGTCCCAGGGCTCGATGAGCATGCGGATGCGGCGGCTGACGAGATAGCTGCCGCCGGTCATCCAGTCCGGCCCGTCACCGGGCTGGGCCCAGACGTGGGTGTTCATCGTGGCCGCGTCCTCGGCCTTGATGTTGGCGGTGCCGTCCTTGAAACCCATCATGTTGCGTGGGGTGGCCTGGCCGGTCGAGGTGGAGCTGGTGCGGCCGAACCCGAGCTGGGAGTAGCGCACCGAGGCGGCGCCCCGGGCGAGGCGGGCCAGGTTGCGGATGGCGTGCACGGCCACCTGCGGGTCGTCGGCACAGGCCTGCACGCACAGGTCGCCGTCGCTGGACGCTGGGTCGAGGGCGTCGCCGGGGAAGGCGGGCAGGTCGGCGAGCTGCGCCGGTCGCGAAGCGGCGATCCCGAAACGGTCCTTGCCGCTGGCGTCGGTGAACAGGCTGGTGCCGAAGCCGAGTGTGAGGGTCAGCCGGGCGGGCGACAGCCCCAGCGCCTCACCGGTGTCGTCCGGCGGGGAGCCGGGCGCACCGGTGACAGCGCCGGTGCCGACGTCCAGCCCGGCGGTCATCCTGGACGCCGCGTTGGTCCAAGCGGTGAGCAGCGCGATCAGGTCGTCGCGGGTGGCCGCCGGGCTGAGGTCGAAGGCGGCGAAGTGCAGCCTGTCCTGTACCGGGGTGACGATTCCGGCCTGGTTCGAACCGAAGAACGGAACCCTCTGGCCCGACCCCGGCGACTCCTCCTCCGAGTTGGAGGCGACGAAGCCGGCGGCGGTGCCGCCCGCGCCGACAGCCGCGGCGCCGCCGAGGAACGCGACCATGCGGCGACGGCTGAAACCGCGTGCCGCGGGCGCCGGCTGGCTCCCGCGGCCGCTGCGCGGGCCGTCGCCGTCGGCGTCGCCCGCGCCGGCGTCGCTGGAGGTGACGGCGGTGGTGGGGCCGGCGTCGTTCACGCCGGCGCCGCTGGAGGTGACGGCGGTGGTGGGGTCCTCGGCGGCGACGGCGTCCGGGCCGCTGGGATCGGGCAGTCGGCTCACTTGCTGGTCACGACTCCGGCGATCTGTCCGATGGGCTCGGAGATGGCGTCGACCTCGACGGCGAGGGCCTTGACCTCGTCCTGGGTGAGGCTGTCGTAGGAGATGTACGGGCTGCCGGGGATGTAGCCGTTGTCACCCGGCTTGGCCAGGTGCTTGTCGAGCAGGCTGACCAGCGCGGGGAAGCGCTTGTCGAGCGTCGCCACCAGCTCCGGGTCCTTCTCCTGCAGGGCCGGGCGCAGCGCGCTGTAGACGTACTTGGCTCCGTCGACGTTGCCGGCGAAGTCGACCAGGTCGATGCGGGAGTAGCGCTCCTCCTCACCGGTGACCTTCGACGCGGCGACCTCGTCGAGCAACGACTTCGCCCCGTTGGCCATGACCAGCGGCGTGAGCTCCACAGTCTTGATCAGCTCGTTGAGCTTGCCGACGTTCGTGGTCAGCGTCGTGGCGAGCGGCTGGGTCCCGTCCAGGGTGTTCCCCTCGAACAGCTTCTGTTCGATCGCGTGGAAGCCGACGAACGGGGTGCCGGGCGTGGCGTCGTCGATGCGCATGTCGATGAGCGGGTCGAGGTCGCCGAAGGACTCCGCGATCGGCTCGATGCGCTCGTAGTGCAGCCGGACGTTCGGGTAGGCCTCCTTGGCCTTGGCCAGGTCACCCGAGTTGATCGCCTCGACGAACCCCGCGGTGGTGTCGACCAGAGCCTGGGTCTCGGACCCGACGTACGTCTTGTACGAGGTGACCGCGGTCTGCAGGTTCTGGTCGAGCGTCTGCGGCGGCGCGGCCTCGCCGGTAACCGTGAGCGCGGTGCGGATGCCGTCGCCCACCATGCCGGGTTTGCACGCCACCTGGTACCTGCCGGCCGGCAGATCGACGATCAGGTTCCGCTTCGTCGACGGGCCGACGTTCTCGACCTCGCCCATGATCCGGTCGCCGTCGGCGTAGACGTACACCTCGGTGACCTGCGACGCGGAGTTGGTGACCTCGAAGGTGTGCCGGCCCGCGGGCAGTTCCGCGCTGGCCACCTTGCAGTCCTTGTCACCCGCGTTCACCGCGATCGGTCCGCCGCTGGCGCCGGACGTGCCGGAGTCGGAGGAGTTATCCGACGAGCAGGCCGCGGCAAGGGTTGCGGCCACGACGACAGGACAGGCCAGGCGCATGACGCGGCCGACAGGCGATTTCACCGGTTCTCCTCGAAGGTTTCTGGCGATGCGACAGATGGATCAGGCGTGGATGACGGCACCCGCCGCCGCGGTGGCCGTCAACTGGTCGATCCCGACGGGACGGGCGGCGGCTCGCTCGGCTCGCTCGGCTCGCTCGGCTGGCCGGACCGGATCCGATGACCGAGGAAAAACAAGGCCATGACCGGGACGATGTAGGCGACCCAGGCGATCGCCTGGGCGACGGTCGTCTGCGGGGTGAAGTTGAAGACGCCCTTGAGTAGGGACCCGTACCACGACCCTGGTGAGATCTGCTCGCTGACGTCGAAGGCGAGGGTGTTCAGCCCGCCGATGACGCCGCCTTCCTGCAGGTCGTGGATCGCGTAGGCCAGCACCCCGGCCGCGATCACGATCAGGCCGGCGCCCGTCCAGGTGAAGAACCGGGCGAGGTTCAGCCGGACCGACCGCCGGTACAGCAGCCAGGCGAGCACCACCGCGGTCGCAATGCCCAGCGAGAAACCGATCACCGGCTCCATCGTGCTTCCCGCGGCCTGCACCGCCGACCAGAAGAACAAGGCGGTCTCCAGGCCCTCGCGGGCCACCGAGAGGAAGGCCGTGAGGACGACGGCGAAGGTGCCCAGCTCCAGTGCTGAGGAGAGCCGTCCGTCCAGCTCCGCGCGCATACTGCGGGCGGTGCGACGCATCCAGAAGACCATCCCGGTGACGAACACCACCGCGATCGCGGACATCGTGCCGCCGAAGATCTCCTGGCTCCTGAAGTCCGCGAGCAGGCTCGTCGACGTGTACGTCAGCAGCGCCCCGAACGCGACGCTGACAGCGACCGCCAGGGCCACCCCACCGGCGACGACCACCAGCCGGTCCCGTCGGCCAACCTTGACCAGGTAGGCGATCAGGATGCTCACGACCAGCGCGGCCTCGAGGCCTTCACGCAGGCCGATCAGGTAGTTGGCGAACACGACACTTGATCCTCCAGATCAACAACTATCTGGCGATAGTTGTTGAAGGTTAGGCATACCTAATAGTTACCGAAAACGCAAGCCAACTTTCCGCCCGACATCGGGCTGAGCTGGGGCAACGGGCGTGCGGCGGACAGCTTGCCCGCTCTGCGTGATGCCACAATCGCTGGGCGACTCAACACGGCGATGCGCCGCCAGGCAACGAGCGACGGGAGGCACCGTGGCCGGTCGAGCCCGCCCCCGCCCGAGCGGGGGCCTGGAGAGCGAGGTCGTCGCCTGCCTCGCCGCGGCCGACGGGCCGTTGACCGCGGCGCAGGTCCAGGCCGAACTGGGCGATGACCTGGCCTACACGACTATCCTGACGACTCTGACACGTCTGTACGCCAAACAGGCCCTGACCCGCACCCCCCGCGGCCGCGCCTACGCCTACCAGCTGGTCGGCAACCTGCCCGAAACCCAGGCCGGGCTCACCGCGCGCCAGATGCAGAAGCTGCTCGACGCCGGCGTCGATCGCGCCACGGTGCTGTCCCGGTTCGTCGACAGCCTGGACGAGGACTCCGAACAGATCCTGCGGGACCTGCTCGCCCGACACCCCGAGCCCGACGAGAAGCCGCCGGGACCGGACACCCGGAACCGGAGACCGAGATGACGACACTCACTCTGGTGTTCCTGCTCGCCCTGGCCCTGTTTCCGGCTGTCGTCGGCCTCGCCGGGAGCGGGGCCGCGGCGGGCGCGGCCCGGTACCTCCCGCCGGCGGCGGCGACCGTGCTCCTCACCACATTCGCGGTGACGGTGTCGGTGGCCGTCGAGACAATGCTGTCGCTGTCCGCGTACCTCGGCACGGTTGATCTTTTTCCCGCGGCGCACCCGCACGACTGGTCGACCCCGATCCTGCGCGCGACGCTGCCGATTCCCAACGCGGCCGGCCTGGCCACAGGGGCGCTGGCGGTCATCCTGCTCGGCCGGACCGGCGTCCACCTCGTCCGGGTCGTGGTGGGCGCGCGTCGGACCACAGCCGCGGCCGCGGCGTTGCCCGCGGTGGGCGGACTGGCGATCGTCGACGACACCGCCGCGCACGCCTACGCCGTTCCGGGCCGCAACCGACGCGTCGTCGTCTCCACCGGCATGCTGCGCCTGCTGACCGGGCCACAGCGTCGGGCCCTGCTCGCGCACGAGCAGGCCCACCTGCGTCACCACCACCACCGCTACGCACAGCTGACCCGCCTCGCCGCCGCGGCCAACCCCCTGACGGCGCTGATCGCCCCCGCCGTCGACCATGCGATCGAGCGGTGGGCGGATGCCGCCGCGGTCCGCGCGGTCGGTGACCCGTCCACGGTGGCCCACGCGCTGGGCCGGGCCGCGCTCGGCCGGCCCGCGGCGCCGCCCCACCGCCCCGGTGCCGCCCACGATCATCCCCACGGACTCGGTGCCGCCCACGATCATGTCGTCGACCGGGTGCATGACCTGCTCGATCCGCCGCTCCGCCAGACCCGGGTGGGTGTCCTGCTGGCGGGCGCGACAATGCTGTGCTGGGCCAGCACCGCCACCGTCGTCCTCTACATCCACGGCGTCATCGAACTGGCCGAAGCCACCGTTGCCCGCTGATCCGCATTCCTAGAACCGTGGGAGCCGCGCGTGCGCCTGGCGGCCGCGGTCTGGCACCGACGCTCGGACCGTGGTCCTGGAACGCATGTCAGTATGTCTGCCAGCCGCCCGGGTCGAGGCCGCCGGGGATCTCCGCGTCCGGGTCGTAGGGCGTGCGGGTGAACACGAATGTGCCGATGTCCAGGTGGCTGGCGGCGCCGCCCGGGGCGCGGACGACGCGCAGCGTCTCACCCGCGTAGTACCCGTCCAGCCCGGTCCAGGTGCCGTCCGCCTCAGCACGGAAACGGGCGCCGCGGCCCGACTGGCCCTGCGGGATGAGCTCCAGCCCACGGTCGGCGCGCAGGTGCAGCAGGTGTGGCGACGGGCCCCAGTGCCACAGGCCGGTGAGCGCCAGAAGCTCCGGATCGACGGCCGGCAGCGGGCGCCACGGGTCCGGGATGCACGGTTCGTGCTCGGCGACGATCCGGATCAGGTCGGCGGCGATCAGCGCCACCGCCGGCCCAGCGGTCGCGTTCGCCAGGACGACGGCGGCGACGTCGTCGCGCTGACTCACCAGGAGGGTGGCCAGGAATCCCGGCATCGAGCCGTTGTGGCCGTACAGCAGTCGGCCGTTCTGTCGTCGTAGATGCAGGCCGAGCCCGTAGGCGGTGGCCCAGTCGTCCGCCTCGTCGGGGCCAGACGCCGGCTGGCGCATCTCGGCGAGGGTGTCGGCGCTCAGAACGGCCTTGTCGCCCTGCGCCAGGAACGCGGCCCAGCGGGACAGGTCGGCGGCGGTCGACCAGAGCTGACCCGCCGGCGCCATCACACCGGTGTCCTCCAACGGCTCGGGCACCATCACATCCGCCCAGGGATGCACCCCGAAGCCGCCGGCGTGCGGTGCCTGCGGGGAGAGCGTGGTCCGGGTCAAACCGAGCGGCGCCAGCACCTCCTCGTGCAGCGCATCGCCCCACGGTTGTCCGCGCAGCCGGCTGACCAGCGCTCCGAGCAGCGCGAACCCGGGGTTCGAGTAGTGGAAGCGGCGGCCCGCCGGATGGCGTACCGCCGGCTCGTGGAGCACGTCGTCGAGCAGTGGCCGCAGCGTTCCAGGCGTGCGTTCCCACCAGGGACCGGGCGGCTCGGACGCGAGGCCCGAGGTGTGGCCGAGCAGTTGGGCGATCGTCAGGGCCCCTGCCCCGGCCCCGGCCCCTGGCCCCGCCGCGGTGCCGGGCAGGTGACGGTCCAGCGAATCGGCCAGGTCCAGTACGCCCTCGTCACGCAGGCGCATGACCTGCACCGCGACAAAGGTCTTCGTGATCGAGCCGATCCGGTACTGGACGTCGGCGTCCGGGCTGTGCCCGTCGATCATGCTCCGACCGTCGGCCCAGACCAGCCGGCCGCCGCGCACGACCGCGCCGACCAGCGAGGGCGTGCGCCCCTCCGCCTGCCCGACCGCCAGCCGGTGCAGCAAGGCGCGGCGGGTACCCGGCAGCAACCCCTCGGACGGCAAAGTCATCGCTCGTTCCTCCTCGCGTTGCACCCCGAAAGATTCTTCACCGCGCGTCGACCTGGCACACCGTCATGATCCCGCGGTCGACCCAGGGCCATCCGAGCGGTAGGCAGCGGCCGAGGAGGACCGACGGGGCTCACTATCGCCGCAATGGGCCGGCCGTTGACCCCGACCGACACCGTGACCATTTCCCACGGCCCTCAGGGCAAGGGCGCGATGTGGTCTATGAGCTCGGCGAATTCGGCCGGGTAGGCCAGATGCGGAAAATGGCCGCTGCCGGGCCGGTCCGCGGTGAAGGGCTTCGGACAGACCAAGGGTGGTTCGGGCTGGTGCCCCCGGCGGCAAGGGAGGCCGTCGGTACGCCACCTGTGTGCCGTACGTCCGGTACCTACAAAATGCGGCGGCGCCTGGCAACCTTTCGGACCGTGCTCGCGTATCAGGGATGAGTACGGCGGCTGGAGGTCAACAGGTGGTCGACGACCAGGACAACCGTCTCCTCTACGACGGCGACGGGCGCCCGAAGGGTCGTAACGAGAACATCCATCGTGATGATCAATCCAACAAGGAACCCTCCAAGGACGACTTCGACCAGTTCGTCCGCGCAGCGAGGCGCACATCTGACCCGGTTCGCTTACCTGCTCGTCGCGGACCAGGGCCGGGCGGAGGACTTGGTACAGACGGCCCTGGTCAAGACTTGGCTACGAGGTGACCGTGTCGCTCCTGAGGGCCGCGAAGCGTACGTGCGGCGGACCATGGTGACGACCGCCGTGTCCTGGTGGCGACTCGGCGACTGGCGCGACGGCGAGTCTGCGGGTGCTCTCGCCGTCCTGACGGCAAGCCGGCGGTCCTCCGGGGCGTCGTCGGCCGCACCCTCAGCGACGGTCGGACCGGACTGCCACCGCGTCGCCGTGACGCCGCAGCCGTCGGGCGAGCCGTGCGCCGGACTTCGCCCATTGTTCCCGCTCGATCGCAAGCACCAGCACATCGTGATGATGGCGCGGCCCCAACCACCATCCACCGGAATCCGTATCGGTCGGCGCGCCCAGGTAGTGGGCATGACCAGAGGTGCAAACGTGTAGCCCGGCTACATACCGGATGACCGGACTCGGTCCTCTTCAGAGGCATCGCCACGGCAGTCATCGATGACATGGGCGTGCTGGTACCGGCCCGGCGCCGCGGGCAGAACCCCTAGCGACCAGAACATCACTATGTGTGCCTCTGAATCGAGGTCTCGACATGAAACTTCTCGAGCGGCACCGGACGCCCCACCGCCCACCACCCGCCGCCCCGGCCCTACCCGCCGCCCCAGCCCCACCCGACGCGTCCCGCCCCGTCGCGCGTCCCGCGGCCGTGTCCGCCGGCGACCTCGGGCTGCTGCTCCTGCGGATGACCTTCGGCCTGCTGCTCGCCGGACATGGCGCGCAGAAGCTCTTCGGCCTGTTCGGCGGCGAGGGCCTCACCGCGACCGGCAGCGGGTTCACCCAGCTTGGTTACCACCCCGGCACCTTCTTCGCCGGGCTGGCCGGCGCAGGCGAACTCCTCGGCGGCCTCGGCCTGGCCGCGGGCCTGCTGACTCCGTTGGCGGCCGCGGCCGTGATCGGCGTGATGATCAATGCGATGATCGTGACCGTGCCGCGGGGACTGTGGGCAACCGACGGCGGCATGGAGTATCCGCTGTGTATCGCGGTGGTCGCGACCGCGGTAGCGGCGATCGGCGCGGGGCGGCTCGCGCTCGACCGCCTCTTCCGGCGGCGCGACGGTGGGCTGCCCGAGATGGCGTTCGCCGTCGGGCTCGGCAGCCTCGGCGCCGCCATCGTCCTGGCAGTCAGCTGACATCCTCGGCCAGCGTGGCCTGTGGGGTGCCAGAAGTCGGCCTGGGCCTGTGACCTGGGATGATGCGGCGGAGCGGGCTGCCGGCATGATGGTCAGCTATGTCCATCCGCCTGCTCTATCTGATCTTCGTGCGGGTGTGCGGCTGGCTGGTCCTCCTCGGCCGCTCGTCGGCGTCGAAGAACATCGAGCTGCTCGTGTTGCGGCACGAGGTCGCGGTGCTGCGCCGCACCCAGCCCAAGCCCCGGTGGGACTGGGCAGACCGGGCGGTGCTCGCCGTCTGATCACACAGAAGTGGACCCATCCGCGGCGGACGGGACGACCTCCGGTCAGCCCGGAGATCGCCGCACTGATCGAGCGGCTCGCGACCGAGAACACGACATGGGGATACCAGCGGATCCAAGGCGAGCTCCTCAAACTCGGCCACCAGGTCAGCGCGTCCACGATCCGCCGGATCCTGAAGACCCTCGGTCTGCCGCCGGCGCCCCAGCGGCAGACCGACACGACGTGGCGGCAATTCCTGCGCACCCAGGCCGCGACCATGATGGCAGTCGATTTCTTCCATGTGGACTGCGCCGTGACGCTGCGGCGCCTGTACTGCTTCTTCGTCCTGGAAGTCGCCTCCCGCACCGTCCACATCCTCGGGGTCACCGCTCACCCGGACGGCCCGTGGACCACCCAACAAGCCCGGAACCTCCTCATGGACCTCGGTGACCGGGCAGCCGACTTCCAATTCCTGATCCGCGACCGGGCAGGCCAGTTCACCGCCTCGTCCGACGCGGTCCTCGCCGGCACCGGCATCACCACCGTCAAGATCCCACCCCGAACCCCCCGGGCGAACGCCTACGCGGAACGGTTCGTCCACACGGTCCGGACCGAGGTCACCGACAGGATGCTGATCTTCAGTGAACGGCATCTGCGCACCGTCCTGGCCGAGTACGCACGGCACTACAACGGACGGCGACCCCACCGCAGCCGCGACCTTCAACCACCCCGACCCGACCACCCCGTCACCGACCTGACCAAGGAACGGATCAAGCGCCAGCCTGTCCTCGGCGGCCTGATCAACGAATACGAACGAGCCGCCTAAAACCCCAGGTCAGGGCCGGTGACCGAGTTCTGACACCCCACAGGATCACGGGACTTGGGGACGGACGCACAGCTTGCGCAGCACGCAGATCCGACCCGGGCGGGGCGGGCGGCCCCCCGCCCCGCAGTCCGGTCCACGAGCGCGTGCGGTCTCTCTACTGGGCCGCGCTGCCGTCCCAGTCGCGAGCAGTCAGCGCTGATCCATCGACAGGGCCGCGGTCGCGTGTGGGGACGCGGCTGGCACCTCGGAGAGCGAGCCGCTCGGCACAGCACTTCCGGCAGTCGCTGCGTAGTCGAATTGGGCAACAGAGTCCCACACGCTGATGCGTCAAGATCCGAGTATTTCTGCCAGTCTCTCGCGCATCACGGCTGGGTCGACGTCCACACCGAGCCAGTGCCGGATGCTGATGACTCCCTGGTTGACCAGCATCCCCAGTCCGTCGAGGGTAACGCAGCCGCGCTCGGCCGCATCCCGTTGCAGCCGAGTGCGCGGGGGGTTGGGAATGACATCGGCCACCAGCATGTGCGGCCGCAGGCTGTCCAGGTCGAGGTTCAGCCGGGCATCGGCGTCTGGGAACAACCCGATCGACGTCGCGTTCACCACGATGCTCGCCCACTCGGGTACCTGATACGGCCCGTCCCACCGGACGAACTCGGCCGCCGTGGGTGTCTTCGCCGCGATGAGCCGGGACAGCTCACGGCCGCGCCCGGTGCCGCGGTTCACCACGGTGATGGATGCCGCCCCGGCCAGCGCGGTCTCGACCGCGATCGCGCGGGCGGCCCCGCCAGCACCGAAGAGGACGACATGCTGCCCGGCGGGATCGACCTGGGCGCGCAGCGAGGTCAGGAAGCCCTGCCCGTCGGTGTTCTCACCGATCCACCCGTCGTCGCGGCGGACGGCGCAGTTGACGGCGCCGATGATCGTGGCGGATTCGCCGAGGCCGTCGAGGTGCTCGATCACCGCGACCTTGTGCGGGATCGAGCAGTTGAAGCCGACCCACCCCATTGCGCGGGCCCCGCGTACGGCATCCCCCAGAGCCTCGGGAGCGACTTCGCAGTTGATGTAGCACGCGTCGATGCGGTGGTGTCGATAGGCCGACTCGATCATCGCCGCGGTGGGGTTCTCGCCTGCCGGCGTAGCGAAGGAGCCGGTGAGGATGCTGAGGAAGTTTAACGGGTTGATGTCGGACGACGCGGACACCGATCCTCCAGGTGGGGGTGTTGCGTTGCGGGAAGGCGGAGCGTGCCAGGCCCCTTGCTTTCAGCCGACTGTGATCGGACTCGATCCGATTGTTCTCCCGCTGGGCATCGACATGGCAGGCCTCGGGCAGCAACTCGTCGAGGATCCGCGGGTAGACGGGGGCCTTGTCGCTGGTGACCTCCGCCGGCCGACGACCCTGGGCCAGCGCGGCGGTGAAGAACCACCGGGCCGCGGCCTGGTCACGATGGTCGCTGACGAGGACATCGATGACCTGACTGACTGGTCAACGGCCCGGTACACGTTGCTCGGGGTCCTCGCGCGAGTCGGCGAGTATCAGGGTGTAGCTGGTGGCCGACACGTTCGTCTCGATCGCGTGGATCACGTCGGTGAAGTAGGGGTTGGTGATCACCGGGATCGATAGGCCGATCAGGCCACTGCTGGCCGTGACGAGCGCCCGCGCGATCGTGTTCTGTGTGTAACCGGTCTGTTCGATGGCTGCGAGCACGGCCGCGCGGGTCTCGGCCCGCACCGCCCGCGTGTCGTTGAGGACGTGCGAGACCGTGGACACGGAGACGCCCGCGATCTTCGCCACGTCCGCCATCTTGACCATGCGATCTCCCTACCGGACGTCCCGACGAGAAGTTGGGCAAACGTTCGCGCAAGCGCTTGCGCTCCTACTGTGACCCGAGCTACATTCCGGCGCAACCCCGGAGCAACGTAGGCGATGGGGCCGGGTCGCAGGGAGGCGTCACATTTCGAAGTCGCGGACCGCATCCAGTGGCTGGGATGGCGGGCTGCAGTCGCGCTGCCGACGGCGGTGCACCATGCCCGAGGTGGTAGCCATGATGCCCGGCGCAGCAACCACTGCGCCTCATCCGGGCTCATCTGACCAGTACGCTCCGCCACAGCATCGCTCTGGCGAGGATGTTCGTGCCTACCAGCAATAACGGACTATCCACACTCCCCGATGCAAGTGGGGCGTCACGAATCTCCATGGAAATCTCGACAAACCTCCGCCGAGCGAGAAGGTTCGGATACTAATGCGAACGGTCATCACCGACGGGCTCCCGAGCCAGTTGCCGGACATCGATCCGTCCGAAACCAGCGAATGGCTCGAGTCGCTCGACGCGGTGATCGAGGAGTCCGGGCGAGGCCGGGCACGGTTCCTCATGCTCAAACTCCTCGAACGGGCACGCGAGAAGGCGGTCGGGGTACCGGGCCTGACCAGCACCGACTTCATCAACACGATCCCCCCCGAGCAGGAACCCTGGTTCCCGGGCGACGAGCACGTCGAACGGCGGATCCGGGCGTACATCCGGTGGAACGCCGCCATCATGGTCAGCCGCGCGAACCGTCCGGAATATAATGTCGGCGGCCATATCGCCACATATGCCTCGAGCGCGAGCCTGTACGAGGTCGGCTTCAATCATTTCTTCCGGGGCAAGGACCACCTGACCTCCTCCCCCGGCAGCGATTCCGGGGACCAGATCTTCATCCAGGGGCACGCCTCCCCCGGCATCTACGCCCGCGCGTTCCTCGAGGGCCGTCTCACCGAGGCACAGCTGGACGCGTTCCGCCGCGAGGGCGAGCCGGGCGGCCTGTCGTCCTACCCGCACCCCCGGCTGATGCCGGACTTCTGGGAGTTCCCGACAGTGTCGATGGGCCTCGGCCCGATCGACGCCATCTACCAGGCGCGGTTCAACCGCTACCTGCTCAACCGCCAGATCAAGGACACCTCCCGCAGCAAGGTGTGGGCGTTCCTCGGCGACGGCGAGATGGACGAGCCGGAGTCGATCGGCGCCCTCGGGGTCGCCGCCCGCGAGGAGCTCGACAACCTCATCTTCGTGGTGAACTGCAACCTGCAGCGCCTCGACGGGCCGGTCCGCGGCAACGGCAAGATCATGCAGGAGCTGGAGTCGCTGTTCCGCGGCGCCGGCTGGAACGTCATCAAAGTCGTCTGGGGCCGTGACTGGGACCCGCTGCTCGCCAAGGACACCGACGGCGTCCTCGTCCACCGGATGAACACCACACCCGACGGCCAGTTCCAGACCTACTCGACCTCGTCAGGCGACTACATCCGGGAGCACTTCTTCGGCGCCGACGCCCGGCTACGCCGGATGGTCACCGACCTGGCCGACGAGGATCTCAGCAAGCTCTCCCGCGGCGGGCACGACTACCGCAAGCTGTACGCGGCCTACAAGGCGGCCACGGAGCATGCCGGTCAGCCCACCGTGATCCTCGCCCACACGATCAAGGGCTGGACGCTGGGCAAGGACTTCGAGGGCCGCAACGCCACGCACCAGATGAAGAAGCTCACCAAGACCGAGCTCAAGGAGCTGCGCGACCGGCTCTACCTGGAAATCCCCGACTCGGCGCTGGACGGCAACCTCCCGCCGTACTACCGCCCGGGGCCGGACTCCGAGGAGATCCAGTACATGCGGGAACGCCGGGCGGGGCTCGGCGGATCGATCCCGCGCCGCGTGGTGCACGCCCGCACCCTCCCCCAGCCACCAAAGTCGATCTTCGACGAGCTGCGGCGGGGCTCGGGCAAGCAGCCGGTGGCCACGACAATGGCCATCGTCCGCCTACTCAAGGACCTGATGAAGACCAAGGAGATGGGCGCCCGGTTCGTGCCCGTCATCCCGGACGAGGCGCGCACGTTCGGCATGGACGCGATGTTCCCCACAGCGAAGATCTACTCGCCGCACGGGCAGCGCTACGAGGCCGTCGACCGGGAGCTGCTGCTCTCCTACCGGGAGTCCGAGTCCGGCCAGATGCTGCACGAGGGCATCAGCGAGGCCGGTTCGATGGGCTCGGTGATCGCCGCCGCGACGGCGTACTCCACCCACGGCCAGCACATGATCCCGGTGTACGTCTTCTACTCGATGTTCGGCTTCCAGCGGACCGGCGACCAGATGTGGGCGCTCGGCGACCAGCTCGGCCGGGCCTTCCTACTCGGCGCCACCGCGGGGCGCACGACCCTGAACGGCGAGGGCCTACAGCACCAGGACGGCCACTCGCTACTGCTGGCATCCACGAACCCGGCGTGCGTGTCGTACGACCCGGCGTTCGCGTTCGAGATCTCCCACATCGTCCGCGACGCCCTCGACCGGATGTACGGCGAGCGGAACGAGAACGTCTTCTACTACCTGACCGTCTACAACGAGCCGGTCCCGCAGCCAGCCGAGCCGACCGGGGTCGACCCGACCCAGATCATCGCCGGCATGTACCGGTTCCGTACCGCCGACGCGCTCACCGGCGGCGAGGAGACACCCACCGGGCCGGTCGAGGACGGGGCCACCGAGAGCTCCACCACGACGCAGGCACAGCTCCTGGCCAGCGGTACCGGCATGCGCTGGGCGCTGGCCGCCCAGGAGATGCTGGCGGCCGACTACGGCATCGCCGCCGACGTGTGGTCAGTGACCTCGTGGAACGAACTGCGCCGGGAAGCACTGGTATGCGAGCGGCGCAACCTGCTCAACCCCGAGCAGCCGCCAGCCGTGCCCTACATCAGCCAGATCCTGAACGGCGCACCAGGCCCGGTCATCGCGGTCTCGGACTGGATGCGCGCCGTCCCCGACCAGATCTCACGGTGGGTGCCACAGCCGTACACCTCGCTGGGCACCGACGGCTTCGGCCGCTCCGACACCCGGGCGGCCCTACGGCGCCACTTCAACGTCGACGCCGAGTCCGTGGTCGTGGCGACCCTGGAGGCACTGACACGAACAGGTGACGTCGAGCAGGCCACCGTGGACGACGCCATCCGCCGGTACGGGCTACGCAAGGACGGCGCCAACGAGGCCGCTCTCGGCAACGGCGCCACGGAAGAGAACGACCAGCCAGTCTCCGGCTGACCAGGCGCGGCCGGTCAGCCATGTCACCGAAGCCACTCGCACGGGAAACCTGCCTACCCCCGAACTCTTCGAGAGTAGGCAGGCTGCTGGGTCGACCAGACACCCGCTGACCTGATCTCCAGCCTCGGCCAACCGGCTTCGTTATCGGCAGCGGCATCCGCATACCGCGAGCGTCTCGGTGGAGGCAGCCACCGTGTGTACGCCTGGGTCGTCACGGTCGCCGACAGCCAGGACGTGGGGCTGATCGACAGCGCCGGGCTCGCGCGGGCCCACTGCTAAAGTCCCCCACCCCTCCTCCTACGGGGTCTCATTCATCTAGAAAGAAGGTTTCCTGTCATGGGTGAGCTCGTCCTGGTCCGCCATGGCGAAACTGAGTGGGCCCTCTCGCGTCAGCACACCAGTTATACGGATCTGCCGCTCACCGCGCGCGGTGAGCGCAGGCCCGCGCCATCGCGCCACTGCTCGTCAGGCGCCGCATCGCGCTCGCCCTGACCAGTCCCCTCCAGCGTGCAGCCCACACCGCCGAACTTGCCGGCCTTACCGACATACAGGTAGACCACGACCTGCATGAGTGGGACTACGGCAGCTATGAGGGCATCACCACCGCCGACATCCACCGCACCCGGCCCGACTGGAATCTGTGGACGGACGGCGTCCCAGCGGGGCCGGACGCCCACCCCGGGGAAAGCCCGCAGCAGGTCGCGGTCCGCGCGGACCGCGTCCTGGCCAGCATCGCGACGGCCCTCCAGGACTCGAATGCGGGAGATGTGGTTCTCGTGGCCCACGGCCATTTCCTGCGCGTACTCACCGCCCGCCGGCTGGGCCTGCCGCCTGCGGCGGGAGGTCTTTTCGCCCTCGACACAGGGGCCGTCAGTTGTCTCGGTACTGAGCACGGCCGCCCCGTAATCACGGCCTGGAACGCCACGGCAGCCGCCTACCCGACCGTCGAAGCTACGACGAAGCACCTTCCACTTCCTGGCAGAATGTCCTTCTGACAGCCTGCGGGGCTCCAGAACCCCGATTCGGGTGGCGACCTGCGCGTTTCTGCTATGTGACGCTAGGTCATTTCGGGGACGGATATTCCAGAAAGCCTGATCGTCTAGGGTACCGGAAAGACGGTTCATCAGGACCAGGCGTCCGTGATGGCGAAGGAGGTCTCCGCGCGGAAGCGGTAGCTGTCATTATACAGATCAATCCAGAGTTCCCGGCCGCCACGGCGAATATACCGGCCCGGATGGCTATAGGATTCTAGGGCCACTGACCTGGCACCTAAGCCACGTCGGACCACGAACGTGGCATCTCGGTCGAAGGACTGGGTCGCGCCAAACCCGCCCAGCCGCAGCCGGGATCCGTCCTGTCGCAAGAACCGGCCGTCGGATGCGCGCAACGAGAACCCGTTTGGATCGGCGAGGCCACGCACGACGGTGAAGGTCGCTTCGCGTCGGACAGCGGTGCTGCTGACCGACGAAACCACCTCTATACAGCCGATGTCGTCGACCAGCCGCCAGTACTGGTGCCCGAGATCGGCCGATCTCAGCGAAAGTCTGCCCAGGGGAAGGGTCGGGCCACCCGCGACCACCTCCTTCACAACGGTCAGATGTTTCACGACACCGGTCAGTCCCGGAAGCTCGACCGGTGCGGACCAGGTACGAAAGGTGTCATAGCTGTCGATAAACCAGACTCCGCCCTGCCTGCAATGCTCGAAATATAGTCGCCAACCGCCGTTGTCCAGGGGTATAAGAGCCGGCCCCTGGCCGTCCCCGGCGACAAAGTCCGGCGATCTCCAGATCGTGTATGGGCCGGTGAGGCTAGGCGCGCTCGCCAACTCGATACGCATCGAACGGCTATTCTTATAGAATGCGTGGCGCGTCGATCCGACCCTGACAATGAACAGTTCGATGGAACCTGCAGGTAAGCCAACCAACGGCGTCGGGATACTCCATGTGGTAAGAGAGGAGTCCGTTGCCGTTATCTTGTACGGCCGAAAAGCGCCCCGTGCGCTGCCACCGAACCGCAGGGAGACGATTATGTTGACGCTGCCATCGGCGTCGATGAACCATTCTGGGGCCCAGACACTTCCGACTCGGGACGCCGTCAGCGTGACGTTGCCGAGGAAGGTCCAGCTGACTCGGTCGGTACTTGAGGCGAGGCCGATCTGGTTTCCGGCCCGAGCAGTGCTGTGGGCGACGTAGTACATCCCGTCGGTGTGCCGCATGATGCTGGGATCGCGAACCATTCCCCATGGGGGTGTGTATCCGGAATCCCTCAGCAGCCCGAACCCGGTGGCGTCCGAGGACTCATACACATACATGGTGCTGTCGCTGGCCTGGATACACGCCGTCATCGTGTATCGGGATGTCCTGCCGAGTGCGGGGAGGCCTCCACTTTCTGTTCCTGTCAGGCTGAGTGTAGCCTCCGGGGCCGGGGCCGTGGGCTTGGACGGACGCAGATAATTCAGGTTCCATCGTCGATGGTCAGGACTAACGATCAAGACTTTGCCCTCAGCGCCTGTAACAACGGGACGGCAGCGACATACGAGGCGCTACCGGCGGGTGCTGGGCGTGTAAACCATCCGTTTCTAACTGCGGACTGGGATATTGACGACATCCGTAACTACTCAGTAAAGGAGATCGGGAATCCGGGTGCGGTACCGATCACGGAAGACACCGATTTCCTGAGGGAAGCGACTCGATCGGCTGGGGTGACGCGACAGTATTCGGGGACCGCTGGGCAGCCAGAAAGGCTGCGGGTTGGGACGCTTCCACGATAAACGGCCTTACTTAAGTGGCATTGACCGATGGCCCATGCCGTCTCGGTTCGGCCATGATGCCACGCCGCGGGCAAGTTGCGTGATCTGTTTCCAATCGCCTTCCCAGATGGCATCGGGTGGTGTCACCCAAGATCCGCCGACGCATCCGACATTTGGCTCGCCCAGATAGGCCCCAACCGTAGCAGCGGTGATGCCGCCAGTCGGGCAGAATCGGATTTGTGGTAGCGGTCCCGCTACCGCTTGGAGGTAGGGGATGCCTCCTGCAGCCCCGGCGGGGAAGAACTTCATCTCGACCTTCCTGCGGTCGAGAACCTTAAGCATCTCCGAGACGGTAGCGACACCGGGTAGATAAGGCAGGCCGCTGTCGTCCATCGCGTCTAGCAGCCGGTCGGTGCATCCGGGGCTGACCAGGAAGTGTGCGCCGGCGTCCACGGACTGCCTTGCCTGATCGCTTGAGGTGATCGTTCCAGCGCCAACGAGAATGTCCGGCACTTCCGCCGTGATCAACTCGATCGCCTGTAGGGCTGCGTCGGTGCGTAGTGTCACCTCCAGGATATGCAGGCCTCCAGCGACGAGAGCACGGGCGAGCGGCACCGCTGTTCGGATGTCATGCACGACGACGACGGGTATCACTGGCGCGATGTTGAGCAGGGACGAAGGGCGTGAGATCGAGGTCATGCCGTTACCGTCAGCACGCTGGCCCCGGAGTCGGCTGGGCCGACAACGCTCCGGAACGCAGCGAAGAGCTCGCGTCCGGTCCCTATCCCCGTGTCCGAGGCAAGTGACTTCTCCGTGGGCTCACGATCACTGAGATCAGTGCCGATCACCTCGAGCGAACCAGTCGTAGCGTCCAGCCGGATGACGTCGCCGTCTCGTACACGGGCGATTGGCCCGCCCGCAGCTGCCTCCGGAGTGACATGGATCGCGGCAGGAATTTTTCCCGAAGCGCCGGACATCCTTCCGTCTGTCACGAGGGCAACCCTGTGGCCGCGGTCCTGCAGTACGCCGAGGGCCGGGATGAGTTTGTGAAGCTCAGGCATGCCGTTGGCGCGTGGGCCCTGGTAACGGATGACTGCTACGAGATCACCGCTAAGCTCGCCCGCCTCGAATGCGGCAAGGAATTCTGCCTGGTCGTCGAAAACCCTCGCTGGTGCCTGGGTGAGGAGATGTTCGGCTCGCACCGCAGACGTCTTCACTACCGCCCGACCGAGGCTGCCGCTGAGCATACGCAAACCGCCGTCGGGCGCGAATGGGTGGGAAACCTGGCGCAGCACGTCCCCATCGAGGCTTTTTGTCGCCCCGCTTCTCCAGAGGAGCTCGTCACCTACCAGGACCGGTTCCTGCCGGTAGTGATCGAGGCCGTCGCCCGCGACGGTACGGACGTCACCGTGCAGCATGCCTGCGTCCAGCAGTTCGCTGATGAGGAACGCTGTGCCTCCGGCTGCGTGGAAATGGTTCACGTCGGCAGGGCCATTGGGGTAGATCCGTGCAAGCAATGGCACCGCAGCCGACAGGGCGCCGAAATCGTCCCAGGTCAACCGTATTCCTGCGGCAGCGGCAATCGCGACCAGATGCATGGTGTGGTTCGTCGAACCGCCGCTGGCAAGCAAGCCAACAACGCCGTTTACAATCGCGCGCTCATCAATAATCTCGCCGATTGGCGTGTGGGAATCGCCGAGAGTGGTCAGCTGGGTAATCCGATGCCCGGCAGCGGCGGTGAGGGCGTTACGCAGAGCAGTATCCGGGTTGACGAAGCTGGCACCTGGAAGGTGCAGGCCCATGATCTCCATGAGCAGCTGATTGGTATTGGCCGTGCCGTAGAACGTACACGTTCCCGCGCTGTGATAGGCGGCTGCCTCCGCATCGAGGAGCTCCTGTCGACTGGCCTTGCCTTCGGCGTACAACTGGCGGGTGAGGCTCTTGGCTGCATTGGGTAACCCGGAGGTCATCGGCCCGGCAGGGACAAGGATGGCCGGTAGGTGACCGAAGGACAGCGCACCGATAACGAGCCCGGGGACGATCTTGTCGCACACCCCGAGTAGTAGCACGCCGTCGAACATGTCGTGCGCCAGCGCCACCGCCGTGGCCATCGCAATCACATCACGACTGAACAAGGACAATTCCATACCCGCACGGCCCTGGGTAATGCCATCGCACATTGCGGGCACACCGCCGGCAAACTGCGCGACACCACCAGCCTCGCTCACCGCACGCTTGAGAACCGCGGGATAGGTCTCAAAAGGCTGATGGGCGGAGAGCATATCGTTGTATGCTGACACGATTGCAATGTCGGGCTTGGCCGCTCCGCGGAGTTCGATCTTGTCTGCCGGAGCGCATGCAGCGAAGCCGTGCGCAAGATTAGCGCACCCTAGACTGCCCCGGGTCGGGCCCGCCTGGGCTGCTGCCTGGACGCGGGAGAGATAGGCTTCGCGAGTTGCCGCACTGCGAGCGGCGACCCGTTCAGTCACCTCAGCGACAACCGGGTGCAGGACCGTGTTCACACTCATTCTGCTACCTCCTCATGCCACGTGCGGCCGTCACGTTCGATCAATGCGATCGCTGCAGCAGGTCCACCAGTGCCAGCTGCGTAGCGCCTCGGTGAGTCAATTGACGCCGCCAGAGCGGCCAGGATGGGCTCCACCCACGCCCATGCGGCCTCGACCTCGTCGCGTCGCATGAACAACGTCGGGTTGCCACGAACGACGTCCATGAGTAGCCGCTCGTAGGCATCGGGCAGGCGTGACTTGAAAGTCTCGGCGAAGCTGAGGTTGAGGTGGACTGGACGCAGTCGCACGCCGCCCGGGCCCGGTTCTTTGGCCATCAAGTGGAGGCGTACGCCCTCGTCAGGTTGCAGCCGCAGCACAAGAGCGTTAGGAGAAATCGCATCCTTGATACCCGGGAAGATTGAATGTGGTACCGGTCGGAACTGAACCACGATCTCCGATGCATGACGATCTAGCCTCTTGCCGGTACGCAGGTAGAAGGGTACCCCGGACCAGCGCCAGTTCTGGACCTCGACCTTCAGCGCCACAAACGTCTCGGTGGTACTCGTGCTCCCATCAACTTCGTCCTGGTAAGAAGGAACTGGAGCTCCCTCTACGAGTCCGGCCGTGTACTGTCCTCGGACGACGCACCGTTCCACGTCACCGAGTGTCAGTGGGGATAGGGCCTGGAGAATCTTTAGCTTCTCGTCGCGGACCGCCTCGCGGTCAAGTCGGCTGGGTGGTTCCATCGCCACCAGACAGAGCAGTTGCAGAAGGTGATTCTGTACCATGTCACGTATGGCACCCGAGCCATCGTAATAGTCGCCGCGCCCTCCGATGCCAATTGTTTCTGCGACCGTAATCTGTACATGGTCGATCGCACCAGAATTCCACAGCGGCTCAAGAAGGGAGTTGGCGAAGCGTAGCACAAGGAGGTTCTGGACGGTTTCTTTACCGAGGTAGTGGTCGATACGGAATATCTGTTCCTCAGCAAAAACCGCACCGACTTCATCGTTAATCCGGCGCGCGGAGACCAGATCATGCCCAAGTGGCTTCTCGAGGACCACCCTGGAGTTATCGGTCACTAATCCGTTGGTTTGCAAGCCTACACAGGTTGGCCCGAACAGTTGTGGGGCACAGGCAAGGTAGAAGACGCGCACATGGTCTTTTCCGTCCGCCAGAAGTGTCCGCAGTTCATCCCAGGTGCTGTGCTCCGCCACGTCGACCGTGATGTGGTGCAGGCGTTGGATAAAGCGAGCTAGGACATCCGGCTCGTGTATTAGCTCCGGGACGAACCGGCGCAGTTCAGAATCAACTTTGTCGCGGTATCCGGCATCATCGAGTCCGGCCCGGGACACGGCAATGACCCGCGAGTCGGGGGTGAGTTGCCCGTCTCGGTCGCGGTGGTACAGCGCTGGCATCAGTTTGCGCATCGCCAGATCCCCTGTGCCGCCGAAGACTACTATCTCGCAGGGGGCAACCGACATAAGCTGCGGCATGGGTTCTCCTATCGAAATGAACCTGCCGTGCGGGTTGTCGCACTGTGCGTGAGTGAGGTTCTGCATGTCAGTACCTCGTTTGTTGCCGACCGAGAAGTTATCCGGATGGGAACCGTGAGGCGCCGATGTGGCAGCAGTCAATTACACACCAGCGACACCGGAAACCACGTGACTCGATCCAGGAGATGTCGAGCTCGATCCGGCGTCACTCCAACTGTATCCCTAAAGGGACTAACGCCTGATACTTGCACAAGTCGTGATAGATAGGATCTGATGGTCGACCCTACTGTGTAGCAGACGAGCCTGCCCTCGACCATTCGATGCCGGGTCTAACCGGCTATCGGGCGATACATGTCGGTATAAGAACCGATCAGTTGGTCATCGCAGGAGGTTCCTGACGGCCGGGGTCAGATGTCGGTTCCATGGTGGATCGGCGCCGGGGGCCGCGCAGGTCAGTGCAGCAACGTGGGAGGCGAATATGAGGGCGCTGCGGGCTCCTTGCTGGTCTAGGCGCTCCAGGCGACCGCCGAGATGGCCGTTCTGATGGAGCCAGTGCAGGAGGCCGGCAGAGAAGGCATCGCCTGCGCCGATAGTGTCGACGATCTCGGTGGGTACTGCCGGAACGTCGATCAAGGTGCCTCGGAAGGATGCGAGTACACCTGCTTCGCCTCGGGTGACGATGGCGAGTTGTACTCCGGTTTCGTTGAGTTCGCCGATAATCCGTTCGGGAGTGAATCCCGGAGCTAGGTGGGTAAGATCGTCCTCACTGATCCGGAAGATATCTGCGAGTCGGTACCATTCCTTCAATCTTGACTGGTAATGTTCTGAGCTTACCAGTGTGGTGCGTACGTTTGGATCGATGGAAACTGTAGCGTGCTCCCGGATGGAGTCCAAGAGCTCTTCGACGATACGACCCCCAGGCTCCATGACCAGTCCGAGTGAACCGGCGTGGATACACGATGCTCCCCGTAGCCGCGCCGGGTTCAGTTCGTCCGGGCGCCACTGCCAGTCTACGGTCCCAGTTGCGTAGAATTCATAGTGCGCTGCCGAGTTCTCCACCGACGTGATGGCGAGTGTCGCGGGTTCGTCCGACCACGTGCTCAACGATAGATCGACCGAGGAGTCATCGAGACGTCGCTTAAACAGCCCACCGAGGACACCGCAGGGCAGCCTGCTAAGGAATCTGGTCGGCGTGCCAAGCCGGCCGAGGGCAACTGCCGTGTTTGCGGGGCTGCCCCCTGGGAAGACCTGCCACCGCATCGCACCGTTGGGTGTTTCCGTTGGTTGGACAACGGCGTCGGCGACATTCTCTCCGACCACGGCGACGTAACCGGTCACTGGCTTGTCCTCCTTCGGATAGCTCGGATATGCGGCCATGGTGCGATGGCCGTTTTTGTCCACACTGGCCGCGGCAGGTGTACGGCTAGTTCTTACGGGATCGTGGCTACGCTCCTGCAGGAGCGGGCCCCACTGTGGATGTTGCGCCGGTCATGATGGCTACCACCTCGGGCATGGTGCACTCCGTCGGTAGTACGACGGCAGCCCGCCGCCCCAGCCGCTGGATGTGGATGCGGTCCGCGACTTCGAAGACATTTGGCATGTTGTGGCTGATGAGGATGACCGGCAGGCCGCGGTCCCGGATGCGCCGGATGAGGTCGAGGACTTGGCCGGTTTCCCGGACACCCAAGGCAGCTGTGGGTTCGTCCATAATGACCAACCGCTGAGCGAAGGCCGCTGCTCGGGCGACGGCGACTCCTTGGCGTTGACCGCCGGAGAGGTTCTCGACCGGGCTCGTCATCGATCGGAGGCCAATTTTCAGTTTGCTCATTTCCTGCTCGGCTTGGCGCTTCATCGCCGGCTTGTCAAGGATCCGCAGGTAGCGGCCCAGTGGTCCTTTGCGTCGGATTTCGCGGCCCAGGAACATGTTGGTCGCGATGTCTAACGCGGGCGCGACCGCGAGATCCTGATAAACGGTCTCTATGCCATACCGACGGGCATCGGTGGGGTTATGAAAGCGGACCGGGTCACCGTCGACCAGGATCTGGCCCTCGTCTGGGACGAGAGCGCCGGAGAGCGCCTTGATCAGACTGGACTTGCCAGCCCCGTTGTCGCCGATGACGGCAAGCACCTCGCCGGCGCGAAGATCAAAGTCGCAGCCGTCCAGGCAAGTGACCTGTCCGTATCGCTTCACCAGGCCACGGGCTTCGAGTACAATGTCTTTCCGCCCGCTCTCGACGGTTTGCGGCGCAAGGTAATCCATAGTGCCTCTCATGCTTTCCTCCTGCGAGCGAGTTGGTCAATGGCCACGGCGAGGATGACCAGAATGCCAGTGATGAGCACCTGGTAGATGGATTTGGTGCCGATGAGCTGCAGGCCGTTGCGGACAACGCCGACGATGAGCGCGCCCAGGAGCGTGCCGACCACGCTGCCGCGGCCGCCAAACAGGCTGGTTCCGCCGAGCACGACAGCCGTGATGCTGTCCAGGTTGTCGGTCTGCCCTGCGTTGGGATCGCCGACGCCGGTACGGGACACGAGCAGCAGGGATGCGATGCCGTAGATAAGGCCGGCGACAGCGTAGACGGTGAGAACGACCCGCCGGGTCCGGATGCCCGTTAGGCGGGCAGCCTCAGGGTTGTCACCGACGGCGTAGATGTGCCGACCGGCGGAAGTCTGGGTCAGAATGCACCAAGTGATTCCGAACAGGGCGAGCATTAGCAAGGAACCATAGGTGATTTCTGTCTGGCCGACGGTGAACGTCTTCCCAAGATAGGTGAGCGTTGCGGGTAGGTCGGAAATAGTCTCCTCATTGGAGTAGATATGAGTCAACGCGAAAGCGATATTTAACGTACCGAGTGTGACGATAAATGGTGGCAGCCGAATCGTGGTAACCAAACCGCCGTTGAGGAGCCCAAAGGCGGTACAGGCCAGTAGACCGAGACCGATCGCCAGGAATGGGTTGAGCCCAGCATCGACCGCGAGCGTCGTTATGAGGACGTTACCCAGAGCCATGATGGCGCCGTTGGACAGGTCGATGCCGGCGGTCAGGATGATCAGGGTTTGGCCGATCGCGAGGGTGCCGACCACCATGACCTGCTGGAGAATAAGGGAAAAGTTCCCGCCGGTCAGGAACCGGTCGGACTTGATACTGAAGAATAATCCGGCCAGCACCAGGGCGATCACCGGGCCGAGGGTGGTCAGGTCCGGTGCATGTTTGGCGAATGAGCCGACGCTGCCACGGAGCTTTATCTCAGCCCCGGCAGCCTTCGTTGATGCCATGACGGATCCTCGTTCTCCAGACGGGACTACAGCTACTCTGAGTCCGGCCGGACGGCGGGTGAGACGTCCCACCGCCCGGCCGAACCGTCCAGTTAGCGTGCCAACTTGCGCCGGGCACGCTGATGAGGCTGTACGCGGCCTCCGCGCGTCATGCCGAGGCGTTCGGAGCCATCAACCCCAGCAGTTATCGAGACCGAACTGGACGTTCTCCGAATCAATACCGTCCACCGGCTTGGCGGTGATCAAGGTGACACCGGTGTCCACGTACCCGGACGGCTTTGTGCCGTCGGTGGCGTAGGCAATGACTGCGTCCACGCTCTGCTGGGCCATCTTCAGCGGGTACTGCTGCGACGTCGCGGCAATCTTGCCGTCCTTCACTGCCTGGACGCCTGTGCATCCCCCGTCGACGGAGACGATTGTGACGTCATTCTCCTTGCCGGCGGCAGCTATCGCAGTGTAAGCGCCGAGCGCAGCTGGTTCGTTGATCGTGTAGACGAGGTTGATGCCCGGGTCCTTCTGCAAGCAGGTCTCCATAGCTGCCTGACCCTTGGCCTGGTCACCCTGGGTGTCCTGGCTACACACCACGCTCGCCGCGCTTACTGGCTCGCTCGCGGTGTCAGCCACGTCTACCGCACCAAAACCGGATAGGAAGCCGTTGTGCCGCAATGTGCCAACCGTGATGCCGGGCGCGAGGTCAAGCATCGCGATCTTCACCGGCTCGCCGCCGGTGATGCCCTTGGCGTATTCGCCGATCAGGACCCCGGCCTGGAAGTTGTCCGTCGCGAACAGCGCATCCACCGCGCTCTGCGGATCCGTGGGACTGTCGAGCGCGATGACAAGCACGCCCTTCGCCCGTGCCTTCGCGATGGCGGGGATGATCGCCTTCGTGTCGCTAGGCGTGATCAGGATGCCCCGGGCCCCCGAGGCAACCATGTTCTCGATGGCGGTCACCTGGCTGGCGTTGTCGCCGTCAAACTTGCCGGCCGCAGTGAGCAGCTTGACGCCCTTGGCCGCAGCCGCCTTCTCCGCGCCTTCCTTCATCTTGACGAAGAACGGGTTGGTGTCGGTCTTGGTGATCAGGCCAACGACCACCTGGTCCGTCCCGCCGCTCGCGCTGCCGTCCGACGAACTGCCACAGGCAGATAGCACGAGTGCTGCCGCAGCGGGCAGCACAAAGAGGGATGCGCACCGCCGCCACCAACCACGCACCGGGCGACGACGCGGCCGCCGGGCCACATCAGTGACGGTCGTCACGCCGCCTAACGGCACCGCGCTCCGAGCCCCATCAGGCCCTGCTGATCGCGGCATTGCTATCTTGTCGGACACGTGACGCCTCCCTGCGACCCGGCCCCATCGCCTACGTTGCTCCGGGGTTGCGCCGGAATGTAGCTCGGGTCACAGTAGGAGCGCAAGCGCTTGCGCGAACGTTTGCCCAACTTCTCGTCGGGACGTCCGGTAGGGAGATCGCATGGTCAAGATGGCGGACGTGGCGAAGATCGCGGGCGTCTCCGTGTCCACGGTCTCGCACGTCCTCAACGACACGCGGGCGGTGCGGGCCGAGACCCGCGCGGCCGTGCTCGCAGCCATCGAACAGACCGGTTACACACAGAACACGATCGCGCGGGCGCTCGTCACGGCCAGCAGTGGCCTGATCGGCCTATCGATCCCGGTGATCACCAACCCCTACTTCACCGACGTGATCCACGCGATCGAGACGAACGTGTCGGCCACCAGCTACACCCTGATACTCGCCGACTCGCGCGAGGACCCCGAGCATGAGCTCCGGGCCCTCCGGGCGCTCCTTCAACGTCGGATCGACGGGTTGATCATCGTACCGGCCGGCGGTGACAATCAGCTGGCCTTGGAGCACCTCGCCGCGAGCTCCGTGCCGACGGTACTCATCGACCGGCTGGCGTCAGCCGACTTCGATCAGGTCGGACCAGACAACGAGGAGCCGACCGCTCAGCTCGTCGAGCACCTCGCAGACCTGGGACACCACCGAATTGGCATGGTCGCCGGCCTGAGCGGTCTCACCACCACCCGCGAGCGACTGGCCGGCTACCGGCGGGGGCTAGACCGACACGGACTGCCTTATGACGAGAAACTAGTTGCCGGCGGCGGCTCCCAGATCGAGGGTGCCAGGGCAGCCGCCCACACCTTGCTAGCGCTGCCGAATCCGCCGACCGCGCTGGTCGTCGCCAACAACCTCATGACGATCGGGACCATGCACGCACTACGGGAGACAGGCCGGCGGGTGCCCGACGACATCGCGCTTACCTGCTTCGACGACTTCGAATGGGCCGACCTCTTCTCGCCCCGGCTGACCACCATGGCCCAGCCACGCGTTGAGTTGGGCAACGTCGCGGTGGAGTTGCTGATGCGACGGCTCGCCGACCCCACGGTGCCTCCGCGTACGGTACGACTTGCCCCCCAGTTCATGCACCGCGACTCCTGTGGCTGCACTCCCGAACAACGAATGGCGACGGGCCAGGACAAGGAGGTCGGCAGCCCTTCCAGCCCGCCAGTATGACTCAGGAGGGATCACCTGATACACCGTTGACCCGTCCCTGATTCGCCTATGGATGGTCGTGGCGTGAGTACGCCGGCTTCCGGCGCTGCCCGCTCTTTGCTTGCTCCGGGGGCTGTCCATACGGACGGGCCCGCCCCTCAATGGGGCTGCCAGCGTCGTCATCTTCAATGAGAAGTGAGATCGATCCGGTAAACTCCGAGACCGGCAGCGACTGACGGAGGGAACTTCGGCTCGCCACCCCGGTTCTGCCCGGCTGCCGGCACAGGACACCACCACAGCCGTATGCGTCAGACTCGGCCGGAAGGAACCTTCGCATTCAAACGCGTTGCACCGGCTAAGATTCCCGGTTTCCTTCCGATCCCGCCCGGCTCGAGGCACTTTCCAGGCGCCGAACCCGCGCCGTTCAGCACGATGGAGCGGGGACGGCGGGAAAGAGCTGCGGTTCGCCCAGCCGTGTAAGATTTTCCGTGACGAGGTATGATGAAAACCTTAAAAAGAAGGCGGCCATTCTTTATGGTCTCCGCCGTACTTTGCGGCGCGCTAATTCTCGCTGGTTGTAGTCCAGTCGGCGAGCAACCGTCCGTATCAACAGCCAGCCAGGCGTGCAATACGCCCGGAATCACCGCAGGCGAGGTCCGCCTTGGGTTCTTGATGTCCGAGAGTGGCGCGGGAGCATCGATGGCCCAGCCGTTCAGGGCGGGCGTCGACGCCCGCCTGGGCGTGGCGAACGCGGCCGGAGGGGTCCACGGACGCAAGGTTACCTACGTGTGGCGAGACGACGAGTCGGCATCGGCTGTCAACCTTGCTTCGGCACGACAGCTCCTCGCCACGGACGACGTATTCGGAATGATCGAGGCCAGCGCGGAGGCGTTCGGTTCATCAGCACTTCTACACAGCTCCGGGATCCCAGTCGTGGGTATCGCGCTGGATCCCACCTGGGCCTCCAATGACAACATGTTCAGCTTTACGAACATGATGGCAAATAATTCTTCCATCAGCACCTGGGGTGATTTTGTTGCAGCCCAGGGCGGCCGTCGCGCATTGATATTCAAGCCCATCTTCTCCGCGGCTTCAGACATCCTTGCGATGAAAATGTCCGACAGTCTGCAGGCGGCTGGTGTAGCCGTTGTCGGCAATAACGAGATCAGCCCGATGACGCTCGTTCCCGCCGTCATCGGCGAGCAGATCAGAGCCACAGCAGCCGACACCCTGATATTTGCCACAGACGCTGAGAACTCCTATCGGATCGTGGCAGCGGCCCGGGCAGCCGGTGCGGCAATCAGGGTCGCTCTGGTTCCGCCGGACGGCTACGACCCCCGAGCGCTCCACGAATGGGGAAGCGCCATCGCGGGCACGTACTCCTATCTTCCGATCACACCGTTTGAGGTGAGCACCCCCGTCTACCGCGGGTTCTTCAACGCCATGGCCGCCTACTCGGCCCAGTTGCAGCCGCCGAATCAAACCTACGCGGCGGAGGGCTGGATCGCCGCCGACATGTTCCTGCGCGGGCTGGCCATGGCGGGGGGCTGCCCGACCCGCGCAGAGTTCATCAGCAGCCTGCGGTCCGTTCAGGCCTACGACGCCGAAGGACTACTGCCCGCGTCGTTGAACATCAGCACGAGCGTTGGCGAGATCATCCGCTGCCTTCACTTCGTGCAGGTCGCGCCCGACGGGACCCATTTCACGCAGGTAACCCCAACACCGTTGTGTGGCAGGCGGCTGGCCACAAACGACTGAGAGAGGCTCTGTTGTGAACGATCGCGTTATTCGGCTCTGGGGACGATCACGTGACGGCCTGGTCCCCCGAAGAATCATGCAGGGCGTTCTGCGATCGTGTGTGCGGTGCCTCTCTGACCTTGGGGTCCTGCTCCCGCACCTGGCGGACGTGGTCGTGGATCGTGTCGGCCGGGATGGCGATCGTCTGTGGCTGGTTGCTCGTGCTCGGGCGGCCGAGGGCTGTTGCCCGCGTTGTGGAGCGGTCTCGACGCGGGTTCACGGCCGCGGTACCGGCGCCGGTTGGTGGACGCCGCAATCACGGGCGCGCAGGTTCTGATCGATCTGCTGGTGCGCCGGTTCCCCTGCCCGGCGAAAGACTGTCCGGCAGTGACCTTCACCGAGCAGGTCGAAGGGCTGACCAGCCCGCATTCCCGGTACACCCTGCTGGCCCGGCGGATGTGCGAGGCGATCGGGCTGGCGCTGGCCGGCCGCGCCGGTGCCCGACTGGCCACCCAGCTTGGGATCACAGTGGGTCGCGACACCCTGTTGACCAGAGTGCGGCGGCTGGCAGACCCCGAGGTCGGCGCCGCCGGTACGTGTATGGCACGGTCCTGGTGGACATGGCCACCCATCGGCCGGTGGACCTACTCGACAGCCGCGACGCCGATCCGTTCGCCGCCTGGCTGACCGCTCACCCAGGCGTGGAGGTGATCTGCCGGGACCGCTGCGGCACCTACGCCGAAGGCGCCCGCGCTGGCGCACCCGACGCCGTCCAGGTCGCCGACCGTTTCCACCTCTGGCAGACCTCGGTGAGGCGGTCGAGAAGACCGTGGTTGCCTACCGAAACGCACTCGCCGAACCGACACCCGCCGCCGAGGAGCAGGCCACCGTGACCCGTGCCGGCTCGTGTGAACCGTCGCCGTGGTCCGTCCCCACGAGAAACCGATCATCGTTCGTACCCGGCGCCGTTACGCGGAGGTGTAGGAGCTACTCGCCCAAGGGCACAGCCGCTCGTCGGTCAGCCGCACCCTCCGGCTGGATATCCAGACCGTGCGGCGCTATGCCGACGCGGCCAGCATCGACGAGTTGATCGCGAAGTCAGCGGAGCGACCCAGCAAGATCGACCCGTACAAGGAACATCTCCACCGCCGCTGGAACGAGGGCGTCACCGACGCCGCCCGCCTCACCGAGGAGATCGCAGGTATGTGCTACCACGGATCTGTCCAGCCGGTCCGCCGCTACCTGCGCCGCTTCCGTGACGGTTGTCCCGCCCTGCCATCCAGCCCGGTCCCGCCGACCGTGCGGGAGACCGTCCGCTGGATCATGACCCGGCCAGACCGGCTTGCCACCGACGACCAGATCACGCTGAAAAGCATCTTCGCCCGCAGCCCCGAACTCGATGCCCTTGCCACGCATGTGGCGGACTTTGCCCGCATGCTCACCAAGCTCGAGGACAGCGCCTCGACGCCTGGATCGACGGCGTGGACGGCGTGGACGGCGTGGACGGCGACACCCTGCCCGCGCTCGCTTCCTTCGCCCGCCACCTGCGCAACGACCACGACGCCGTCGTCGCTGGACTCACGCTGCCGCACGGCTCCGGACCCGTCGAGGGCATAGTGAACAGGATCAAGATGTTGAAGAGGCAAATATACGGACGTGCGAACTTCGATCTCCTGCGCAAGCGCGTCCTGATCAGACAACTCGGGGACCAGGCCGTCACGTGATCGTCCACACTGTTGCGCGGGCGACTGGGGAGCCGCAGGCCCCCTGTCCGAGGATGATCATGTGATGCATCAGTGGGTTGTCGTGGGTGGCTCGGCGGTCGTCGTCGCCTGCGGCGAGTATCGGCGGCGCTGGACTGCTGTGCCGGTAGCGGTCACATGGGAACCAGGACGTTCAGGGCCGGTCGGTGAAGAGGGCGTAGCGGTCACGACCCGCCCGTTTGGCCCGATACATAGCATTATCGGCATTGCGCAGGGCGGTTTCGGGGTCGTCGATGCCGGCGCGGCACAGCGCGATCCCGATAGTGGCGCCGAGGGCGATGGTGGTCCCGGCCAGCGCGATGGGCTGCCTGCTGGTTTCGAGGATGCGCGCGGAGATGGCGCAGACGAGATCGTCGTCGGCCTCGTCGACGAGGACCGCGAACTCATCTCCGCCGAGGCGGCTGACCATGTCCGTCTTCCGGGATGCGGCCCCGATGCGGGCGCCAATGACGCGCAGGACGTCGTCGCCGACAGCGTGGCCGAACCTGTCGTTGACGGGCTTGAAGTTGTCCAGGTCGATGAAAAGCACGGCGAAGCTCGTTCCGGCCTGCTCGTGTTCGGCCACAGCCGCCAGATGGCGGTCGAACGCGGCCCGATTGGGCAGGCCTGTGAGAGGGTCGTGGCTGGCCCGATAGGCGAGTTCGGCCTGCATCTGTCGGCGTCCCCCGATCTCATGACAAGTCAGGACGATGCCGGACAGGACCGGTGTGTGGTGCGGCTCCGAGGCGTGGATATCGAACCACCGATAGCCATCGCAGGCGCGTAGCCGGATCTCGCGGATCGCGCCCTGCCCTTCGCGGTCGCGGGCACCGAGGAACTGCCGGAGGCGGCTGGCGTCCTCGGGATGGCTGAGGTCAGGGAAGATTTTTCCGATCCAGCCCGCCGTGGGCTGGCCGAGTAGACCCGTCGCGTCGGAGCTGGCAAAAGTTATCCGACAGTCACGATCGGCAACGATGACGATGTCGTGGGCATTGTGTAGCAGCGCGTGCAGCTGGGATTCCTCGCGGCGCAGCGCGTTCTCCCGGCGGGCATTCGAGACGGCGATGCCGAGGATAGCGATGCCGATGGTGCCGAACAGGCTTACCGCAAGCAGGCCCTGGCCCTCCCGAAGCCCGGCGAACAGGGCCGTGGCGGGTTGCTGGAAGACGAAGTACGCACCGTCAAGGGACCAGATCGGCGCGGCGAGCATAATCTCGTTCGAGTCATCGACGAGGGTTACCCGCTCGGCCTTCCCCATCCGCAGGTCCGCCAGGTCGGCCGGGTTCACCAGCGGCCGGCCGGCCAGGCCGGGGTTCCAGGAGAAGGATGCCCGGCCGGAGCGGTCGACGACGGCGCCGCCGCCGTCGCGCAGCCCCATACCGCCGAGCGCGGCGAGGAAGAAGCTGGGCAGGGCGTCTCGCGCCGAGCGGCCGAGGGTGAGGACGGCGACCGGGCGCCCGTCCTCGAGTACCGGCGCCAGGGTGTACAGCCGCGCGACTCCATCCACCATGACCACCTGGGAGGTGGTCGCCCGCCCGGCCAGCACCGCCTGCCACTGCGGGCTGTCCGTAGCGATCGGCATCGGCGGGGCAGCGGCCGGCTCGGCCGCGATCGTTCGTCCGTCGAGGCCGACCAGCGAGGCCAGGGTGTCCGGTCCGCCCTCGGGCGACTGGGCGAACCGTTGCAGGATGGTCTGGTTGTGTGTCAGATCCGTCGGCGACCATGACTCGGCGGACGCGGCCGAGACCAATGGCTGCGGGTCCTGCATGGCCGACATGTAGTCGGCCATGCGTGCGGTCTGCGCGAGGCGTTCGCGCATCGCGCTTGCTTCCGCTGCCCGTAGCGCCTGGGACTCCTGCCACAGACCAAACGACGCGATACCGAGCAAGGTCAGCGCGGCGACCAACAGCGGCACGATACGGCCGAAACATATCTGGGGGGCGCGCCGTTGAGGGGCTGCGGCCTCGCCACGGTGTGTGGAGCGGACGGCCTCGGAGCGACGGGACCACCACCATGGGCGCGCGGACGGTGGTTTTCGTACCGCCGAACCGAGCGGTCTTCCCGGCTCCAGGTCCGCCGATCCCGCCGGTTCCACCAGTTTCGCCGGGCTTGCCGAGGTCGCGCTTGCTGGGTTTGCCAGCTGCGGCGCACCCGGGTGATCGTCCGCGACGTTTGTTACGTCGACGGCGGCAATGGTGGCCGAGGGCCTGCCAAGGTCGCGCGGGCCAAGAATATCGTCCGCGTCGGCGGCTGTGGACGGGGTGGGCAGCGCGATGGCGGCCCGACTCCCGCCATCGCGCTTGGCGGCGTACATCGCCGTGTCCGCGGCGTGGATCAGTTCGTCAGCACGGCTGCGGCCTGGTCTGCCCATCGCGATGCCCACGCTCGCGCCTACCTGCACGCACTCGCCCTCAAGAATGATCTTTTCGGCGACGGCTCTGATCACCCGATCCGCCACCAGACTCGCAGTCGCGAGGTCGCTGTCGCGAAGCAGCATCGCGAACTCGTCACCGCCGAGCCGGCTGGCAAGGTCGCCTTCACGCAACAGCGCCGCCAACCGCGCGCCGATGATCGCCAGCACCCGGTCTCCGGCCGCGTGTCCGAGCGAGTCGTTGATGGGCTTGAACCCGTCAAGGTCCAGATAAAGGACGGCGCAGCTCGACTCGCTGCTCACGGCGAGCGCGCTGGCAAGCCGATCACCGAACCCGGACCGGTTGGCCAGACCGGTCAGCAAGTCGTGGCGTGCCTGATGACCAAGCCGGTCCTGCAGCTTCTTGCGTTCCCCGATCTCATGGCAGGTGACCAGCACACCGGCCAGGCCGGCCCGCGGAGGAAGGTCGGCGGCCTCCAGGTCGAACCAGTGGATGGCGCCGTCGGCGCCACACAGTCGGACGTCGAGGACCGCGCCGCCATCGGTCAGCAATCGGTCGAGGCGCTCCCGGTCGGCCGGATGGACGAGCTGTGCCAGCGGTCGACCGAGCCAGTCCGAGGCACGGCTGCCGAGCAGCCTTTCGATCGACGGGCTCAGGAAGCTCACCACACCGTCCAGACGGACGACGGCGATCAGGTCCCGGGTGTTGCGCAACAGCTCGTCGAGCCGCTTACCAGCACGGCGGGCGCTCACCTCCCGGCGCAGGCCGAAGACGACCAGCCCCAGCATCGCCACCGCTCCCACGGCGATCACGGTCAGGTTCCGGGACCACTGCTGTGCACGCAGGTCGGAGTAGAACGCGTCGGTTCGCTGCTGAAACAGGTTGATGTATCCGCTGCTCGCCTGCTGGGCGGCGATGTTCGTCACCTCGTCGGAGCCATGCCCGGACGTCCACACCCGCGCCGGCAGCGGCGGAATCCCGCGCAGCATTTCCGGGTCGATGACGCGCCGGCCGACCAGCGCCGGATCCCAGGAGGATGCCGCGACCCCGGCCGAGTCAACAGTGGTGAGGCCCCCGGGACCGAGCTCGAGCGAACCGAGCTGCTCGTCGAAGCGTTGAGCCAGATCGTCCGTAGCGACGGTAACAAGGGCGGCCCACGGACGTCCTTCGCCGACCGGCACCACTGTCGCCCGGCCGACAAGACCATCGATGACGAACACCGGCGACCTCGCGGCCTGCCCGGCAAGCGCAGTCGGCCAGGCGTCACCGAGGGCGCTCACTGGAATCGTGGCACTCACCGGTCGGGACACCAGCGGATGCCCGTCGCGGTCCAACAGAGCGACGACGAAGTTAGGGTCACTTGCAGGATTGATCCGAAACGATGTCAACAAGTGCGCGTTGCGCGCTTGATCCGTCAGGGAGAATCCGGCCGCGTCGACGCGGGACTGCTGAAGCTGAGGGTCGACGGCACGCGACGTGTAGGCCGCCATCTGTTCGGTCAGATGTGCCCGGTTACTCAGCCGCTCCCGCTCGGAGGTCGCCAGGCTTTCACTGCTGATGGCGAAGATGACCGCGACGAGAAGAAGAAAGGCTGCCAGGCCGACCAGCAGCGGCATGGCTCGCCGAAGCCGGCCGCGCCGGGTGAGATCACGCAGGTCGGATGCGCCGAGCGCGCCCGATATAGGAGGATCGCCAAATCTACGATCCTTTGGCCTGCGATCTTCAGATCCGCGCCGGACCGGAAAGATCCGAGTGGCCATGGTCATCGCCGCCCGCCTGACGCATCCGGGACGCTGGGCGGGTCGAATAACCGTCCTGCGCGATTACGGACAAAACAAACAATCCTCCCAGTCAGAGGTCCCTCCGGCTAACCGAAGCGCCGACCTGGCGGTTCGCCGTAGTTATCAACCGAATGATAGACACGCCCGAGCCTCTCCAGCAACCTAAACGAATACGGATAATCCCTCAAATTTCATCACGAAACCGGACCTTGATCAATCATCCGATAAAGCGGATTGAGGGTTTCGTGGACGCGCAAATGCCCCAGCATTAGGATTGATTTGACCCAGTTCTGCTTATACCTGGACTCTTGAGGAGAATGACCCAAGAGTAAGTGCAGGCGCTAAGATTACATCCGCCGCACACGGATAATTTCCACCGTCGGATGGCAGATCTTGTCCGAGCCGATTGAATACCCAAGGAAGGTCACCAGTGACCGGTCAGCCCCAGCAATTCGCCAGACCGTACTCGACGCCTTCCGAAGGGATTCCAGGCTGACGATCGTCGGCGATCAGGGTGGTGCCGGTGTCGACGTATCCGGATACTTTCGTTCCGTCCTTGACGTAGTCGACCACGGCGGCCACTCCCTGCTCGGCCATCTTCAGCGGGTACTGCTGTGAGGTAGCAGCGATCTTGCCGTCCCTGACCGCCCGGACGCCGGTGCATCCGCCGTCGATGGAGACGATCATGACGTCTGCCTTTCCGGCCGCGTCCAGGGCGGTCCGCGCGCCGAACGCGGCCGGTTCGTTCACGGCGTACACGAGGTTGATGTCCGGGTCCGTCCGCAGACAGTCCGCCATCGCCGTCCGCCCCTTGGCCTGGTCACCCTTGGAATCCCGGCTGCACACCACGCTCGGCGGAGTGGCCTGCTGAGTCTCACTGACAGTCACGTCCAAGGCGCCGAAGCCGACGAGGAAACCGTTGTGTCGCAGCAGGCCTCCGCCCGTGATGTGCGAAGAGACGTCCATGGTTGCGATCCTGGCCGGCGTGTCGCCCATAGCGGCCCTGGCGTACTCGCCGATCAGTATGCCGGCCTTGAAGTTGTCGGTGCTAAACAGCGCGTCGACGGCGCTCTCCGGGTCGGTGGGCACGTCTAGAGCGATGACGAGAACACCACGGTGCCGGGCCTGCTCGATCGCCGGGACGATCGCCTTGCTGTCATTGGGTGTGATGAGGATGCCCCGCGCCCCGGCCGCTACCATGTTCTCGATGGCGCTGACTTGACTGGCATAGTCGCCGTCGAACCTGCCGGTGGCGGTCAACAGCTCAACCTTCTGCTCCCGCGCGGCCTGCTGCGCGCCGTCGCGCATCTTCACGAAGAACGGGTTAGTGTAAGACTTCGTGATCAGCCCAACAGTCGGGTTGCCACCGGAGCCCTGCCGGCCATCCGTGACCTGGACCGAGGAGCCGCCGCACCGGAACAGGACCAGCGCAGCGGCGAGCACCAGCACCAGCGCTGCGATGGCGCGACGGCGAGGCGATCCAGATACCCGCCCGGATGCCGTCCACCGCATCCCTTCCTGGTCCGACATGTCGTCAAACCGCCCTTCATGCCGCGACGGCCATCTGCAGGCTCGTACCCACGTCGGACCCCGGCTACCGTCGCGGACCGGATGCCTCAGGGCTGGAAAGTCGACAGTGTTGTCACCCGCCGGCACGCTGAACGTTCGGGGCGGGCCTGGGTCTGGCGGCCGCTCCCCTCCCTTCGGCTGTCCTCCGCCGGCTAGCCCAGGGTCGGCCCGGCCGGTGAGCGAGCGCCGTACCCGCGTCGGTGAGCATCGGTCGCAGATCCCGCAGGATGTCGAGGTAGGTCGCGCGTGCTGCCAGCGCCACGCCGGCACGCAGTTCCGGGCGTCGGTGCGCCGCGGCGCCGTGACGCACCACGGCAAGTGCCGCCGTGCTGGCCGGGCCTGGACCAGGGTTCGCGTCGGCTGGTGGTGGCCTGCCGTCATCGAGTGCCTCGGCGAATCGCCGGTACCAGTCGCACAGCTCGGCCGTCTCCACTGTGACAGCCTCCTGAGCGGCGGCCAGATCGGGCAGCGCGGCGGAGATCTCCATGGTCGAGGCGGTCGCGCTGACATCGCCCCCGGTCCGCAGGATGTCCGCTGGCCAGGGCACGTCGCCGGCCCGCAGCAGCTGTGCGGTCCGGCGCAGCCGCAGTGCCCCGCCAACGATGGTCATGAGCGCGTCGACGTCGACCCGGTCGTTGGACTGTTCCGACAGGTACTGGCGGACCACGTCGTCGAGCAGCCGCCCGGCGCGGATGGCGTCGCGCGCCGCGCCGGTGACGTCCTCGTCCCGACGGGGACGGCGGACGGCCCCGTCGGCCGGGCCTGTGGTGTCAGCGTTCTCTGCGCGAGGGGTGTCGACCCGGCTCACCGGTGCGGCGGCGGTGCTGCCCGGATAGCCCGATGTTCCGGTGTAGGCCGGGTACAGCCATGGCGAGGTCCGCGGCCGGGCGCTGGGCGGGTCGTCGTCACCGGGTGCCCGCATGACGACCAGCGCGAGGAGGTCCGCGCCCGTCCGGTAAGCGGCGGCGGCCCGGCGCCGGATCACCGCCGCCGCTCCCCGGGGCCACAGCAGCGCTCCCACAGCCAGGCTCACCCCGAAACCGATCATCACGTCCTGGATGCGAACCAGACCCACTTGCCAGCCCGACGGCTCCATGATGTCGAAAAGGATGAGGATGGCGACGGTGAAGCCTGCCTGCCCCAGCGCGAAGGACGGTCTGCGCCGCAGATAGCCGGCGACGAACATGGCCAGCGGCAGCACCAGCCACAACACCACGGTATGGGCGCCGACCAGGGCGACGAACAGGCCACCCACCACGATACCGACCCCGGTGCCCAGCAGTCCCCGCAGGATCGTCGAGCTGGTCGCCGCCACGTTCGACCGCAGGACCGACAGCGTGCCGAGCACGACCCAGAGGCCATGCTGCACCTCGATGTTCTGGGCCACAGCGACAGCGAGGGCGAGCCCCACGGCGCCGCGCACACTGTTGCGGAACCACACCGACCGCAAGCTGACGTATCCGGCGGCCAGATCGGTGGCGGCGACGCCGCGGCGGGCGAGCCGCCTCAGCCTGGCCGACCAGCCACGCGGCCGTATCCAGGAACGCAGCGTCGGCGCCGGCGCGGTCACCCACAGCACGTTCACCGCCAGCTCCCGAGTACCCCGGGCCAGCCTGCGCAGCCGGAACGCCTCGGCGATGGCGAGGTCCGCCGGTGGCTGCTCCGACCCCGCGACACCAGAATTGGCCGATCGGGCGATCGGCACAGTAACGTCAGGCGCCGGCCGGTTGTCTGAGCACTCCACGTAGTCCAGCAGGGCTGTGCGCATCCCCCGCTCAGCCCGCTCCAGGCGGTCCAGACCGAGCCGCTCGCTCGTCTGTGGATCGCGGTCGAGTCGATCGGCCGCGGCGGTGAGCGTGGCAGCGGCGGCGGCGTGGAGCTCGGCCGCCTCCCGGCGGAAGCAGACCGCAGCGATCCCGTCCCGGTCCGCGCGCGGTAAAGCGAACGGGACCAACCAGTTGACATCCACGACCAGATGCCCCGACGCCGCGGTGCGCCCGCCGACACCGCCGGGCCGGTGCGCGGTCTCGACGAACCTGCGGCGCAGATGGAACACATCGGTCCAGATCCGGTGGACTTCCTCCGCCCCGGTCCCGCCGGACCCCTCAGAAGGCATCGTCGTCCACGCCACCCCGGCGGCCATCGACCGGCACGCCTGGGCCAGCGCGGCACGCAGCCGAGTCGGTGGCCGCTCCGGCCACAGCATCATGGCCGCGGTGACGGCCGTCACCATGGCGACCCCCCAGCCGGCAAGCCGTTCCGGAATGGCCGACACAGGGCCGGGAGTCATGACTGCCAGGACAAAGGCCATCAGCGTGGCCCGTCCGGCGATGGCGAAATACGCGTTGAGGACCCCGGAGAACAGCACGACCCAGGCAACCAATGCAGTTGCCGGTACCGCCAGCCAGGCCGTCCGGGAACACAGCGTCCCGACGACGAGAAGCGGGACGGCGCCGAACGCGAACGCGACATAGGCCACCAGCCTGGTACTGACCGGCCCGGTGAACTCGACGAACTCCAACAGGACGTAGGAGCCGAACCAGGCGAACAGACTCAGCCGCATGTCCCCACCGACCAGATAGGTGACCGCCAGCAACATGGGGGCGACGGCGGCGACCCGGACGGCCGCCTTGAGGTTGATCAGCCCGGGATCGTCGGAGAACGCCCGAACGAGCCGTCCCAGCCATCCGTTCCGCATCAGCAGCCCTACCTGCCCTGGATCGTCGCCGTACTACAACCAGCACCGACCCCACCGGTCACTCCAGAAACAGACACCCTCAGCATCGGCGCCGACCCACCACCCGAACCCGCCGAGCCGATCACCAGACATGATCGGCTCGGCGGGCTCATCCACGAATACCGGCAGGCCGCATGACCCGAACCCGGTTTCCGGCAACCACAACGCATCGGCCCGGGTCCACCGAGCTGACTCAGCCGCTCAGTCGCTCAGTACGACCTGGTCGACCACGAGGTGTCCCCAAGTTCCAGTCGCGTCGTCAAGGATCTGGAATTGTGCGGCCTGTCCGGCATAGGCAGTAACATCCCATTCGACATGTCGCAGGGTACTCGAATTATCCCCGGTTGACGTGAGGACAGGTTGTCCGCCGACGAGCAGTTGGACGGACGTGGCCGGTTCCGCGCCAAGGGGATGGTTGCCGCCCGCTATGGAGAAGTGGAGATGGTTGCGATCGATGGTGAACGGCGGGGAGGTGATCGTGCCGGTCGCCGGGTCACCGCCGCCGACGTAGGTGTCGGCGACCTTGGCGCCAACCTGTCCGGGCAGCGATGCCACGGTCGGCGCGGCGGAGGCGAAGGAGCCCGTCGCGGTCCATCCGTTGCCCCAGGTCGAGCCCTCGAAGTCCGCGATCAGTCGTGCTGGCCTCTGGACGACGCTACCGAATTCGGTGATCGTGACGTTGGAGAAGGTCGCTGTCCCACCGAGCGAGTACAGGGCGATGCCGGCATCGGCGGGGTCGGGGAAGACCTGGCTCGAGTGCACGAAGCGCCCGTCGTCGACAAACACTTCGATCGTGGTGCGGTCGACGAGGATACGCAGGTGCACGGTTTGGGCGCTCATGTCGAACGGAGCGCGACTTTCAAGCTTCTGTCCAGAAGTGTCCGGATTTGTGGTACCACCTCGGTTAAGATAACTGTACGTGTCGTGCACGCCCACGTCGGCGTGGCGGGTACCGTCGTTCGACCTGCGCAGCCCAAGACCGATGTTCTGTGCAGTGCTCCAGGTCACCGTCGTCTCGAGCTGGTACGAGGTACCACTGTAGGCGAGCGGCACGGTGCCGTTCACCGAGAACGTACCGAGGTTCGTTGTCTGTGTCGCAATATTGTTCAGTGCAGCAACTGGCTGGGATGTTAGGCTGTATGTCGATCCGTATTTCTTCAGTGCCAGTTGGCGGGTGATCGAGTCGGTTCCATTGAAGCCGTCGTTCGGCCACGTCGGCGTCGAGTGCGGGTACGACCAGTTGTTCATCCATCCGATCGCGTAGCGCTTGTCGAGTGGTGCCGTCGGGTCCTCCCAGGTGACCGCACCGTACCAGTCGAATCCGTGGTCGGCCCACTGCGGCTCCGCCGTGTCGGGTGTGAATGTCGTGCCGTCGAAACTTCCTGTCCAGTAGGCGTACGTGCTGGGTGCGCCGGTGAGGTAACCGTTTGCGCTCATGCCCATTACCCAGTGGGTGGTGCCGTCATCGGCACGCATCTTGAACAGGTCGGGGCACTCCAGAATACCGAGGCCGCTGTTGGTGTACTCGGAGACCCGGGTCCAGTCCTTGAGGTTGGCCGAGGTGTAGAAACCGATCTTCTGGCCTTCGGCGATGAGCGCGACCCAGCGGTTGCGGTCAGCATCCCACAGGACCTTCGGATCCCGGAAGTCAGCCCGACCGCCGTTCGCGATGACCGGCGCCTCGCCGTACGGTGTGAAGTTGCGGCCGCCGTTCGTTGAATACCAGAGGAACTGGGCCTGCGGACCGGATGCGTTGAGCTTCTGCGCCTCGGTCGGATGGTCCATCTGGGTCACGAGCATCACGACGGCGCCTGCGCCGAACCCGGCTGTATTGGCGGTGTCGACCACCGTTGAGCCCGACCACAGATCATAGTTGGCGTTCGTCTTCTTCGGTGCCGCAACCCCCTGATCGGCGAACACGACGCCGTCGTAGCTGGTCGCGAGCCGCCACTCGGTGCCGTAGTTGGCCGTCGGGTTGGCGTCGTAATCGGCGTTGTAGAGGTAGTAGTAATAGAACTTGCCGTTCACGTACACCGGACGTTGCGGGTCGTTCTTCCAGTGGTCGGGCACGGTGAAGTGGTAGGTGTCCCGGTAACTCGGACCGACTGCCGACGCCGGAGTGGGCGCCGGCAGGCCTAATAATATGCTGGCTGCCGCCGTGGCCGCCGTCAGAACCGCCGTCAGAGTAACGGGGCGCCTGACCACGGAATGCTTGTTTCCCGCGCTTCGTCTGATGCGTAAATTCATCTTTAACTCCTTAAATGTGATCGACCTGGCGCCAAAAAGCTCTTGCTTTTCTTGTCCGCCAACGGCGTGGCGACGACCAACTCGTCGTCGTGCCATTCGACCGGCATCGGATCGCTCACGCCCCCGATGAACTCGCCGTGTTCGCCGGTGTGGTGGAAGGCGAACATGACCCAACGGCCGTCGTCACGGCGGCGCAGCAGCCGTCCGACGTAGTACTGGTCGTCCGTGATCTGGTAGGCCCCGGCGATGTCGAAGGGACCGAGAACGCTGTCGGCCGGGGCGGCCCAGATCCCGCTTGCGGGCGTGGCGGCACGGCGCGACGGGGTGGCATGTGCGGCCAGGCAGGAGAAAAGCAGTACGGGCCTGCCGCAGACAACCTCGACCTGAGTTACCTCGAGCTGGCCGAATCCGTCGTCTGCCGGAGCGGTAAGCGGCGGGAGTAGCGTCCAGTGCTTGAGGTCCAAGGAACGGGCGTGGCCGATGACGCCGCGCCCGAGCGGGTCTCCGATGCGGCCGCGCGCGGTGATGAGCATGTGCCAGCCGTCCCCATCAGGGTCCGGATAGACCCATGGGTCGCGGAATGCCTCGTCGTGCCATGCCGCGTCGGCAAGGGTTTCGTACCACCGTGGGTCCGCCGAGAGGATCGGGTTCTCGGGAGACTTCGTCCAGGTGATGAGGTCCGACGAGGTTGCGAGACCGATCCGCTGCACATTCTTGCCGCCGGGGGCGAGTCGTGAGCCGGTGTAGAAGGTGTACCAGGTGCCGTCCAGGTGGCGCACCGTCGATCCCGTCCATGTCGCAAGTTCGTCGAACTCACCGGCCTGGCCGCGTACGATCGCGTCCTCGATCCGTGTCCAGGACACCAGATCGGTGGAGGTCGCATGCCCGATGGATGCCCGATGGTGTCGGTCCTCGGGGTCGTGCAGTGCCCGGGACGCGTGCAGGAAGAAGAGGTGGTACACGTCGCCGTCATCGGCGAACCAGAAGTCCCACACCCAGGAGTCGCGCAGCGTGAACATCTCAGCCATTCGTCGTCGCGGGGAGCGAATCGATACAGGTTGTTTCGATCTCCGAGGCCCAGGGTGGGTCGGCGCCGGCGCGTGAGACTGTGATTGCGGCGTTGTGGGCGCAGCGGCGCAGCACCTGGGCGAGGGCGGGTCCGGCTGCACGCCAGCGACGGGCCACATGGACGGGCGAGGCGAGCGGATACAGCCAGCGCAGGTCGCCTTCGCTCGCTTTCACCACGGCGGCGGCTGCCACCAGGCGCTCGACGCGCGAACGTGCCGCCACAGGGTCGCCGATGAGTGAGGGACGGATGCCGGGGTCGTTGCTGACGAGGGCGTCACCGACCGCGGCTACGAGGCTGGCGACGGCGTTCGCGTCGGGCACGAGTAGACCCCCCAGGGATCCGACCTGTAAAGCCCCGACCGCTCCGAGTTCGGGCACCGTGATGGACCATGTGACGTCAAACTCGTAGGTCGCGGCGCCGGTCGCATCGAGACGCGCGATCGCGGTCGATGTGCGGCCTCCATCCGGGATCTGTGCGGATACCTGCGCGCCTGACTCGACGAGCCAGGCGCGCACAGCCCGCCCGCCGGCGTTGTCGGCCAGTTGGGTGACCAGCCGCACCGGCACGCCGAGTCGGCCGAGTGTGAGGGCGACATTGGCGGGACTGCCACCCGGTGTCTCCGTGACGGTCCCGTCCGCTCGGTGCACGATGTCGATGAGGGCCTCGCCGACGACGATCACGCGGGCGGTGTCCCTCTGATCGATCATCCCTTCACTCCGGTGGTGGCAATGCTGGTGATAAACGAACGCTGGAAGGCGAGGAACACGATGATCATCGGGATGGTAATCATCGTGGTGTAGGCCATGACCTCGCCCCACGCCGTGTTGAGCTGGAAGAAGTATTGCATACCGACCATGACCGGACGCAACTGCTCCTTTTGCACGACCATGAGCGGCCAGAGATAGGAGTTCCATGCAGGCAGGAAGGTGAGGATGGCGACTGCGGCGAAGGCCGGCCCGGAAAGAGGGACGATGATCCTGCGGTAGATCGTGAACCAGCCCGCTCCGTCGATGCGCGCGGCCTCGTCGATCGAGGTGGGAATGGTCGAGAAGTATTGCGTGAAGAGGAATATCGAGAAGGCGTTGGCTATGAATGGGATGATCTGTACCTGATAGGTGTTCAGCCACCCGAAGTCGTACTTGGGTACACCCGCCTCGAAGACTAACGTGGGGAGTTTGGACACCCAGTAGACCATAGGCACGGCGATCGTCTCGAAGGGGACGATGAGCGTAGCGATGATGACGGCGAGCACGACACCCCGGCCGCGCCAGCGCAGCCGGGACAACGCGAATCCGCACAGCGAGTTCACGAACAGCCCAAGCACGACGATGGCCGTCGTCACAAAAACCGAGTTGAGCAGGAACCGCGCCACGGGTACCCGCTCGAAGACGCCGGCGTAGTTGTCGAAGCTGATGTCGCCCACCGGGAGGAAGGCGCGTGGCGAATCGATGTCCGACAGGATCTGGCCGTCGGGCTTGAGGCTCGACACGAACATGAAAACGAGAGGGAATAGGAAGAACACTCCCAGGCCGAACATCGCCAGATAGGACCAGATCATGCGACGCCGTTTCAGCGTGCGCACCCCGATCACCCGGGTTTTCCCCGGCGTATGGGGCCGTGCGATGGTGGTCATGTTCAGTCCTTCTCTCTGGTGAGGCGCCGCTGGACGAGCGCGATGACAAGCACGGCGACGAAGAAGAGAAGGGAGATGGTGGATCCGTAGCCGATTTCCTGCTCCTGATAGCCTTTGCGGACCGCGTGGTAGACGACCGTCGAGGTGGCATCGACGGGTCCTCCCTGAGTTATCACGTCGATCTGCACGAAGAGGCCGAGCGCTGCGATCGTGATGGTGACGAGAACAAATGCCATGATGGGGCGCAGGCCCGGCCAGGTTACGTTCTTGAACTGCTGCCATGTTCCGGCACCGTCCATCCGTGCCGCCTCGTACAGCTCCTCGGGGATAGCCTGGAGACCGGACAGCCAGATCACCATGTGGAAGCCGACACCCTGCCAGACCGAGAGCACGATGATCGCGCCGAGCGCGGTGCTCGGGTTGTTGAGCCACGCCGTCCCGTTCCATGCCCCGAAGGTAGCCATGTCGATGAACGAGTTGATGAGCCCGTTCTGCTGGTACAGGAACTTCCAGAGGATCGACACGACGACGATCGAGGTCACGACCGGAATGAAGAAGATGATGCGGAAGAGCGTCGCTCCCCGGAGCTTCTGATTCACGAGCACGGCGAGCAGGAGGCCGAGACCAGCCTGTACCGGGACGACGACGAGCGCGAACACGAAGGTGTTCCAGGCGGACCGCAGGAAGGTGTCGTCGGCGGTAAAGGCTCGGATGAAGTTGTGGAGCCCGACGAACCGGGGCGGGTTCGGCGAGATGAGACGCGCATTGGTGAATGACAGGACTAACCCGAGCAGCACCGGAACGATCAGGAACAGCACGAGCAGGATGACCGCAGGCGCGGCCATCACGACGGCGGCGCGCCGTTCCCGTCGAGCGGTCACCGAAGGGCGTCCCCGCCGGATCGGGGGCACGTCATGGGTGGAGGACGTCATCGTCGACCTCTGGGTGAGGGGTGGGGGCCGTGTGCACGGCCCCCACCTGGATGGAACGAGATGATCAGGAGCCGTAGTTGTCGTTGGCCGTGATGTTCTCGTCGATATCCTCCACGGCACTGCCGAGTGTGGATTTCACATCGGCGCCGTTCATGATGTCCTTTGTCGCCTTCTCGAAGATCGACGAGATCACGGAATAGGCCGGGGTCGCGGGCCGCGCGAGGGCGAACTTCTGGGAGAGCACGACGAAGGGGCGCAGAGCGCCATCGGCCGTGAAGTACTTCGAGAGCTCCTCGGCACCGGCCGTCGCGGGGATGACGATCTGGCTGTCCGCGAACTGCGCGATGTACTTGTCCTGGAAACTGAACCGCAGATACTGGCGCGCGCCGTCGGCTTGCTCGCATCCGGCCGTGATGCCCCACTGCCATGAGCCACCGCCGATCTTGGGCCCCTGGCCGAAGTCCGGAGGCGGGAGGATGAGCAGGTCGTCGCCGATCTTTTCGAGCGAGTCGAGCGCATTCCACACGCCCGTGTAGCTCAGCGCGACCTTGTCGTCGACGAACTCCTGGTTCCCGATCGTGCCGGAGTTGCTTGCCCAGCCTTTCTTGAAGGCATCCTGGAACCACGTGAAGAAGTTCACGGCAGCCGGCCCGTTAAGAGCGCCCTCTGCCGTGCGGTAGGTGTCTCGATTGATTTCGTCGCCACCGAAGCTCTGCAGCATGGGGGAGTACGCGTACGACCACCACTCGCCGGTGTCCTCCGCGCCGATGTCGAGCGGAGTATCGTATCCGGCCTGTTGCAGCGTCGCGAGCGCGGAGTCGAACTCGTCCTTCGTCCACGGCCTGTCCACGGTGGGGATGCGGATATCGTTCTTGTCAAGCACCGACTTGCGCGCGAAAATTGCCAGTGCGGCGTCCCAGTATCCGGCCGAATAGATCTTTCCCTTGTACGTGCCGACCGCCGTCGGCAGCAGGCTGTCCGTGAGCTGCTTGGGAAGATTGAGCTCCTGCAGGTAGCCGGACCAGGCCCAGTTCGGCATCACCGGTCCGTCCATGTCGATGAGGCACGGCAGGTCCCCCGCTGCGGCGGCCGCGACAATCGCGTCGTTATAGGTGACCTGGGGAAAGTCTTGTTGTACTACCTCGTACCTGTCCTGCGACTCGTTGAAGTCGGAGATGATCTGCTTGTACACCGCGAGCTCGGCGGGGTTGCCGGCCGAGTGGGTCCACATGGGTATCTGGATCCTGCCGTCGGCGGTCGTCGTGCTGTTCCCCGCCTGGCCGCACCCGGCGAGCAGAAGCGCCACGGCGGCGGTCACTGCTAATATTCCGGTAAAGGATTTACGCTTCATGGTGAATTCCTTTCACGATGCGCGGCAGCCACGTCGCGAACCGATCGGGGACCGCTGATGCGGTCACTCGGTTGCTAAAAAGGTCCGCCGCCGACTGGATGTGGAAGTCGAGGCCGGCGGCGGACCCACGGATGCCCGGCGGATGACCGGGCATGGCATGAGGAACGTGTCGTTCGGGGCCTCCCGCACCCCGAGCACGATCTCCATCGCCCAGCGACCCATCTCGTAGTGCGGTAAGGCGATGGTGGACAGTGGCGGGTCGAGTTCGGCCGCCACCAGTTGCTGGTCGTCGTAACCGAACACCGAAAGATCCCGAGGGATCTCGAGCCCTCGGGTATGAGCTGCAACGTAGGCGCCCATGGCCATCCGGTCGTTGAAGAAGAAGACGGCAGTGGGCCGAACGTCGACAGGCAGGTCGAGAAGGGCCTCGGTTGCCCGCCGTCCGCCGAGTGCCGAGGTCTCGAACGTGACATGAAGCCGTGGGTCGGCGCCGATGCCGGCCTCGCGCAGCACCTCGAGATAGCCGCGGTGTCTCAGCTCAGCGGCAACGGGACGGTCCTTCTCCGTCGTGTCGACATAGGCAATCCGGCGATGGCCGGCCATGACCAGCTCTCGGACCGCGGCGACACCGCCGGCATGGTCGTCTGGCACGACAGCGGAGTAGCCGTCCGCAAGAGGCCGGCAGTCGAGAAACACGGTCGACTCTGGAAGCCCTGCGGGAACAGAAATCTCTCGATGCCACATGCAGGCGTAAACAAATCTGTCGACCTGGTGGGCTGAGAGCGCACGGATGGCTTCCCGCTCGATCTCGGAGTCGCCGTCGGTGTTGACGAGGAACACGAGGTACTCATGCTCGCGTGCCACATCCTGCGCGCCGGCGAGCAGGCGGCCGGCGAACGGTGTCGTCGCGATCCGGTCAGAGATCAGGCCGATCGTCCGCGTGCGACGCGTACGGAGGCTGCGTGCGACCGGATTGGGCACGTACCCGATCTCCGCCGCGACCCGGCGCACACGTTCTCTCGTCTCGTCGGAGATGCGTGCCTCGACGTTGTTGAGCACGAGCGAAACGGTCGTTCGGGAGACGCCTGCGGCGGCCGCCACGTCGGCGATCCCTATCTGAGTCACACGCCACATCCCAAGATAAATCGTTTTATCGGAAATTACTAAGGATTAGTACGCCCTGCTTGCATAACTTTGTCAAGCGACAGCATGCTCGCCCCGTGAACGGGACGGATGGCAGACGGGACGAGATCGCGGGGGGACATACCGATGCCTACACAGGCGGTGCCCGCCGCAGTACAGGGCGCAGACCACTGGCGGTGCGGGCAAGGTGTTGGATGCGATTCCAGTACGGACAGCGCACCCGTGTCTGTTCGGGCACAGCGCGGGCGGTTGGACGCCGGTCTTTTCCAGAAAAAGAACCATTTTTGCTTGGGCGATCCAGGGCTGGTCGGGAGCGCCGTGCGGAACAACGGATGCTCGTGCGCGCAATGTCGAGCCAGTAAATGGGCGTCCACGATGAGCGTGTCCACGGTGTTGCCCGACCACGCGGTGAAATTTCCATTTTTCTCAGCTGTATCGGATAGGCGAGTTCTCCCCGAAGACCACCGGCCAGTGCCTGCGGCGGAAGATGTGATGAGACCGGAGTCGTTCAGTCGGACAAGCGCCTGCCGGTCTCCGTGGAGAAGACGTGCATCTCTTCGGGGCGAATATGAAGGTAGACCCTTTCGCCCTTCGCCGGCACAGTGCGAGGGTTAACACGGGCAATGATGTCTATCTTACTAGAGGTACTTTCCTGTCCCTCCAGGGTGCAGTAGCAGAATGCGTCCGAGCCGAGTTCCTCCACCACGTTCACGGTCACCGGGAAGCCGCCGTTGTCCTCGCCGGCCTGCTCCAGTGAATCTGGACGGAATCCTAATGTCACCGTCGGGGCGCCTTCCGTGAAGCGGATGATCCTACGGGACAGCGGAACACGTAGACCACCAATCTCGGCGGCGCCGTCGACGATTCGGAAGTCCATGAGGTTCATCGCCGGAGAACCGATGAATCCGGCCACGAAGACGTTCGCGGGCCGCTCGTACAGGCCGCGCGGGCTGTCGCACTGTTGCAGCACCCCGTCCTTGAGGACCGCCACCCGGTCCCCCATTGTCATTGCCTCCACCTGGTCATGCGTGACGTACACCGTGGTTACGCCCAGACGGCGTTGCAGCGTGGCGATCTGGACACGAGTGGACACCCGCAGTTTTGCGTCCAAGTTGGACAGTGGCTCGTCCATCAGAAACACCTGCGGCTGGCGTACGATCGCTCGCCCCATGGCTACCCGTTGCCGCTGCCCTCCGGAGAGAGCCTTGGGCTTGCGGTCCAGGTACGGCTCCAGGTCGAGTAGCTTGGATGCCTCTTGCACACGCCGGTGGATCTCGTCCTTCCGCATTCCAGCGATCTTCAGCGGGAAGGCCATGTTGTCCGCGACTGTCATGTGTGGGTACAGGGCGTAATTCTGGAACACCATCGCGATGTCCCGATCCTTCGACGGCAGGTGGGTGACGTCCCGATCGCCGATCCAGACCGCGCCCTGGTCGACATCCTCCAGACCCGCGAGCATCCGCAGGCTGGTGGTCTTTCCGCAGCCGGACGGACCGACGAGGACCAGGAACTCACCGTTGACGATCTCCAGATCCAGCGCGTCGACCGCCGGACGCTCCACACCTGAGTAGACGCGGCTGGCCTTCTCGTACGTGACTGTGGCCATCGGTATGTACTCCCTCACCGTGGGTGTGTCGGATGCTCTACGAGGGTGCGACCATCGGAGATACCTCACGTACAGTGATGCATCCCACATGATGAATCGGATTAGCTAAGAATGCATGCAGTGCCCTGACCTGTCAACCAGGCGCCTTCGCGCCCCCCTTGCCCTCGGCCGATGTGACCCAGAGCGTCGGGACAGTTACCAAAATGGTGTACTGATCTTTAATTCGCTGGGTCGGATTGATCCGGTGGTGATCGCCAGGTGCGTGGCGGGGGGCACTGATGGGACGTACCGGGTCGCGATACGGCAGGCTCGGTGCCGGTAGCTGCCGGTGGGTGAGCACTCTTGGGCACAGGGCCTGCGAGCCCTAGCAACAGACCGTGCCCCTGCCGGTGGTCGGGAGAGCGAACCGAGCTTCCCCTGGAACCGTGGAGGATGATCGGCTGGGGCGGGGCCGGGTCTTGGTCTGGTGGCTGTGGGTGGGTGTACCCGGCGCCGCGCGTCTGATGGGCCAGGTTCCGACCTGGCCCTGTTTGTCCTGGCCGCGAGGTCGTAGAGGCTCCGGGGTCAGGGATGGCCCGGAGGGCCACCGCCGTCAGGCGGCCGCGGAGCGGTCCTTGACCTTGGAGGGGCGGCCTCGTACTGTGCGCGGCGCTTCCGGCCCGGCACGTGGTTCTCGGGGATGGGGGGCGGCGTCAGCCGTCTCCACGTTTGTGGTTTTGTCTGGAACGGTCATGTGGCCTGGCCGGGTCTGTTGTTCGTAGGTGGCTGGTGGTAGTCCGCCGCAGGTCGAGTGGCGGCGTTTGGTGTTGTACCAGTCGATGTAGTCGGCGACGGCGGTTTTTGCCTGGGCGCGGGTGGTGAACCGCTGCCGGGCGAGGAGCTCGCATTCGAGGGTGGAGTGCCACGATTCGATGACGGCGTTGTCGAGTGCGCTGCCGGTGCGTCCCATCGACTGGGTGACGCCTGATTTTCAGCAGGTGTCAGCGAAGTCGGTGGCGGTGTATTCACCGCCCTGGTCGGTGTGCAGGACGACGCCGTCGACGTGGCCGCCGCGGGCGGTGACGGCGGTGCGCAGCGCGGCAGTGGCCAGGGCGGGGTTATGGCGGGTGCCGAGGGCGAACCCGACGATTCGGCGGCTGTGTAGGTCCAGGACCGAGGCGAGGTAGAGCCGACCCTCGCTGTTCGGGATCTCGGTCAGGTCCCCGACCCAGAACCGGTCAGGGGCCTCGGGCGGGTGGAAACGGCGCCGGACCAGGTCCGGGGGCTTCGCGGCCCGCCTGTCGGCTTTGGTCAGGCCGCGGCGGCGCCGGCGCCGGCGGGCGGTCAGGCCGAGTTCGGCCATCAGCGCCGCGACGGTGTTCTTCGACACCGACCAGCCCCGAGCGCGCAGTTCCGCGGTGATCCGCGGCGACCCGTAGAGACCGCGGTGCAGGTGGAACAGCCAACGCACCGTCTCCGCGAGCGTCCGCCGCCGCGCCCGGCGCACTGACCGGTCACCATGCCGCCACTTGTAGAACCAGGACTCGGAGACGTTCAGCAGCCGGCACGACAGCCGGTACGGAACCTGATGCTCGGCCCTCTGGGAAACGATGAACCCGGCCAGTTCTACCGGGCCGTCCGGCCCATCGCCTCGTTCACCCAGAGGGCCACAGATCGCTTGAGGACATCACGCTCCATCGTGAGTCTCGCGTTCTCCGCCCGCAGCCGCTCCAGCTCGACCCTCTCGTCCTCGGACAGTTCGCCCTTCTTTTCCCTACGACGCGCCGCGTTCACCCAGTTTCCCAGCGTTGCCTCGTGAACTCCCAGGTCACGGGCCACAGCTGCGACCGGCTTCTCTGTCTCGAGAACGATACGGACAGCGCCTTCCTTGAACTCCCGATCGAACCTACGACGCGATTCCATGACAATCGCCTCATCCTCTGTCCGTGATGTTCTCCACGCTCAGAGGGGAAACTCACCCCAGGGCATCCCTCGGACGGGGTGGTGTTCAGACCGACTCACGGGTCACCAGGGGACAGGGCACCAGAAGCCGTTCGACGTCCGTGCTCCCGGTCTGTTCCGTGGCCAGGAGCCTTTCGACCGCCATCCTGCCCATGTCGTGGTAGGGCAGTGCGACGGTGCTCAGTCGGGGTCGCATGTGCGCGGCGATCTGCTCGCGGTTGTCGAATCCGATGATCGCCACGTCCCCGGGGATGCGCAGGCCACGTTCCCTCACCGCGTCGTACGCCCCCATGGCCATCCAGTCGTTGGCGCAGAACAGGGCCGTGGGCGGTTCGGAAAGACCGAGAAGGTCGGCGGCATGCCGGAAACCGGACTCCTGCCACCAGTCGCCGACGCGGATCAGCCGCTCGTCCGGGTCGACTCCCGCGGCCCGGTGAGCGTCGCGGTATCCCCGCATGCGGCCGACCGACGCGGGGAAGCGATCCGGGCCGTTGATGAACCCGATGCGTCGGTGCCCGGCCGCGAGCAGGGTCTCGGTGGCCAGACAGCCGCCCTGTCGCTCGTCCGGGACGATGGATGTCAGCGAACCGTCGGCCGGGAAACAGTTGACGAGGATGGTCGGTGTCTGGCCGATTCCGTCGGGCGGTACCAGTTCCCGGTGGTGGTCGGTGGCAAGGATCAGACCCTCGACCTGCCACCGGCTCATCTTCGTGATGGTTTCTCCGTCCAGGTCCCGCCTGCCGTCGGTGTCAACGATCAGAAGCGTCTTGTCGTGCGCGAAGGCGGTCTCCTGCGCACCCTTGATGATTGCCACCGCATGGGGCGTGGTGGCGATCTCACTGGTGACCAGACCGAGCACGTTGCTTCTGCTCGAACGAAGGCTACGGGCGATCTCGTTCGGCCGGAACCCCAGCTCCTCGACGGCTGCCCACACCCGTGCGCGTGTCTCCGGCGAGATCTTGGCGGCGTCGGCAACCCCGTTCATCACGAAGGACACAGTCGTTCTCGACACCCCTGCGAGCGCGGCCACGTCGCGCTGGGATGGCCTGGCAAGCCGAGCGGTTGGCATCTTCTCCGTTCACATAAAAATTGCAAACATCTTGACACGTGCCGGCAACCCGGCACACTAACACGTGTTACCAGCCCATGAGGCATCCGGCTCTCAGAGTGTGCTCAGGACCATCGTCCGATCAGGAAGCCGGACAGATGGTTCTCAGACACGCTCCCAGTCAGACCAGAGTGACTTCGGGCTGCACCGGGATCCGGGCATATCGTCCCAAAAACAGTGATTCTGACGCAACCGACCGTTCCAGCAGGCAGGCACCTCCGCCGACTGCCCCACATGTTGATCATCTGAAGCCCGACACTCCCATCGCACCCCGGATCGTCTGGGCGTGGATCATCCGAACAGGCTCTCGGCCCGGGAGACCTGGATGCGGTACCTCGTACCCACGTTCGTATGAGAAGTTCCCCGGTCGCCCGGATTCCCGGCCGCAGAGGAGACCACCCCGGGATCTTCCGTCTTCGACATCGCCCGTTCATCGGTCACGGCATCCGACCGCGCACCATTCCGGAGGAGAACCTCATGCCACACGGAACCCCTGTCACCCGCCGCCTACTCCTCGGTGGGCTGGTGGCCACGTCGCTACCCGGCGTGATCCCGGTCGGTCCCGTATTCCTGCGGCCCGACACCCCTGATTCCCCGAACGGAGAGGAGCCTGCTGCCACGACTCAGCACCCCCACAACTCCCTCATCGGCGTGGCCTGAACCCCACGTGGGCCACACCACGCCGCACGACCGGCATATCCGATGGCCGCGGGTGTCATTCCTGCGCGTACCCCACCCAGCCGACAGAGAAGGACGTGGCTGACCTTGTCTACCCTCTATGACGTGACCACCTGGACCGTCCCCAGCAACCCCTCCATCACCTGCTACGTCGACGTCGGCGTGGTAATCAACGACATCATCCGCGACATCAAGGCCCAGCAGCCCAACCAGTCGGCGAAGCCCGGAGCCGTCATCTACATCCCACCGGGGGACTACCCCCTGAAGACACGGGTGACCGTCGACATCAGCTACCTGACCATCAAGGGATCCGGCCACGGCTTCACCTCGTCCAGCATACGGTACAACACGTCCAACACCTCGGCGTGGCACGAGTTATGGCCGGGAAGCAGCCGTATCAAGGTCGAGAACACCGACGGCAACAGCGAGGCGTTTCTGGTGTCCCGGACGGGAGACCCACGACTGAGCTCGGTCGTGTTCTCGAACTTCTGCCTCGATGGCCTCAGCTTCGGCACCAACCAGAACTCGTATGTCAACGGAAAGACCGGAGTTCGGGTCGCCACAAGCAACGACGCTTTCAGGTTCGAGGGGATGGGCTTCGTCTACCTCGAGCACGCACTGATAGTCACGAACGCCGACGCACTGAGCGTCAGCGACAACTTCATCGCCGAATGCGGGAGCTGCATCGAGCTGACCGGCTCGGGACAGGCGTCCAAAATCACCGACAACCTGATCGGTGCGGGTTACGTCGGCTACTCGGTGTTCGCCGAGGGACACGAGGGTCTGCTTGTCTCCGGTAACAACATCTTCCCCCGGGGAAGGAGCGCGGTGCACTTCAAGAACACCAACCGCTCAACGATCACAGCCAACCGTCTGCACGACTTCTACCCGGGGATCATCGACTTCGAGGGGCTGAACAAGGAGAACCTGATCAGCAGCAACCACTTCCGGCGCGAGGCTGAGCCGTGGCCTCCGATGCAGTCCTACAACAACGGCAAGGACGACCTGTACGGGCTGGTGCACCTGCGCGGGGACAACAACATGGTCTCCACGAACCTCTTTGCCTTCTACGTCGACCCCAGCAAGATCACCCCCCTCGGCGCCACACCAACGATCATCCTGGTCGCGTCCGGAAACGGGAACTTCATCTCCAACAACCACGTCACGGCCAACGTGGGCGTAAAGAACGTCGTCCTCGACGCGACGACGACCGGCACGAAGGTTCTGGACAGCGGGACGGCGTCCGAGTTCGTTTCGTACACCTCCAACTACACCTTCCGCCCGACGCCGTGACACCGTAGGAGAGAAAAAGGATGTCCATACTTGTCAGACTCATGCGTAGCAGCCTCACGCGGGTCAGGTTCACCGCGGTGACGGTCGCTCTCGCGGCGGTGTTCACCTCCCTTCTGCCGGCCGTGCCCGCCCTGGCCGGACAGGTCAGCGACTACCCCGAGTTCCCGTACCCGACGACAGACTACACCGAGCCCTTACGCGGCCAGTTCCACTTCAGCTCGCGCGGCGGCTGGATGAACGACATCAACGCCCCGCTGTACCACAATGGCCTCTACCACGTCTTCTATCAGCACAATCCGCACAGCCTCCTCTGGGAGACCATGCACTGGGGACATGCCACCAGCCCCGACCTGGTGCACTGGACGCAGAAGCCGATCGCGCTGGAACCGGGTGTGCATCCGCATGACCTGTGGTCCGGGGCCGGGGTGGTCGACACCAACAACACCTCGGGTCTGCAGACCGGGAGCGAGGCACCGATCCTCGTGTTCACCGCCACCAACGGCGTGAGCATCAACTACAGCAACGACGCCGCGAAAACGTTCCAGATCTACAACCAAGGTCAGAAGGTCGTCACACCGGCCGGCATCAGTCGTGATCCCAAGGTGTTCTGGCATGCGCCTTCCAACCGGTGGGTGATGGTGGTCTGGTCCGACGCCGGGGGGAACGGCGTCAACATCTACACCTCACCCAACCTGTTGACCTGGACGTTTCGCAGCCGGTATGCCGCCGACTGGCTGTACGAATGTCCGGACCTGTTCTCCCTGGCCGTCGACGGCGACCCGGGGAACACGAGGTGGGTCATGACCGACGCCGGCGGCGAGTACGTCATCGGTTCCTTCGACGGTGTCACCTTCACCCCGGAGTGGACGTCGCCGCAACGGATGGACCAGGGGCACAACACCTTCGAGGGCACCTTCTATGCCGGGCTGACCTTCAACCACATGCCGGACAACCGGATCGTGCAGATGGCCTGGATGAGATCGAACCAGGGCAGCGTCTGGACCGGCAATGCCTCCTTCCCCGCGGAACTGGGCCTGCGCGCCTATCCCGAGGGGATACGCCTGACCCGCAATCCCGTCGGCGAGATCGCGTCCCTGCGCGTCGATTCTCAATCATGGGTAAACCGCGACATCACCCCCGATCCGGCCAGCGATCCCCTCACCAGCACCTTCGCCGACACCTACGAGATCATCGCCGAGTTCGACACGGCCACCGCCACAGCGTCACGGTTCGGCTTCCGATTACACACCCGCAGTGACGGAACCTTCGACCGTGCCGTCACCTACGACCGGACTGCGCAGACGCTCTACGGCGCACCGCTGGCGCCGATCAACGGACGGGTCAGGATGCGGCTACTGGTGGACCGCGGGCAACTGGAGATCTTCGGCAACGACGGCAAGCTGTCCTGGACCGACAACGTCAACTTCAACTCGGCACCGTCGAGCCAGGGTGTGCAGCTGTATGCCGAAGGCGGCAACGTCCAGCTGGTGTCGCTCCAGTTCCACCGGCTGCAGTCAGCGTGGGGTTCTGGGGAGTCCACCCTGGAGAGCAACCTGGCCGGCCCCTGGCACCCGGCCGGCGGGACGTGGGTCGACACCACCACGGGCAAGCAGGGCACCGCGGGTGGGGACGGTTTCTACCTGAGCAACCAGACCGGAGCCGACTTCACCTACGAGGGTGATCTCCGCCTCGACACCGCCGTGGCAGCCGGGATCACCTTCCGGGCCAACAGCGACGCCACCCAGCAGTACACCGCCAACGTCGACGCCAACGGACTGGTGAAACTGTGGCGCCCCGGCCGGGACATCGGGATCTTCTACACCCCGATCTCCCAAGGCCGCACCTACCACCTGAAGGTGGTGACCAGCGGCTCCATCATCAGGGTCTATCTGGACCACCGCCCCACCCCCGTGATCGACGCCGTCGACACCGCCTACACCAGCGGGTACTTCGGGACCAACGTCTTCGGCGGGACCGGCGTCGTGCAGAATGCCAACGTCAACGCCACCGGGTTCGTCTCCAACCTGGGAGCAACCTGGCGGCCGGCGACCGGGCTGTGGACCGTCCCCGGTGCCGGTGTCAAGGGTCGGGTCGCCGGGGACGGCTTCTACCTCAGCGACCAGACCGGGACCAACTTCACCTATGAGGGTGACGTCAAGGTGATCAACGGGGTCGCCGCCGCGCTGACCTTCCGGTCGAACGCCGACGCGACCGGGCACTACACCGCCAACGTCGACACCAACGGCCTGGTGAAACTGTGGCGCCCCGGCTCGGTGATAGGCGTCTTCAACACACCGATCGTCGAAGGCCGGACGTACCACCTGAAGGTGGTGGCCAACGGTCCCAACATCAGAGTCTACTTCGACGGAGGAGCGACGCCGGTCATAGACGCCGTTGACAGCACTTACAGCAGTGGGTTCTTCGGTGTCAACGTCTTCAGCGGGGTCGGCGTGATCCAGAACGTCGTAACAAGCTGAACACAGAAGACATCCGCGCGTAGCCGAGCTCGGGGCCGGCCAGGGTCATCACCTCCCTGGCCGGCCCTGCGATGAGGATGCCCGACCCGAGGGCGACCCGAAAACCTTCTCTTCACTCTTCACGTAAGTAGTCGGAAGTTGCGTGTGGGCATGCCGACAGGCGGCGTCGTCGGTGCGGGAGCCGCCGGTATTGCGCCGTGTGATCACCGGTTTGCGGATCATTCTCTCGGCTGGGTTGTTGTCCAGCCCGATCATGGGGTAGTCGCGGTGGGCGATCAGCCCGTCCCATTCCCGGTCCATCGTGGCCAGGGCTTTCTTCGCGGGTTCCTGTAGGCCGGGGGAGGCTGTCTGCTCGCGGCGGGCGGTGTCGATCGCCCCGATCGCGGCGTCCCAGGTGGCGTGGGCGGCGGCGAGGCGGCGCTCGGCCGCCGGGCTCGGGGCGCTGGCCGCGGTCTGCCAGGCGTCGGCGAGTTCGGCGTGCGCTTGGTAGAGCGCGCCGAACTGCTCGCGCCAGTGGCGGGCCCAGATCCCGAGCTGGGCGGGGTTCGCGTCCCCGGCCCGGATGAAGTACCGGCGGACGTGGGCCCAGCAGAACAGGTTGACGATCCCGTCCGCCTTGCGGCCAGCGCAGGCGTAGACGGCGTAGAAGTCCGAGGAGATCACCAGCTGGCGCGGGCCGCCGGCGCCGTCGTCCCCGTCGAGCTGGCCGGTGGCCTCGCTGATCCCGGCATGCCCGGCGAGCACCGCCGCCGAGCGGGACGGGTCCATCACGAAGCACACCGAGTCCGGGCCGAGGAACACCCACAGCCACCGGCGGGCCGGCCCGCCGGCGCTGTCCGGGGTGAACACCCGCCGGGTCGTCTCGTCGGCGTGCAGGTGCCACGACCCCCGCGACCGGGCGACGATCTTCTCCGCGAGCGGGGCGAGTAGGCCCGCGACCTGCGCGCACGCCCCCGTCAGGGTCGCCGGCGAGATCTGGGCGCCGTGGCGTGCCAGTCCGGTGACCAGCGAGTTCTGGGACCGGCCCGCGACATACCGCTCCACCAGCAGCATCGCGAGGAACCGGTTGGTGAACAGGCCCCGCCCGACCGCCTTCGACGGGCCCGGCGCGGTCACCGTCACCGGCCCGCCGCAGCCACACCCCCGCCGGTAGCGGCGCCGGTGGGAGACCAGCAGCTCGACGAGCACCCGCCAGTCCACCTGCTCGACCCGGTGCTCACCCAACGGCGTGAACAGCGTCCCGCACTCCAGGCAGGCATAGCCACCCGAGGGGAAGTCACAGTCGAGATCCCGGCGCGGCAGACCGCCGTAGTCCCGCCGACCCGCCCGCGCCCCCGGCCCACGCCGCGGCGCCTCCCGGCCCGCGGCCTCCCGACCGCCCGCCAGCTGGCCACCGTCCGTGCCATCCCGCCCCGCCGGCGCAGGCGCCGGCCCGGCGCCCCTCTCCGACGACCGACCGAACACGACCTTCCGCAGCACCACGAGCTCCGCCCGCAACGCCTCAAGCTCGGTCTCCCGCTCGGCGTCCCGCGCCCGCAGCGCCGCGATCTCGGCGTCCCGCTCGGCCAACTGGCCACGCAGCCAGGCGTTCTCCGCCAGCACCCCCGCCAGCGTCACGCCATCACCCTCGACCGCGACACCCACGGCCGACTCCCCAACCGTCACACACCGCAGCAAACCACCCCGACAGCCTGGAGATCACCCAGCGCGACCAGCGAACCACACACAGCCCACACCGGCGCCGACCCCAGCGCCGACCAACCACAAGACTTCCGACTACTTACCTCTTTACCCTCTTGACCCACCCCATTGGTCGGTCTAGCTTACGTCGTGCCAAATCGTTTCGGCACAAGATTCGGATCGGACCACCAGGCCCGTACGGGCCGACATCGCCAGTTTCGATCTCATCAGTTTCGATTACTGACAGTCATCTTATTACTGACAGTCAACTGACAGTCAATGGAGGCACGAATGGCTAGCACTCCGAGCGAAGCCAGATCCGGGCTCACCCGTCGCGGGGTCCTGCAGATGAGCGGGGCAGTGGGGCTCACCAGTATGATTGCATCTGCCTGCGGTGCCGGTGGGCAGAGTGGCGACACCAGCGGTTCCAACGCCCCCCTCACCCTGTTGTGCGAGGCCGGTGGCAAGGCGGAGCTGACGAAGATCGCCGAGTTGTTCCATCAGGAGACCGGTCATGCGGTCTCCTTCGTGGAGTTACCGTACAACGGGCTCTTCAACAGACTGAGCAGCGAACTTTCTTCGGGCACGGTCTCGTTCGACGTCGCGGCGGTCGACGCGATCTGGTTGTCGACCTTCGCCGGCGCCCTGCACCCGCTGGACGAGCTGTTCACCGCGGACGTCAAGTCCGACCTATTCCCGGCGCTGGTCTCCGAGGCACAGGTCGACGGCAGGTTCGTGGCCATGCCCACCTGGACCAACGCGGAGATCCTCTTCTACCGGAAGGACCTGTTCGAGGCTCCGGGGGAACGGACGGCGTTCGAGAGCCAGTTCGGGTATCCGCTCGAAGTGCCGAAGACCTGGCAGCAGTTCGAGGACACGGCCCGCTTCTTCACGCGGGGCACCGAGCTCTACGGAACCGACGTGAAGGGGGCGGTGGAGACCGAGTGGCTCGCCCACGTCCTGCAGGCGGGGTCCCCCGGTGTGGTTCTGGACCCGGACGACAACATCATCATTGACAACGAGCAGCATCTGGCCGCGCTCCGCTTCTACAGCGACCTCAACAACCGTCATCGGGTGGCTCCGCCGGGAGCCGCGCAGCTCGACTGGGCCGGGGCACAGAACCTGTTCAACCAGGGAAAAACGGCGATGCTGCGCTTCTGGGCCCACGCGTTCCCGCTGATCCCCTCGGACTCGCCCGTCCACGGCAAGGTGGGGGCAGCACCCATGATCGCGGGAAGTGCCGGGATCGCGGCCATTCCGGGGCCATGGCACCTGTCCGTTCCCGCGGCCGGCCGCAACACCGAGCTGGCCACGGAGTTCATCCAGTTCAGCTATGAGAACAACGCGCTGGGCATCCAGTCCTCACTCGGCCTGGCGGCCCGCAGATCGGCCTTCGATAAGTACTCCGACAAACCCGGCTACGAGCACTTCACTCCGCTGCTGGACACCCTGTCCGCCCCGGCGACGAAGGTCCGCCCGGCGACCCCCAAATGGCAGCAGATCGTCGACACCGTCCTCGTGCCCATGCTGCAGAAGTCGCTGACCGACAACGCCGACTACGCAGCCCTGCTGAAGGACGCCCGCGAGGATGTGCAGCGTCTTGTCAGCTAGCACCAACCATATCGTGACAGCACGGAAATACCGGAGAACGGCCACCGCCGGCCGGCGGGGAGTTCGTGGTAGTGGTCGCCGCCTGCTGATGACGGATGGGCGCTTCGCACTGCTGCTGATGCTGCCGGCGGCGGCCTTTCTGGGTGTCTTCGTCGCCTGGCCGCTGGGAAGGCTGGTCCTCGACAGCCTCTACGAGATCTCGCCGTTGGCCGGTACCCGGGAGTTCGTGGGCCTGGACAACTATCGGGAAGCCCTCACCTCCGCGGACTTCACCGGCGCGGCGCTGCGGACGGCCATCTACACGGTTTTCGTCGTCTCGATGGAGTTCGTGCTCGGTCTGGCGACAGCCCTTCTCTTCCACACACTCGGGCAGCGGTCGCGTCTTCTTCGAACGGCCTTCCTGTATCCCCTGATGATTGCCCCGATCGTGGCCGGCCTGTTGTGGCGGTTCATGTTGATCGACAACTTCGGAATCGTCAACGAGATCCTCAGCCGGATCGGCGTCATCGGCAGCCCCGATGACATCGGCTGGCTCAGTGACCCCGACATCGTGCTCTTCTCGGTCGCCCTGCCGGATATCTGGCTGACGACGTCGTTCATGTCGCTCATACTGTTCGCCGGCCTGCAGAACATCGCTCCCGACATCCTCGAAGCCGCCAGGCTGGATGGTGCCGGCCCGGTGCAGATGCTGATGCGGATCATCCTGCCGCTGCTTCGTCCGGTCATCGCGGTCGCACTCGTCGTCCGGGGCATCGACGCGGTGCGTGCGTTCGACGTCATCCTCATCCAGACCGACGGCGGACCCCAGTCGGCCTCGGAAACGCTGAGCCTGCTCATCTACCGGACCATGGTGCGCTTCGGGGAACCCGGACTCGCCTCCGCCATGGGCACCCTCTACCTGCTGGCCATGTTCGTCCTCGCGGCGGTCGCGCTCGCCACGATCTGGAACCCGGGGAAGGAGTCAGCATGATCAGCACACGCACCCGTCCAGGGAACACCCGAGCGCTGCTGTGGCTCCTGCTGATTCTTGTGGTCGTGCTCTACGGATTCCCGTTCGCCTACCTGGTGGGCACCTCGTTCAAGACACCGTCAGACGCGATCTCCGTGCCGCCGGCGATCCTGCCGCGTGGCTGGAGCCTGGAGAACTACCGCAGCGCACTGACCACGGCGGGTGTGGTACCCGCCTTCGTCAACAGCTTCAGCACCGCGGCCACCAGCACGGTCTTGTCGCTGGTGCTCGCGGTGCCCGCCGCCTACGGAATCACCCGTTACCGCACCGTGAGTGGTCGGGTGTTCATCATGGTGGCCCTGGTCACCCGCATGGTCCCGCCGGTGGCAATCGGTGTCCCGCTGGTGGGCATGATGAATTTCCTGCACCTGCGGGACACGCCGGCCGGCCTCGCGCTGGCGCACACCACGATTTCCCTGCCCCTGTCCATCTGGCTCCTGACGAGCTTCTTCGCGGCCGTTCCGGTAGAGCTGGAAGATGCGGCGAAGGTGGACGGATGCGGCCGCATGGGGGTGCTGTGGCGGGTGGTCGTTCCCGTCATCTCCGGCGGACTCGCGGTCGTCGCGATCTTCGCTTTCCTCGCCTCGTGGAACGAGTTCCTCTTCGCCCTCCTGCTGACCGCGGTGGAGGCGCAGACAACACCGATCGTCATCGCCAACTTCCAGACGCAGTTCGGCCTACAGTGGGGGCCGATGACGGCGCTGGCAACCGTCTACTCCATTCCCGTCGTCCTGTTCACCCTTCTTCTCCAGCGGCGCATCGTCGCCGGTCTCACACTGGGCGCGGTGAAGGGCTGACCGACCGCCCCGGCGCACAGCCAGAGCCGGCAGGAAAAAACCCGGAGAACAGGGAAGAACAGGCACGAATGTCCTTTCTCGACTCACCGTCACGTCAACGACCGGAGGTCCCGTCATGCGTTTCTGGCAACCCAACAGCCCACTCAGCGGCCTCCCCTACGTCAAGCCCGGAAGGTCGCTGAGGTCGGCGAGCTGGGACCGGACCGGCGGAAACAGGGACTTCAGAACCGTCGCCCCGGGCGAGACCTACGTCATGGCCGACATCTCCGGTGCCGGCGTCATCGAGCACATCTGGATGACCACCCGGTGCTATTCCCCGCAGTACTTGCGGAAGCTGGTCCTGGAGATGTACTGGGACGGGGCGGAGCACCCGAGTGTGCGAGCGCCGCTCGGGGACTTCTTCGGGGTCGGCCACGCCACCTGCACACACTACGTGTCACTTCCGATGAGCATGGTATTCGGCCCGAGACGTGGCCCCAAAGGACCGTTCGCCGCCGCGATGAACACCTATTTCCCCATGCCCTTCGGTACCGGCGCGCGTATCCAGCTACGCAACGAGAGCGACCAGCCCGTCGAGAACCTGTTCTTCTACGTCGACTACGAGCTCACCCAGGAGTCGGTTCCCGACGACGTCGGACGGTTTCACGCGTACTACCGGCAGGAGAAGCCCTGCGAGAAGGTCGAGCACGTCTCGGAGATCGAGAACCCGGCCCCGTGGGACCTCCCCGGCATCAATCTCACCGGTGACGACAACTACGTCATACTCGACGCCGTCGGCACCGGGCACTACGTGGGATGCGTGCTGAGCATCGACAACTTCGACGCGTCCAACCAGACGTACACATGGCCCGGCGAGGGCGACGACATGATCTTTATCGACGGCGAGGCGTGGCCTCCGTCGTTGCACGGGACCGGCACCGAGGACTACTTCAACGCGGCCTGGGGTTTCCCCAGCGGGGCCTACGCCGGGCCTTATCACGGCATCACCCTGGCCAGCAGCGTGCAGGAGCACTTCGGTCTGTGGAGCATGTACCGCTTCCACATCGAGGACCCGGTCCGCTTTCAGAAGTCGATCCGCGTCACCATCGAGCATGGCCATGCCAACGGCCAGGGCAACGACTACTCCAGCGTGGCCTACTGGTACCAGCTTGAGCCGCATGTACCGGTTGCCGAACTGCCGCCGGTAGACCAGCGACTGCCCCGTCGGTGGCCGGAACACGGTCTCTGGGACGAGTAGACCGGTCCGGCGGCGCAGGGGGACAAACCCGGTCTGGCGCCAGGCGGGGAAGAAGAGGTACGAAGGCGACATGAGGAGCAACAGGGCAAGCATCCGTGACGTCGCCGCCGCCGCCGGTGTCTCCCAGACAACGGTTTCCCACGTTCTCAACAGGACCGAAGGTGCGCGGGTCGCCGAGGAAACCCGGGAACGGGTGCTCGAGGCAGCACAGCGGCTGGGCTACACGCCCAGCCGACTGGCCCGGGGTCTGCGTCTGCGCCGGACGAACACCGTGGGCCTGATCAGCGACCACATAGCCACGACACCGCACGCGGGAAAAATTATTCTCGGTGTACAGGAAACCACACTCAAACACGGTCTGATACCGATGCTGTTCAACACCGGTGGCAGTGCCGAGGCCGAGCAGCGTGCCGTGAAGGAACTCGTTCAGCGCCAGGTCGACGGGGTGCTCTACGCACGGATGTACCACAGTCACGTCCAGCTTCCCCCCGGTCTGAGCGGGCTTCCCACGGTCCTGCTCGACGCGCGCTCCGACGACACGATGCCGGCTGTCGTTCCCGACGAGTTCGGGGGCGGACGGGCGGCCGTCGAGGAACTGCTCCAGCACGGGCACACCCGGATCGGATTCATCACCAACCGTGATGACATTCCGGCCACGCACGGCCGGCTCGAGGGCTACCGGGCCGCTCTGAAGGACGCGGGCATCCGCTATGACCCACGTCTGGTCATCGCCGAGGAATCCGAGGCCACCGGTGGGTACATCGCCGCGCACGCACTGCTGACGCGGCGGGGACGTCCCTCCGGGCTGTTCTGTTTCAACGACCGTATGGCGATGGGCGCCTACCGGGCCGCCGCGGAGCTCGGCCTGGAGATCCCGCGTGACCTGTCGGTCGTGGGATTCGACAACCAGGAAATCATCGCCAACGGACTTCATCCCGGGCTGACCACCGTCGCGCTGCCGCACTACGAGATGGGCTGCTGGGCCGCCGACACGCTGCTCGGTCTCATCGAGTCGTCGCAACCTCGGGCCAGTGAGGGGTTTCCCCAGCTCATGTCGTGCCCGCTCGTTCGACGCGCTTCCGTCAGCCCGCCACCCCACCGGGTCTCCCGGGTCTCCGGCTGACCGGGCCCACAACCACCGCACAGGAAGGGCACGTGATGCTGCGACTCCCGGACGTCTGGACATGGGACTTCTGGTTCGCCGACGACGGCGTGCACTACCATATGTTCTTCCTCAAGGCATCCCGCGCTCTCGGCGATCCCGACCAGCGCCACTGGAAGGCCGTCGTCGGGCATGCCGTCTCGTCCGACCTCACCAGGTGGGACGAGGTCGCGGACGCGGTCGCGCCCAGCGACCCGGTGGCCTTCGACGACATCGCCACCTGGACCGGATCGGTCGTCCGGGACGACGACGGAACCTGGATGATGTTCTACACCGGTGCCAGTTCCGGCGAGCGGGGGCTCAAACAGCGGATCGGCCTCGCCACCTCCACAGACCTCCACACCTGGGAGAAACATCCGGCAGCGCCGGTGCTGGAGAGTGATCCGCACTGGTACGAGCAGCTGGTCGACGCACAGTGGCCCGACGAGGCATGGCGCGACCCGTGGGTGTTGCGTGACCCGGCCGGCGATGGCTGGCACATGCTGGTCACCGCGCGCGCCGCGACCGGGCCCGGTGACCAACGGGGCGTGATCGGACACGCCCGTTCCCACGACCTGGTGCACTGGTCGGCCCAGCCACCCCTGAGCCTGCCGCAGACGGGTTTCGGACATCTCGAGGTCCCCCAGGTCGAGGTCGTCGACGGTCGTCCCGTGTTGGTGTTCTCGTGCCTGCGGGGTGAGCTCTCCCGGGAACGCCGTGAGCGCGGCGTACACGGCGGAACGTGGTGCGTTCCCGTCGAGACGCTTCTGGGTCCCTACGATGTCACGCGCGCGGTGCAGGTGACCGACGAGTCCCTCTACAGCGGACGCCTGGTCCGGGACCGGTCCGGGCGCTGGGTGATGCTCGCCTTCCACAACGTGGTGGACGGCGGTCGGTTCGTCGGGGAGATCAGTGATCCGATGTACGTCTCGTGGGCGCAGGACGGCACCAGGCTGGTGCTCAGCGGGACGGCGCGAGACGACCCGGGGCGCGCCTCGGACGACGCCACCGCCAGCCACGACGACCCGGGGCTCAACCCGGTCTCTCGGCCGGGGGTGTGAAGAGTAGCCCCGGAAGAACAGCAGGGGGACGCACCGAGCTTGCCGAGCACCCCGAGCGCGGCGTGGAGTGTTTCCGCTTTTTTGGACGCCCTCTTAGGCTGCCAGTTGGCCGATGTGTCTGTAGCCTAGCTCGTATTCCCTGGGTGTCAAGTATTCGAGGGTGGAATGGCGACGTGTTGTGTTGAAGTGGTTCTCGATCCAGTCGGCGGTTTCTCTTTTCAGGTCGGCCAGGGTTGGCCAGGGGCGGGTGTGGATGAGTTCTTTCTTGTAGGTGGCGAAGAAAGATTCCGAGACGGCGTTGTCGTAGCAGATACCGGTCCGTCCCAGGGAACGCCGGACCTTGTTCTTCTTGCAGTGCGTGTCGAAGGCGCTGGAGGTGTACTGCCGCGGTCGGAGTGGAAGATGACTCCTGCCGGTGGCTGGCGGCGGGCGATGGCCATGTCGAGGGCGTCGGTGACGAGGCTGGTGCGCATGTGGTCGGCGGCGGCCCAGCCTACGACGGCACGGGAGTACAGGTCGATCACGGTCGCGACGTAGGCCCATCCGTCCCAGGTCCTGACGTAGGTGACGTCGCCGCACCAGCGGGTGTCGGGTGCCGGGGCCGTGAAGTCACGGCCGATCAGGTCGGGTGCCGGTACAGGCCGGTCGCCGCCGATCGTGGTGCGTTTCCAGGCCTTGGGGTGGCGTCCTTGCAGGCCGGCCGGCCCGCATGAGACGCCAGACCCGCTTGTGGGACAGCTGGTGACCGGACGCGGCCAGGCCGGCGCGGACGCGGCGCACGCCGGGGTTGCCGCGCCCCTCGGCGCAGATCTTTCTGATCAGAGTGGTGTAGGTGGTGTCGTCGAGGGACCGGCGGCTGGGCGCGCCACCACGCCAAGCGTAGTAGCCCGAACGGGACACGCCAAGCTCGGTACACATGAACGCGACGGGGAACTCGTCGGAGGCAGCCCAGTCCGCGATAGCAGCGAACTTGGCGAGCTGTCATGGCCGTGAGCGCGGTGACAATGTCGTCCGCCTCTGCCAGCGGTGTGGCGTACCGGACGGCCAGCGGAACGGCCACGGTCGACTTGCCTACCCCGGAGGCGCCGCAGACGAGGGTCACTGTCCAGGGCGGCCGTCCGGCAGTCACTCCCATGACGGTGTATTTTCGCCGATTCCCCGATGCTGTGCGAGGGAGTTTGCCACCGGCCGCACGCGTCGGCGCGCTGCCCACGACGAGGCCGCTTGTGCGGGGCTGGGAGCCCTCAGCGGAGAGCGAGTAGGAGCCTTCTCCGCGTAACGGTCTGTTGGGTTGAGTGATCAGGTGGTCCGGTCGTGCTCGACGTGCAGGAGCACGAGGGCAGCTGCAACGATCCTCCCGATCTTCCAGGGACAGAGGCTGACGTTGCGCAGCGCCTTGAAAGTGGTCTTGAGTAGGGAGTTCCCGCGTTCACCGACGGCCCGCCTGCCGTTGTGCGTCCTGTTGTGGGCCTTCTGGGCGTCGGTGAGCTGCCCGCCGGCGGGCTTCTTGATTGCGACGGTGACGGTGTCTCGTTCGCCCTCGTAGCCCAGGTCGCCGAGGACGGGCCGGCCGTCGGCGGTCCAGGCGGCCAGTGCGGGCAGGATTTCCGGGTGTGCGCGCAGGGCGGTGGTGTCGTGCTCGCGGCCGGGGCGCACGGCGGAGGTCCACAGCGGCCAGCCGTCCGGGCGGTGACGACCTGAACGTTCCCGCCGTGGTTGTCGTGCTTGCCGGACCACCACAGGTCCACCCCTCGGGTGGGGCCGGGTGTCCGGTTCCGGTTGGTCTCGATCAGGATGCCGTCGATGCTGACGTGACTGTGACCGGCGGCTTTCGCGGCCAGGAGAGCCGATTCCAGCCTCGGGGCGCAGGCGGCGAGGACGTTGATGCCTTCGTGGAGGTAGTCGTAGGCGGTCGACTTTGCGATCGCGTTGTCGGTGGCGAGTTGCCGGAGCCGGGTGTTGTCGAGGAACCAGCGCAACACCAGCACAGCCTGCTGGCGGCAGGTCAACGTGCGGGTGCCACGCCGGGCGCGCTCCGCCTCGAGGAGACCCTCCAGAAACCCAACGGTTTCCTCGCGCGACGGCAACACGGCCGTGTATGTCACGCTCACCGGGACGCGGGACCTTTCTGAATATGATCTCTGGTCGGACCAGTCTTCTTAGCGGGGTCCCGCGTCTTTTTGTTGGATCGCCAGATCTCGGGCGTTTCGACTACCGAACGTACCGGTTACGCACAGCCACAAGTCGTTACGTGAAAGACTCAGTGGATGACCGTGCTCTCGTCGCCCACGTACCGACCGCTGAGATGCTCGATCAGCCGGTTACGACGTGGGACATCACAGAATGCGACTGCCACATTTCTTTTCCGACCCGTTTCTGTGTCACATGATCGCGACCGGCAAAGGCACATGATAGGGTCGAAGCATGGCGAGGATTATCGACAAGGACACCCGGCTGTGCATGTCGCTCGCCGGCCGGCCGGGGAACTTCGGCACCCGGTTCCACAACTTCCTGTACGACGAGCTCGGGCTGAACTTCGTCTACAAGGCCTTCACCACCGACGATCTGTGTTCGGCCATCGGCGGTATCCGCGCACTGGGGATCCGGGGGTGCGCCGTTTCGATGCCGTTCAAGGAGGCCAGCATCGAGCTCGTCGACGAGCTGGCCGACTCGGCCGCCGCGATACAATCCATCAACACGATAGTCAACGAAACTGGGCGGCTGCTGGCGTACAACACCGACTATATTGCCGTCTCCCGCCTGCTCGCCCAGTATCAGGTGTCACCGGACCACACCTTTGCGCTGCGGGGAAGCGGCGGTATGGCGAAGGCCGTTGCCTGCGCCATACGCGATGCTGGGTTCCGGTCCGGCTGTGTCGTTGCCAGAAACGAGGCGACCGGCCGGGCGCTGGCGGAGATGTATGGCTACGAGTGGCGGGCCGATCTGGGATCGCTGCGGCCGGCGCTGCTCGTCAACGTCACCCCGATCGGGATGTCCGGCGGCCCGGAGGCGGCCGATCTCGCGTTCGAACTCGCCGCCGTCGACAAGGCCGAGGTTGTCTTCGACGTGGTCGCCGTTCCCGCCGAGACACCGCTCATCCGCTGTGCACGGGAGCGCGGCAGAACAGTGATCACCGGGGTCGAAGTGATCGCGCTCCAGGCACTGGAGCAGTTCGTCCTGTACACCGGCGTCCGTCCGGACGACGACCTGGTACGCCGAGCGGCTGCCTTCGCGAGGTCATAGATACGAGAGGGATTCGCGCGCCCTGGCCCAGTTCGGCATCCAGAGATCCTCCAAATACAAAATGAAGTTTTTCCGAAACTCGCCACGGTCCACAGGTTTTGACAATCCCTCCCGGCGCAGACCTTCACACCCGCCTCGGCCAGACCCTCCCCCTCAAGACCTTCTACGAGGTCGAACACGGCACAACACCTCAGCCGATTACCCGTTCCTGCGCCGCCAAGCGTGCGATACCGCGATCATTAGCAGATGCAGGCGGAAGACCGCGTCCTACTGATCGACATCGAGAACGCCGTCGGTGCGGTACGACCACACCCCGAACTCATCCGCCGCCGGGTCCGCGCACTGATCGACGCAGCCGGACCCTGTGGGATGCCAGAACTCGGCCACCGGCGTTGACCTGGCCTTTTAGGCGGCTCGTTCGTATTCGTTGATCAGGCCACCGAGGACGGGGCGGCGCTTGATCCGTGCCGTCGTGCCGCTGCAACGCCGCGTACACAGGAGCCCTCGCCCACGGACGATCACGCGAATACCGCTACTACATCTGCCACAACCGGCAACGCTTCGGCAAGAGCCACTGCGACAACGACCGGCTGCCCGCGGACGCCCTCGAGGACGCCGCCATCAACGCCCTCATCAAGGTCTACAGCAGCTCGACGATCTTCAATGCCACTATCGCCGCCCACCAGGCCAGAACTGCAGAACCCAAGGAAGACCACGGCGAACACCTCCCCCGACTGGAAAACCAGATCAACTCGATCCGCGGCAAAATCCGCAAATACCAGACCGCGTTCGAAGAGGGCACCATGCCTGAAGACGCCTGCGGAGAACGCATCCGGGAACTCGCCACGCAACTCACCCAGGTCCAAGGTGAACACGACAAGATCAAAATCGAGATGGTGGAGGAACCGCCCGATCCCGTGCCACACGCAAAAATCGGCGACGTCTAAGGTCGCATCTTGACCTTGCTGACGGGAGCTCTGACGAAAGACGGAGGCAAGCCCCTGCGCAGGGCAGTCCTACACACACTGATCGAAGAGATCCGTGTAAGATCAAGATCAGACATCACGCCGACATTCCGCATCCCGGACCAGGACGCGGTTCGGGTTGTCCCAGATCCTGTGGGCAGGGGCGGGTTCGAACCGCCGACCTTCCGCTTTTCAGGCCGAAACGACCGTCATTTCGGCGTTCCTGGACGTGCGTTGTCGGCCGTAGAAGGCCGCCGACGTACGTGCTCGGCCGCCGCTGTTGCACCCGTTGCTACACCTCCACTTGATCGCGGCGGTGCCCCCGAACATCATCAGACTGAGCGCGCGGGATCGAGGCTGAGTCAGCGGTTTGGCGTCGTTGGCTGGGTACGGCCCGGCGATAGTCTGCTCTGGCCAGTCCGGATGGACGTGTCGCTGTCATCGGTCTGTGCACGGCGCGGATCGCGGCGTCGTCCCACCCCGCCGTCTCGGTTGGCGGCTGCATGCTTCGACGCCAGGAGTGTCGTCTGGATCACAACGTCGAGAAGCGATCGAGAACGTTGGCGGTGATGCGCGCGACGTTGTTGTCGTAGTCGTTGTGAGAGAGGCTTCCCGCCCAGGCAATCGACGAGGTCGAAAAGACAGCGCCGCCTGATTCGGTCTCGAACAGGGTCATGTCCGCGCGGACGTCTCGGTGCTCGCTGCCGCCGAGCCCCGGGTACATGAAACCGATCTCTTCTACCACCAGCAGGTAGGAGTCGTCGTGGTACTCCGAGGAGGCGAGCAGGTAGGTGCCCGGTGGGGTGCCCAGCCGGACGTCGGCGCGGTCCAGTTCCTGGCCGGCGGCGCCGGCGCCCTCCAGGCCGAAGTCACCGATCAGTTCCTCCTCGCCGACACCGGAGAAGACCCAGGACACCGCTGCCTCGGCGCTGTCCGGCATCCGCCGGTAGTACGAGGACCCGTTGAACCCCTCCGCTGTGAACCCGGTGCCGAAGACCTTCTGCGGAGCGCGGCCACGGTTTCGCCACAGGCCGCCCTTCTCGCCGGTGGTGGAGTGGAGGGTCTCCCCGGGCGCGGCCTGCCAGGCCCGCGAACCAGCCTCACCCTTGCGGACCTCCATGACCCAGGGCTTCTCCGGATGGAAGGACACGACCCAGTAGAACCCGTTGCCGCCCATGTACATCACGCGCCCGCCATCGACGACGTAGTCCTCGAAGGAATCGAGCATCCGTTCTGAGGTGTATTCGGGATGGGTGCCGGTCATGACCACCCGATAGGGCCGCATCGCGTCCACGCCACGTCGGTGGACATCCTCGTCACAGAGGACGTCGAACTCGTATCCCTTCTCGGTCAGCCAGTCGACGAGATAAAGGTCCGCGGGGAACTGCCAGGTGCCCAGATGCGTGAACCGGTACCGCGGGCGCATGTTCAGGATCGGCCGGCGCCGCGAGGTGTAGGCGACGCCGCTGCCGTCGACATGCAGGTCGTAGGTCGAGCGTCCGAACTCGCCGTGTTCGAGCTTGAGCACGTCCAGCGGCTGCACCAGGGGCGTGTGCCCGCCGACCGCCTGCCCGATCGGTGAACCGCTGCCCAGATGCTCGTTGGCGTAGGCCTGGTAACTCGCGGTCGGCAGCAGCAGGGCGATCGATTTCTCCTCGCCCTGAGCGGCGCCGACCAGGAACGGCACATGGTCCTCGAAGCCGCCCGCCCGTAGCCGCAGTGCGTATACGCCCGATGGCAGGTCGGCGCCCACCGACAGCGTGCAGGTCGGCGCCCAGCCGGTGTCGTCGACGTCGTCGGTGTGAAAGTGCACCGCGCCGTACAACTCGGGATGGGCCGTCCAGTTGTATGAGGAACCGTCCCAGTTGTGGGCGGTCACGGCGCGAGTGGGCATGTTCACCAGACTGCCGGCGACACGTTCACCTTCACCGCGGTCGCCGGGCGCGATCTCGGTGCCCTCGATTCCGGTGGACAGGTCCCACCAGGCTCCGAGCCCTTCGATCACCGCCGGTGCTTTACCGCTGCCGGCCAACTGGCGCACCTCGTCGCCGGTCAAAGGCCGTCGGTAGACCGCTGGAAGCGCGATCTTGCCGTTGTATGCCCCCCGCACGACAGTGCCGTCGGTCGTGTCCAGAGCGCCGAGGAGCAGGTCGACGGCCGGGATCTCGGGTGGGCCAGCAAGGGCGCCGGTGATCTCCACCATGGGGTTGGCCACCACCCGTCCGAACCGGCTGTTGTACGCGTTCACCACCGGCACCGCGGTCACGCTGGCCTGACCGGTCGCGCCGTCCCAGCTTGCCGCCAGCGCGTACCAGGTGCCGGCCTGCAGGCCGGTGGGCGCGGTGAGGCAGGCGGAATCCTGGCCCGCGCCGAACACGAGAGCGGGACGCAACCCATCGGTCAGAACCAGCGCGACGCCCGTCGAGGTCGCGTCGTCCCAGCCGGAGAGCACCGGCTGCCGGGCGCCGTCGGCGGTGGGCTGAACGAAGGCGAAAAGGGTCAGTGAACCGTCCGGCGAGCGCAGGATGTCGCGGGCGCCGGGAATCCGGCCGAACGACCCGACATGCGCTGGTTGGTCCAATAGCGGATAAACTCCGTTGACCTCGGAGTCGAGCTCAGTCTCGCGAAATCCCGGGCCACCCGGAGTGGTGTCGCCGTGGCGCAACCGGACAAGGTGGGCGTGAAACGTGTCGACCCCCTGCCCGCCGACCCGGAAGGTCAGGTCCTGCCCGGGCCGCACGATGATTTCGTCAGAGTATCCGAGAACCCAGACCGGCGACGTTACAGAACAGCCTTCCGCGCTCACGCAGCCACACCGAACACCAGCCGAACCCTGCTCAGGAAAACCGCATGCACCGCCGCGCCCACGGTCGGGTGGGGACCGGCGACACGTTCGGTGCGCAGACCCGCCTGGGTGGTTGTGAATCGGGAGACGTACCACCGCTCGTCGCCGTCGTACTCAACGACCAGCTTTCCTTCGATGCTGAACGACCCAAGATAGGTCAGTACGCGGCGGAGCGCGTCGCTGTGCTGGCCGAACGGCTGGCGCTCATGTTCGGCGATCAGCTCCGGTGTCAAGGTGGGTCGCAGGTCGGTGCGCCTGCGGTCGTGAAAGCGCGCGGCGACCACGCCGTCGAGCGCCTCCTGGCTGGACAGTGGCACCGGATATTCCTCCCGCCGTCAGGACTTCCGGGCCAACCGGCTCCGGCGCTGCGGCCCGACGAGCTTGTGGGTCGGCTACAGCGTGGTCGTCCTCAGGTTCGCACCCGGCGGGTCGCGAGGCCGGTGGGAGCCTCCCTTTCCACCGTGATGCGGCATCCGCGGCGCGCCGCCACCGTCAGACGGGCTCTTGGGGGCGGCGTCGGTGGCCCAAAGCTTTGAACGCGGAAAGGGCGGAAATCGGCCTCGCCGCGCCAGTGGCCACGGAAAAGGCCCGCTATGCTGGCCCGGCATGTCCTGACACCGGATCCCCATTCTCACCCGGTGAATGTGACCTGCCCGCCCAAGCAGCTCGGGCGTGTTAGCGGTTCGCCAGCCGGGTATATCGAGCACCGCACCGGCCTTTATTCGATGGCGTAGGAGGCGTGCCTTTCGGAGACTCTCGAAGACCAAATCTCTCGTCCTGATCGCCGGGGCCGGAGCGTCGTTGGCAGTAATTCCCGTCATGCCGGCGAGCGCCGGGACGGGCAACCCGCTTGTTCGATCTCGTCGCGCTCCAGGCGCAGGAGCTCCTGCTGTAGCCGCGACGGGCCCAGGTTCTCGGAGTGCAAGGTCGGATGATCTTTACGTGCCTGCGTGAGCAGGACAGAGATCTCAGGGTGAACCCCCCGAAGATCGTTGTGTACGAAGACAAACGTGTCGAACTGGCCATCCCGCTTGGCCACGGCCTTGGCCAGATCGCTCCTGAACTTGCCGCGGACGGCGTCGGCGTCGGGCACCTCGGGGGCGTAACAGGCGAACAGCTTGCCGTCGCCCAGGCCGTCGGCTCCCATATCACCCAGCTTGCCGTGCGTCCTGACCCCGATAAAGGTGGGGTACCGGGCGGATATCAGGTCCTGGAAGAAGTGTTCGAACGCGTTGCCTGTCCTCTCTTCGAGGAGGTGACGCAGCATGCTCCGAGCGAAGGTCCGCTCCTCGAAAGTGAGCGCCACCAGCCCTCCTTGCCTGCCTGAACGCAAATCTGTGCATACGGTAACAGAATCGTCACCCTGACGGAAGGTTTCCGCTCTGATGCGCCTGCCGTCGTGATCAACTACCGGTTGAGGGTTAGACGGTCCATCGACCTGGCGGGACGCAGCGGCCAGACTGCTGCTCCTGGAGGTTCCTGCGCTGATTGGGTCGGATCACGGTGATCCCCGGCAGGTCCACTCGGTCCGCACCGTCGGGACCGCTACCCCCAAGCCGTGGCTCACATGCGACTACGGGTTGGGACGCGAATGGTGAAGATCGTCGAGGAAGTGCCGCAGGTCGCCGGGACGGAGCCGTTGTCTGGCGTGGGCGATGCGGCGATCTAGGAGGCGGGGCTCTCGCTGGCGATCGGACCGGGCCAGATCGGCACGGCCGGGGAGGGCGGTCCGGGTCGTTCATGGCCCATGCCAGCTCCTCGTCGCTGGCCTGCGGGTTCGCGGTCTGGACGGCGCGGTCGAGGTCGAGGTCGATCTAATTGAGGTTGCGCCGGATGATCTTTTCGGAGCCGCCGAGGATCGCTTTGATCGTGGCCGGCCACTGCCCGCATGGGCGGGGAGACTTCCGAAAACGGTGCGCGGCCTGCTGTCTTCGAGGCGTGTCGTGAACCTTCTGTGATGTCCGACGGAGCATCTCCCGGAGTGGACTGAACCGATCACCTCCGATCGCTATTCTGAGACTCCGCGTTGATAGTCGCCGACGGGGAGCGATGGACGATGGCGCAGTCAGGTGGCGGTCAGTCGGAATGGCAGCAGCGACGCGCCGCGGCTGCAGGTGCTGAGCGGGAGGCTGCGCGACAACGTAAACGCGAAGCGACCGCGCGAGCAAAGCAGGACGAGCGCGAGCGGGAGCAGGCCCAGCGCCAGCAGTCGGTGGACGACGACAACGCTGCCGCAGCCGCTCACATCGCAGAGCTGGGCAGGAACCTGCTACTCAACGTCTTGGGCCTCCCTGCCTTCACCGTGGCCGCGCTGGAGGTAGTACCGGAGCAGTCGATCTTTCAGCCGGGATCGCTGGCAGTCGCTGGTAGGGCGCCGGATTGGGAGCAATACAAGCCTCCGGCTCCTGGTCGGGCCAGCCGGCTGGTGGGCGGGTCGGGTCGATACCAGCGGGAGTTCGACGCGGCCCGAAGCAAGTGGGAAGCCGACACGGCCGAGTTCCAGCGGGTCGAGACCGACCGGCTACGACAACTCGCTGCGGCTCGTACCAGACACGGCCAGCAGGTGGCCGCGGCCCTCGACCGTGCCGCGGCGCACAACGCCCGCATCGCGGCACAGTGGGCGGCGTGTCTGGACGGTGACCCGGAAGCGGTCGAGTGGTTCGTCGGCCAAGCGCTCGCGGCCACGTCCTATCCTGACGGCTTCCCCGTAGCACGCAAGGTCGCCTACCGGCCCCAGGAACACGACATCGTCATCGAGATCGAGTTCCCACGACGATCCGTGATCCCCGAAATCAGGGGATACAAGCTATTCAAGACCGCACCCGAGGTCAGGCCGGTAAAGTGGAAAGAGTCTGAAGTCAAGAAGCTATATGCGCAGCTCGTTGCCTGGATAACGTTGCGGATAGTGCACGAGGTTTTCGAGGCTACGAAGGCGCTTGACCTCATCGAGGTTGTTGTCTTCAACGGGACCGTCATCGATGTAGCACCCACGACCGGCAAAGATACTCTCTACCATCTGGTAAGTCTCGAACCCGAACGGTCCCTGTTCGAGGCGAGCCTTGAACTCGACCGGGTCACCGATCCGATCGGATGCCTGCGCGAGCTGGGCGCGAAAGTCTCACCCAACCCTTACGACCTAGAAGCCGTGAAACCCGTTGTCACGTTCGATCTCCGCCGATTCAGGCTCGCCAACGATGCGGCCGAACTAGCCGATCTAGACTCCCGACCGAACCTCATGGAACTCACCCCGAGCGAGTTCGAGAAACTCATCGAAAAACTTCTCAAGGCCATGGGTATCGAAGCGTATCGCACCATCGACTCCCGCGACGATGGCATAGACGTCGTCGCGACTAAAGACGACATCATCTTTGGTGGTGTCTGCCTGGTACAGGCTAAACGTACCAAGAACCGAGTCGAGCTCGGGACGGTTCAAGCGGTCGCTGGCTCCATGAACGACCACAACGCCGCTACCCCCGATGTTCAGCAGCAGTCGGTACAGGCCCGTGGCCGGTCGAACAGCCGGCAGCGCCTCGGTGGCGGCCAGGGCATCAGCCGAGGCGGGAATGCGCAGACCGTCAGCGTCCAGATCGCCGAAGTAGGCGATCGAGGTGATGCTGGGCAGCTCTGCGACGGTAACGGCGGTCACCGCCTCGTCGAGGCCTTCCTGCGCGCGACGCTGGTCAGCCTGAGCCTCCAGCAACAGCTGCTGCCCATGGGCGACATCGCGAGGCCGCCGGTCGACGGGAAGTGCGGTCCACACCTTGCGGTCGCGGTCGCCGGGGCTCGCCTGCTCCAGCTGAGTGCGCAGCGCCGAGGTCCGCTCGAGGGCAGTGTTGTGGACGGCGGCGTTCCGGTCGCGGTCACGCCGAGCCGGGCTACGGCGCTGGCCCGGCCCTCGCGGTCAGCGCCCTCGGTGCTGGCGAGCAACCACTCGGCACGGGCCACGATCTCCGCCGGTCGGCCAGCGACCGCGGCGCGGGCACGGGCTGCCACGGTCTCGGCTGACCTGGCCTCCAATCGAAGATCTTGCCCCACCTCTACCGCCAGGTAGACGGCCTGGGCGGCGTCATAGGCCGCACGTAGCTCGGCCAGTGGCTCGTCCGGGGCGGTGGCGGCAACCCTGCCGGTGGAGGAGGTCACGGATGCCAGATCCGCGCGGTATCTCTCAGCCCGAGCTCTGGCGTTCTCGGCAGCGCGCGCAGCTTCCTCGGCACTGCCGAGCGCGGCCTGCCGCTCACCGTCGAGCGTGTCGGCGCGTTCCGGGAATCGATCGTGGTTCGTTTCCCCGTCACAGCCTGCCAGCCATCTCCCGTCCGTTCACAATGCACACGAGCCACCCGGAACGGCCGCCAGTTGATGCTACGTCCCCGCGACATCCACGAAGCGGTCGAGCAGGCCCGCGCCAAACAGAACACCGACGAGTGGAAACAGCGCCCCCGGCTTGCCCACGTCCTCGCCGCCACCGCCCTCAACCTGATCCGGTTGGACGCGTGGTGGACCGGCACGCTACTCGACCGGCCTCGGGCCAGCCACCTCGCAAGACTCGACTTCAGCCTCGCTGCGTAGCCGAATTGGGCAACAGAGTCCCACAAGCGGAAAGGCGGTTCTCAGGACCAGGCGTCCGTGATGCCGAAGGAGGTCTCCGTGCGGAATCGATAGCTCTCATTATAAGGCTCAAGCCATAGTTCTCGGCCGCGACGGCGGATATACCGGCCCGGATGGCTATAGGATTCTAGGGCCACTGACCTGGCACCTAAGCCACGTCGGACCGCGAACGTGGCATCTCGGTCGAAGGACTCGGTCGCACCAAACCCGCTCAGATGCAGCCGGGATCTGCCCTGTCGCAAGAACCGTCCGTCGGATGCGCGCAACGAGAAACCGTTTGGATCGGCGAGGCCACGAACAACGGTGAAGGTCGCTTCTCGTCGGACAGCAGTGCTGCTGTCCGACGTGACCACCTCGAGACAGACGACGTCGTTGACCAGCCGCCAGTACTGGTGCCCGAGATCGCCCGATCTCAGCGAAAGTCTGCCCAGAGGAAGGGTCGCACCGCCCGGGACCACTTCCTTCACAACTGTCAGATGCTTCACGACACCGGACAGTCCCGGAAGCTCGACCGGTGCGGACCAGCTGCGAAAGGTGTCATAGCTGTCGGTAAACCAGACTCCGCCCCGCCTGCAGTGCTCGAAGTACAGGCGCCAGCCGCCGTTGTCCAGGGGTATCAGAGCCGGCCCCCGGCCGTCGCCAACGACAGAGTCCGGAGATCTCCAGGTCGTGTATGGGCCGGTGAGGCTAGGCGCGCTGGCCAACTCGATACGCTTCGAACGGCTGTTCCTATAGAATGCATGGTACGTCGGTCCGACCCTGACAATGAACAATTCATTGCAACCTGCAGGTAAGCCAACCAACGGCGTCGGAGTGCTCCATGTGGCAAGCGAGGAGTCCGTTGCCGTTATCTTGTACGGCCGAAAAGCGCCCCGTGCGCCGCCGCCGACCCGCAGAGAGACGACTATGTTAACGCGACCATCGGCATCGATGAACCATTCGGGAGCCCAGACACTTCCTACTCGGGACGCCATCAACGTGACGTTGCCGAGGAAGGTCCAGTTGACGCGGCCGGTAGTTGAGGCGAGGCCGATCTGATTTCCGGTCCGAGCAGTGCTGTGGGCGACGTAGTACATCCCGTCGGTGTGCCGCATGATGCTGGGGTCGCGAGTCAGTCCACATGGGGGTGTGTATCCGGAATCCCTCAGCAGCCCGAACCCGGTGGCGTCCAACGACTCATACAAATACATGGTCCTGTCGCTGGCTTGGATACACGCCGCCATCGTGTATCGGGATGTCCTGCCGACCGCAGGGAGGCACCCACTTTCTGTGTCTGTCAGCCTGAGTGTAGACCCCGTGGCGGCGGCCGCAGACGGTTCGCGCGGACGCAGACAGTTCACGTCCCATCTAGGCTGGGGCGGTTCACCGATGGCCCATGCCGTCTCGGTTCGGCCATGATGCCACGCCGCGGGCAAGTTGCGTGATCTGTTTCCAATCGCCTTCCCAGATGGCATCGGGTGGTGTCACCCAAGATCCGCCGACGCATCCGACATTTGGCTCGCCCAGATAGGCCCCAACCGTAGCAGCGGTGATGCCGCCAGTCGGGCAGAATCGGATTTGTGGTAGCGGTCCCGCTACCGCTTGGAGGTAGGGGATGCCTCCTGCAGCCCCGGCGGGGAAGAACTTCATCTCGACCTTCCTGCGGTCGAGAACCTTAAGCATCTCCGAGACGGTAGCGACACCGGGTAGATAAGGCAGGCCGCTGTCGTCCATCGCGTCTAGCAGCCGGTCGGTGCATCCGGGGCTGACCAGGAAGTGTGCGCCGGCGTCCACGGACTGCCTTGCCTGATCGCTTGAGGTGATCGTTCCAGCGCCAACGAGAATGTCCGGCACTTCCGCCGTGATCAACTCGATCGCCTGTAGGGCTGCGTCGGTGCGTAGTGTCACCTCCAGGATATGCAGGCCTCCAGCGACGAGAGCACGGGCGAGCGGCACCGCTGTTCGGATGTCATGCACGACGACGACGGGTATCACTGGCGCGATGTTGAGCAGGGACGAAGGGCGTGAGATCGAGGTCATGCCGTTACCGTCAGCACGCTGGCCCCGGAGTCGGCTGGGCCGACAACGCTCCGGAACGCAGCGAAGAGCTCGCGTCCGGTCCCTATCCCCGTGTCCGAGGCAAGTGACTTCTCCGTGGGCTCACGATCACTGAGATCAGTGCCGATCACCTCGAGCGAACCAGTCGTAGCGTCCAGCCGGATGACGTCGCCGTCTCGTACACGGGCGATTGGCCCGCCCGCAGCTGCCTCCGGAGTGACATGGATCGCGGCAGGAATTTTTCCCGAAGCGCCGGACATCCTTCCGTCTGTCACGAGGGCAACCCTGTGGCCGCGGTCCTGCAGTACGCCGAGGGCCGGGATGAGTTTGTGAAGCTCAGGCATGCCGTTGGCGCGTGGGCCCTGGTAACGGATGACTGCTACGAGATCACCGCTAAGCTCGCCCGCCTCGAATGCGGCAAGGAATTCTGCCTGGTCGTCGAAAACCCTCGCTGGTGCCTGGGTGAGGAGATGTTCGGCTCGCACCGCAGACGTCTTCACTACCGCCCGACCGAGGCTGCCGCTGAGCATACGCAAACCGCCGTCGGGCGCGAATGGGTGGGAAACCTGGCGCAGCACGTCCCCATCGAGGCTTTTTGTCGCCCCGCTTCTCCAGAGGAGCTCGTCACCTACCAGGACCGGTTCCTGCCGGTAGTGATCGAGGCCGTCGCCCGCGACGGTACGGACGTCACCGTGCAGCATGCCTGCGTCCAGCAGTTCGCTGATGAGGAACGCTGTGCCTCCGGCTGCGTGGAAATGGTTCACGTCGGCAGGGCCATTGGGGTAGATCCGTGCAAGCAATGGCACCGCAGCCGACAGGGCGCCGAAATCGTCCCAGGTCAACCGTATTCCTGCGGCAGCGGCAATCGCGACCAGATGCATGGTGTGGTTCGTCGAACCGCCGCTGGCAAGCAAGCCAACAACGCCGTTTACAATCGCGCGCTCATCAATAATCTCGCCGATTGGCGTGTGGGAATCGCCGAGAGTGGTCAGCTGGGTAATCCGATGCCCGGCAGCGGCGGTGAGGGCGTTACGCAGAGCAGTATCCGGGTTGACGAAGCTGGCACCTGGAAGGTGCAGGCCCATGATCTCCATGAGCAGCTGATTGGTATTGGCCGTGCCGTAGAACGTACACGTTCCCGCGCTGTGATAGGCGGCTGCCTCCGCATCGAGGAGCTCCTGTCGACTGGCCTTGCCTTCGGCGTACAACTGGCGGGTGAGGCTCTTGGCTGCATTGGGTAACCCGGAGGTCATCGGCCCGGCAGGGACAAGGATGGCCGGTAGGTGACCGAAGGACAGCGCACCGATAACGAGCCCGGGGACGATCTTGTCGCACACCCCGAGTAGTAGCACGCCGTCGAACATGTCGTGCGCCAGCGCCACCGCCGTGGCCATCGCAATCACATCACGACTGAACAAGGACAATTCCATACCCGCACGGCCCTGGGTAATGCCATCGCACATTGCGGGCACACCGCCGGCAAACTGCGCGACACCACCAGCCTCGCTCACCGCACGCTTGAGAACCGCGGGATAGGTCTCAAAAGGCTGATGGGCGGAGAGCATATCGTTGTATGCTGACACGATTGCAATGTCGGGCTTGGCCGCTCCGCGGAGTTCGATCTTGTCTGCCGGAGCGCATGCAGCGAAGCCGTGCGCAAGATTAGCGCACCCTAGACTGCCCCGGGTCGGGCCCGCCTGGGCTGCTGCCTGGACGCGGGAGAGATAGGCTTCGCGAGTTGCCGCACTGCGAGCGGCGACCCGTTCAGTCACCTCAGCGACAACCGGGTGCAGGACCGTGTTCACACTCATTCTGCTACCTCCTCATGCCACGTGCGGCCGTCACGTTCGATCAATGCGATCGCTGCAGCAGGTCCACCAGTGCCAGCTGCGTAGCGCCTCGGTGAGTCAATTGACGCCGCCAGAGCGGCCAGGATGGGCTCCACCCACGCCCATGCGGCCTCGACCTCGTCGCGTCGCATGAACAACGTCGGGTTGCCACGAACGACGTCCATGAGTAGCCGCTCGTAGGCATCGGGCAGGCGTGACTTGAAAGTCTCGGCGAAGCTGAGGTTGAGGTGGACTGGACGCAGTCGCACGCCGCCCGGGCCCGGTTCTTTGGCCATCAAGTGGAGGCGTACGCCCTCGTCAGGTTGCAGCCGCAGCACAAGAGCGTTAGGAGAAATCGCATCCTTGATACCCGGGAAGATTGAATGTGGTACCGGTCGGAACTGAACCACGATCTCCGATGCATGACGATCTAGCCTCTTGCCGGTACGCAGGTAGAAGGGTACCCCGGACCAGCGCCAGTTCTGGACCTCGACCTTCAGCGCCACAAACGTCTCGGTGGTACTCGTGCTCCCATCAACTTCGTCCTGGTAAGAAGGAACTGGAGCTCCCTCTACGAGTCCGGCCGTGTACTGTCCTCGGACGACGCACCGTTCCACGTCACCGAGTGTCAGTGGGGATAGGGCCTGGAGAATCTTTAGCTTCTCGTCGCGGACCGCCTCGCGGTCAAGTCGGCTGGGTGGTTCCATCGCCACCAGACAGAGCAGTTGCAGAAGGTGATTCTGTACCATGTCACGTATGGCACCCGAGCCATCGTAATAGTCGCCGCGCCCTCCGATGCCAATTGTTTCTGCGACCGTAATCTGTACATGGTCGATCGCACCAGAATTCCACAGCGGCTCAAGAAGGGAGTTGGCGAAGCGTAGCACAAGGAGGTTCTGGACGGTTTCTTTACCGAGGTAGTGGTCGATACGGAATATCTGTTCCTCAGCAAAAACCGCACCGACTTCATCGTTAATCCGGCGCGCGGAGACCAGATCATGCCCAAGTGGCTTCTCGAGGACCACCCTGGAGTTATCGGTCACTAATCCGTTGGTTTGCAAGCCTACACAGGTTGGCCCGAACAGTTGTGGGGCACAGGCAAGGTAGAAGACGCGCACATGGTCTTTTCCGTCCGCCAGAAGTGTCCGCAGTTCATCCCAGGTGCTGTGCTCCGCCACGTCGACCGTGATGTGGTGCAGGCGTTGGATAAAGCGAGCTAGGACATCCGGCTCGTGTATTAGCTCCGGGACGAACCGGCGCAGTTCAGAATCAACTTTGTCGCGGTATCCGGCATCATCGAGTCCGGCCCGGGACACGGCAATGACCCGCGAGTCGGGGGTGAGTTGCCCGTCTCGGTCGCGGTGGTACAGCGCTGGCATCAGTTTGCGCATCGCCAGATCCCCTGTGCCGCCGAAGACTACTATCTCGCAGGGGGCAACCGACATAAGCTGCGGCATGGGTTCTCCTATCGAAATGAACCTGCCGTGCGGGTTGTCGCACTGTTCGTCAGTGAGGTTCCGCAATTCAGTACCTCGTTTACCGGACGCCGCTCCAACTGTATCCGTAAAAGGATCAATTCCTGGTATTCGTAACAATCTTCACCGGTGGGATCGGACGGTAACCCTAGCGGGTAACAGACTAGGCTGTCCTCGACCATTCGATTGCCGGGTTTACCTGACCCACATGGCGGCCGAGATCACGGGCCACCAGAGAACTTGGGCCTACCAGAATATTCTCCAGGGCCCCAAGGTGACTCTGGGTATAAATCGATGCCGCAGGAGACTCGGGCCCAACCCGGGCCCCACCCACTCCAAGTAGACGGGCCCTGGATAGGCGCCTGCAAGGTTGCACCGGCTGTCTGGCAATGCATTCTCTGGCATCAACGCCGATGCGTGGGTCATCGCAGGAGATTTCTGAGGGCCGGGGTCAGATGTCAGTTCCATGGCGGGTCGGCGCCGGGCCGCGCAGGTCAGTGCAGCAACGTGGGAGGCGACGATGAGGGCGCTGCGTGCTTCTTGTTGGTCTAGGCGTTCGAGTCGACCGCCGAGATGGCCGTTCTGATGGAGCCAGTGCAGGAGGCCGGCCGAGGTCTTCAGTAGCTATCGCCGCCATCTGGGCGGCGCGAGGTCCTGCGCTCCCAACACCTGAAGAAGGTCGGTGGCTCGGACCAGCAGCCGACCTGTGCAGGGCCTACCGGGCGCGGTCATGTCGTATTCAAGACTGGTGCGTAGGTTATAGAATTCGGCGAGATGCCGGGCGATCTCGCCGAACCGCGCCTCGAGATCCCGCAAGTGCCGGTCGAATGCGGGATTGACCGCCTGCTGCGCGTCCCGTTCCTCCCGGTGAGCTCGGCAAAGCTGATCGGGGTCGTGGCGGACGGCTCGGCTGTCGCAACGGACCACAATGTAGCCGCGCATGCCCATGGACACCATGGCGGTGCACCGCTCGTTCTCCAGCATCTGTCGGCTACCCGTGTCTTCCCGATATCTTCTCTACCAGTGCCAGCCTGGTTAGCATGATTCTTTAGCTCTACCGGGGCGGCGGGCCCGGCGCGGGACCAGGATTGGTGTGCCCACGAGCAGACGGAGGCGCCACCCACGTTGATGGCTCGGCCGTCGTCCCTACGGATTCGGACGGGCACCGGCCTCGCGGCCGCGGCCGCGGCCTCGACCCTCGACGAACCGGCGGCCGGGCGTGCAGGTGGTGCCGCGAGACCCGTTCCGCCGGGGAGAGACCGAGGTCCCCTTACGTCTGCCGCGCGTTCTTCGTCGCCAGCTCGCGGGCGCGCTCCGCATCGTCCGCGTCGATCACAATCTCTGCCAGCGCCCGGCACTCCTTGATCGTGTGTGCGGCAAGGGAGTCGCGGACAGCCGCAATGGACCGCCCTGACATGGACAGGCTGGTGACTCCGAGCCCGACCAGGACGGCGGCGAGCAGGGGGTCGGCCGCGGCCTCGCCGCACACCCCGACTGGCTTGCCGGATGCTTCCCCGGCGGCCGCGCAGTCCGCCACGAGGCGGAGCAACGCAGGTTGCCAGGGGCTGAGCAGGTCCGCGAGGTGACCGCTCTGTCTGTCGGCGGCGAGCGTGTACTGGCCCAGGTCGTTGGTTCCGACGCTGAGGAAGTCGACGGTGTCCAGCATCCGGCCAGCTCGCAGGGCCGCCGCAGGCACCTCGACCATGACGCCAGTCGTTGCCAGCCCGTGCCCGCGAGCGGCCGCCGCGAACGCCTCCGCCTCCGGGGGCGTCGAAACCATGGGCGCCATCACCCAGACGTCCGCATCGCACGCAGCCGCGGCGTCCGCGATCGCGCCCAGTTGGGTGTCGAGTACCTCGGGGCGCAGCCAGACCGTCCGGTAGCCCCGCACGCCGAGCGCCGGGTTGGGCTCGTCAGGCAGGCTCAGGAAGGGCAGCGGCTTGTCGGCGCCGGCGTCCAGCGTGCGGACGACGACCTTCCTGCTGCCGGCTGCACGGAAGACGGCCTGGTAGGCGTCCCGTTGCTCGTCAGGAGTGGGGGCGACCCGCCGGTTGAGGAAGAGGAACTCGGTGCGGAACAGGCCCACGCCCTCCGCCGTGGCGGCGACGTCGCCGCGCAGGTCCTTGGCGGAGCCGATGTTGAGGAGCAGCTGGACCGGGCGGCCGTCCGCGGTGCGTCCCGGACCACCCCGGGCCGGGCCGGCCTTCGCGGCCCGCGACGTCGTCCGCCACAAGCCGGGCTGGCGGACATCGGCCGTGTCCTGCGCGATGGCCTCGCCGTGGCCCGCGCCGTCGGCCTCCACATCGACCCCGACCCCGACGTGGACCTCGCCGGTGGTGCCGTCGACCCGGACAGGGGTCCCGTCGTCGAGGGCCATCGCGCCTGGGCAGGACACGACGGCGGGGAGCCCGAGGGCACGGGCGAGGATGGCGGTGTGGCTGGTGGGACCGCCACGCTCGGTCACCAGGGCCAGGACAAGATCGGTGTCGAGGGTGGCGGTGTCGGCGGGTGCGAGGTCCTCGGCCACCAGGACGAACGGGAACCCGGGCGCGGGGAGGCCGGGCGCGGGCAGGCCGAGCAGAGCCGCGACGGCACGATGCCGGATGTCGTCGATGTCGGCGGCCCGCTCGGCGTGGTAGCCGCCAGCTCCTTCCAGCTGACGGCGCTGGTCGGCAAGTGCGGCATCGATCGCGTGCACGGCGTCCAGACCCGACCGGACCCGCATGCCGACCTCGTCGAGGAGCACCGGGTCTTCCGCCATCATCGCCTGTGCCGTCACAATGTCCGAGGCAGCGGAGAGCCGGGTCGCCGCTGCGTGGGCCCGCAGGTCGGAGGCCACGTTCCGGAGTACCCGCGCGGCGGCAGCGGCCTCCTCGTCGGGATCGAGGACGAGGCGCGGGTCGGGCAGCCGGGGTTGACGCGCCATCCGGAAGGCGGGACCGGTGACCAGCCCGGGGCTGACACCGAGTCCGACGAAGACGTCAGCCGTCGCCCGGCTCCTGCCGGTCCCGCCCGTCTCGTCTAACGCCTTGTCGGACGCGCTGGCGCTCCCGACCCGCCCGTCTCCTTGCCCGCTGTCGGCGGCGTCCTGGTCGTGGGCAAGGATCGCGGCGAGAGCATCGAGCGCCTCCTCGGCCCGCTCACCGTCCGCTTCCAGCGTCACGACCGTTCCGTACATCGCGCCCAGGGCCAGCACCGACAGCATGCTGGCGGCGTTCACGGCCGGGCCGTCGCCCTTGCGGATCCGAACCGGGACCGCCTGCTGCGCGGCGGCCCGGACGAAGAGCGCTGCGGGGCGGGCGTGTAACCCGCCGCGGGAATTCACGGTCGCCGTCCTACAAGCCATGCTCTTCATCTCCTCGAAGACTGGATCGCCTCAGACTGCCGGCAACCGGAGCCGGCAGTTTGAAATCGTGGTCGCCGGCGGCCCGCCGGTCAGGGCTCGATCGTGATCTTGATGCCCTGGCCGCGGCTGACGATGTCGATGCCCGCCAGCACGTCGGTGAGGGCGAGCCGGTGGGTGATCAGATCGGACACCGGCACGTCGCCGGTGGCGATGTGTTGCAACGCCCGCGCGTTGTGCGCAGGGCTGGAGCCGTTGGCGCCGACGATGGTGAGCTCCCGGTAGTGGACCAGGTTCGAGTCGCAGGCGATGACCGGATTGTCCTTCGGCAGCCCCCCGAAGAAGCTGATCCGGCCCTGCCTGGCCGCCATCAGCAGTGCCTGTTCCTGCGCGGCTCCCGACGCGGCGGCGGTGATGACGACGTCGGCGCCCCGGCCGTCGGTGAGCTTGCTGACCGCGTCGACCGCGTCGGTTTCGGCGGCACAGATGCTCGCGTCGGGCTCCACCAGTGCGGCGGCGCGGTCCAGCCGCTCCCGGTTGAGCTCGACGAGGAACACCCGGCCGGCGCCGCGCGAGCGGGCGAGCCGCACGTGCAGGCAGCCGATCGGCCCGGACCCGATGATGACGACGTCGTCCCCCGCCCCGACGCGGGCGAGTTCCTGCCCGTTCAGGACGCACGCGAGCGGCTCGGCCACCGACGCCTCCGCGAATCCGACCCCCTCCGGGATCCGGTTCAGCCCGTCCACGGCGAGGACCTTGCCGGGAACGGTCACGTACTCGGCGAAGCCGCCATCGTAGTGGTATCCGATGGACTCCTGGTTGGGGCAGACCGTCATCCGGCCGCGCCGGCACTCGTCGCACCGCCCGCACGGGATCGCCGCGATCACCTGAACCCGGTCACCGACCTGCCAGCCCTCGACCCGGTCACCGACGTCCACGATCTCGCCGGCGACCTCGTGCCCCATCACCCGGGGCGGGCGGATGTGATGGTGGCCAAATTTCGAGATCTTGACGTCCGTCCCGCAGGTGGAGCAGTTCCGGACGCGGACTTTCACCTCGTCCGGGCCCGCCACGGGCTCGGACGCTTCTTCGATCCGGATGTCCCCGGGCGCGTAGAACCGGGCCACTTTCATGCGGAGTCCTCTCCGGTAGCCGGCTGGAGTAGCCGGATGACGTCGTCGACGTCGCTTGCCTCGCGCAACGCCCGGGCGCGGTCCGGGTCGAGCAGGATCATGGCCAGTTCGGACAGCAGCGCCACATGGCCGTCGCCCCGGGCGGCGATGCCGACACAGACCCGGACCGTTTCGCCGTCCCAGTCGACGCCGTCCGGGAATCGCAGGAACGCCAGTGCGTCCCGGTGGACCAGCTCCTTGCCGGCGAAGGTGCCGTGCGGGATCGCCACCCCCTCGCCGACATAGGTGGAGATGGTCCGCTCCCGCTCGAGCATGGCGTCGATGTAGGACGGGACGACCGCTCCGACGTCGACCAGCGCGCGACCGCAGCCGCGGATCGCATCCTCCCGGCTCGCTGCCACCTCGGCGAGGCGCACCGCGCTCGGGTCGAGCAGCCGGCTCATGGTGCCGCCGGGGCTGTCCTGCCGCGCCGCACCGTGTCCCTCAGACATCGAGCACTTTCCCCTCGCGGATGGCGGCCAGCACGTTGGCCACGGCCGGATCACCTATGAACACCTGGAATGTCACGATCGGCTTGTCCGGCACCCCCCGGCGGGCCCGGTCAGCCAGGCCGACGTGGCAGACGACCAGATCGGCGTCCGCCGGAATGGAGTTCACCGGGGTGTGCTCGACGGTGACCGCGTACGCCTTGAGCTGCTTGCGGAGCTGGCTGGCCAGCATCACGCTGCTTCCCATTCCCGCGTCGCAGGCGACAACGAGCTTGTGGATGTCCTCACCCTTGATGGTTGCCATATGCCATCACCCTTCCGATGCTGCGGAAAGCCGCTGCGAGGCTGCTGTCACCGGGCTAGCCGCGCCGCTGGAAACCTTCCCCTCGCTCGTACTGCCCGGATCGGCGCCGTCCGCTTCAACCGGGTCCTCGCCTTTTTCCAGCCGACCGAATCCGAGCAGGACGGAAGCGACCGCGAAGGACACCGCAGCGGACACGAGCACCCCTGCAAAGACCCCGAACCAGCTGCCCTGCGGCGTCCCGGCGATGTAGGCGAAGATGCTTCCGGGCGACGGGGTGGCGACCAGGCCGGCGTCGGTGGCGATAAAGACCAGAATTCCCGAAGCGCTCCCGGCGATGGTGGCCAGGATCAGGCGCGGCTTCATGAGCACGTACGGGAAGTAGATCTCATGGATGCCACCGAGGAAATGGATGATCATAGCCGCCGGGACACTCGGGCGCAGCTGGCGCGGCCCGAAGAGGAAGTAGGCGACCAGCAGGCCGAGGCCCGGCCCCGGGTTCGACTCAAGCATGAACAGGACGGACTGGCCCTTCTCCGCGGCCTCCGCCACCCCCAGCGTCCCGAGCACACCGTGGTTGATCGCGTTGTTCAGGAAGAGCACCTTGGCCGGCTCGATGATGAGCGCAGTGAGCGGCAGGACGCTGTGGTCCACCAGCCATTGCACGGCGTCGCCAGCGCGTTCGGTGAACCACTCCACGACCGGCCCGATGACCCACACGCCGAGGACTGCCATGCCGGCGCCGATGATCCCGGCGGAGAAGTTCTCCACCAGCATTTCGAATCCGGCCCGTATCCGCTCCTTCGTGAGCCGGTCGAATCCCTTGACCAGTGCGCCCGCCAACGGCCCCACCATCATTGCGCCGAGGAACATCGGCACGTCGGACCCGACCACCAGACCCATCGTCGCGATCGCGCCGATGACCGCGCCGCGCTGGCCGTGGACCATACGGCCGCCCGTGTAGCCGATGAGAACCGGCAGCAGCACCGTGATGATCGGCCCCACCAGCTCAGCCAGTGTCTCGTTCGGTAACCATCCGGTCGGGATAAACAGCGCGGTGATTAAACCCCAGGCGATGAAGGCCCCGATGTTGGGCATTACCATCCCGGCCAGATAGCCGCCGATACGTTGGATCGCGGCCTTGACGCCCGTACCGTACACGGCCGGCGTATAGGCGGTAGTCATGTTTTTTTGAACTCCTTCGTCGGACGCGCACCCCGGACGCAAGTGCGGGGCGGTGAAAATATCAAGAAATAGGGAAAAATTCGACAGGGATAAAGCCGGATCAGGGACTGCCGTTGGTGCGGTGAACGCGGTCAGGCGGGCAGCGGCAGGGTCATGGCCCGGTGGAAATCGGGGCGGTTATGGATACGGACCCGATCCCGGCGTATGTCTTCGGCCCGGGGCATCCGGCTACCCGGCAGGCTAACGGCGGCGGCGCCCCAGGCCAAGGCTTCCGCCAAGGCCTCGGGCCCGCGAGCACCGGCCGCGAGGAACCCTGCTAGGAGGGCGTCCCCGGCGCCCACGGTGCTGCGCGGGCCGAGCACGGGAGAATCCCCCATCACCGCGCCGTGGTCATCGACAAGCACCGCACCGTGCGCACCCAGGCTGGCCAGGACCGCGCCGGCCCCCCAGGTCCGAAGCTGCTGCGCCGCCTCAATCACCTCACCCAGGTTGCGCAGCGGCGCGCCGACCGCCTCACCAAGCTCCTCCTGGTTGGGCTTCACCACCGCCGGCCCCGCGGCGACCGCGTCGAGGAGCGCCGCACCGCTGGTGTCGACCGCGACCCTTCGGCCCGCGGCGCGGAACCGGACGCACAGGTCCGCGTACGCATCCGCCGGCACCCCAGGCGGAAGGCTGCCGCACACCGCGACCCATCCCCCCGGCACGTCGCAGTCGAGCACGGCGGCGGCGACCGTGTCCAGCTCGTCCTTGGACAGCGACGGACCCAGCTCGTTGATCTTGGTGACGGTGCCGTCCGGCTCCGACAACGTGATGTTCGACCGGGTCGATCCGGCGATCGGCACCGCCAGCATGTCGACGCCCTCCGCGGCGAGCATCCTGACCAGTCGCTGGCCATCGTCACCGCCGCACGACAGCACCGCGCGCGACCGCTTCCCGTTGGCCAGCAGCGCCCGGGCCACGTTGACACCCTTACCGGCCGGATCCAGCCGGGCCGACGCCGCCCGGATGACGGCGCCACGCGCCAGCGCGCTGATGTCGATTGTGCGATCGAGGCTGGGATTCAGCGTCACCGTGACGATCATGCCTGTACCACGCGGGGCCCGCCGTCCTCGATCTCGGCGGCTACCCGCGCGTCGAGCCCGGTGTCCGTGATGAACATGTCGACCTCGGCGAGGGTCGCGAACCGGGCCAGGTAGTCATTGCCGACCTTGGTATGGTCGGCGAGCACGACAGCCCGCCGGGCAGAGGCGATCATTGCCCGCTTCACCGCCGCCTCAGCCGGATCAGGAGTCGTGAACCCCCGGTCCGGCGAGCAGCCGTTGGTGCCCATGAACGCAACGTCCACAGACAGGTGCGACAAGGGCTGTAACGCCCAGTCGTCCACGGTGGCCAGCGTTCGCGCGCGCACCCGACCGCCGAGCATGATCACATGAAGATTAGGTCGCCCGGCCAGCATCGTCGCCAACGGCGGGGCGTTCACCACCACGGTGAGCTCCCGGTCGGCGGGCAGCGCCTCCGCAAGCCGGCCCGTCGTGCTCCCGGCATCGATGATGACCGAACCTTCCTCGGGTAACTCGGCTACCGCTGCCTTGACTATCCGCTCCTTCTCCGCGGTCATGACTGCGTCCCTCGCGGCAAGGGCGGGCTCGAAGCCCATCCGCTCGATCGGGATCGCCCCGCCGTGCACCCGTCGCAGCACCCCCGCCCGCTCGAGCAGGGTGAGATCCCTGCGGATCGTCTCGCTCGTCACGCCGAACCCCTCGGCCAGCGCCACGACATCCACCCTGCCCTCGGCGCGCGCCCGCCGCACGATCTCCTGCTGGCGTTCTTCTGCGTACATCTGTGACATCACCGCCGCTTCGACCCGTTGTCACGTCTGTATACGCCTGCTTGTGTTGTCCGTCAACATCGGAATCAGGCCAGAGCGGGGGCCTATAGTGGTCGCGTTCGCTCCGGAAGCTGCGCGAAGCCGGCCTCGTCGAGCGACACCCGTCGGGTATCCGCGTCTGTGATCCGAGCGGGCTACACGTCCTGGCGGCGGGGACAGGAGGCGAACGCCGTGCTGGGAAGCCGCACAAGGGGCGCGAGACCGTCGACCTCGGCCACTGAACCCGCTGCCACCGCTGCATCCCCTGCTTCGGCGACGCAGTTGCTCGCCGTCGAGTGTCTAGCCGGCCTGGAAGCGCTGACCGACGAGCTGGTTGGCGCCGTCCACGCGGGCGACCGTCCCTGGATCGCCGCCTACGACACGGTGTCGGTGGATGATCTGCGTCGGGGCTGCGGCGCCTACCTGCGGCGAGTCCTCGAACGGGTCGCGGGCGAGGTCTCGGACGTAACAGACGACGAGGTGGCGGTGGGCATCGGCCGCGCCCGGGCTGAGCAGGGCGTCCCGCTGGAGGTGATGTTGCGGACCTTCCGGCTGGGCGGGCGCGTCGTGTGGGAGGCCTTGCTGCGTGCGGCCCGGCGTACCGGGGCGAGCTCGGAGATCATTGGCCCAGCGGCGACCGTGCTGTGGACCGTCGTCGACAGCATGTCCTCGTCGCTGTCCACGGCGTACCGGCAGATGCAGCTCGACCAGCTGCACCGGGCCGAGCGACGGCGCCACGCGGTGCTCGAGGACCTCCTGGCCGGGCGTGCAGACGACGCGGCATTCCTGCAGCGCGCAGCCGGCGAGCTCGACCTGCCCGTCGGTGGGCGGTACCTGGTCGTGGTTGCCGCCCTGTCCGATCAGCGGTCGCCGGCCCCGGCTGGGCGCGCGCAGATAGTGCTGGACGCTCACCGCATCCGGTCGATTTGGCACGAACGGGCCGACACGGTCGTCGGGGTTGTCCCGCTTCCCAAGACGTCGTCCTTCTCGCGTTTGTCGTCCGATGCGGGCGCAGCGCTTGGCGGGCGTGCGGCCGCCGCACACGTCAACGGCGGCCTGGCCGCCGTTGCTCTGGGCCACCGGCTCGCCACCTTGGCGCTGAGCACGGTGCCCATCAACGCGTCGGGCCTTGTGAGCATCGATGAACGTGTCCCAGAATCCCTTCTCGTCCGCTCGCCGGAGCTGTGCCGCCGGCTCGTCGACACCTGGCTCGGCCCGGTGCTCACCCTGCCTGTTAAGGAATCCAAGCCCCTTCTGGACACCCTCACCGCCTGGCTCGAGGCCGACCGGTCAGCCTCGGCGGCCGCCGAGCGGCTCTTCTGTCACCGCAACACCGTGCTGAACCGGTTGCACCGCGTCGCCGTACTCACCGGACGGAGCCTCGACGGCCGGCGGCCCTTCGTCGAGCTGTCGCTCGCGCTGAGCGCCCTGGAGCTTCCCGAGCCACCCGCTTCCTGATACGTCTCGCCGGCGGGACGCCGCGATCCGGAGCAGGCGGGCGGACGGGTCGGCGGATGGCGGGGCGAGGCGGCGCTTGTGCGTAGCGCACAACCGCCGGCCATCAGCTCTGGGCAGCTCGGCATGGTCGCGGTGATCCGGATGAAGAACACTCGGCCTTACTGCGGGCGGTGTGTCTTTCCCTGCGGTGACCATCGTCGAAGGGCTCACCGGCATGCCGGATTTCGATCTGCTCGTCCTCGGTGGCGGACCCGGTGGGTACGTCACCGCGATCAGGGCCGCCCAGCACGGCCTCTCCGTGGGATTGGTGGAGAAGGAACGCCCCGGTGGCGTGTGTCTGAACTGGGGCTGCATCTCCACCAAGGCGATGCTGCGCTCGGCCGGCCATCGAGGCGACCGGACCCCTGCGAGTGGTCGTGGACGGCCCGGAGCCCACGTCGATCGAGTCGGATGTCGTCCTGGTGGGGACGGGGTCGCGTCCCCACCACCCGGGACCTCGGGCTCGACGTGGCCGGGGTCACCACCGACCGGCGGGGTTTCGTGACAGTCGACGACCGGATGCGGTCTCATTCATCTCGAAAGAAGGTTTCCTATCATGGGTGATCTCGTCCTGGTCCGCCACGGCGAAACCGAGTGGTCCCTCTCGCGTCAGCACACCAGTTATACGGATCTGCCGCTCACCGCGCGCGGCGAAGCACAGGCCCGCGCCGTCGCGCCGCTGCTCCTAAGGCGCCACATCGCGCTCGCCCTGACCAGCCCCCTCCAGCGTGCAGCCCGCACCGCCGAACTCGCCGGCCTCACCGACATACAGATAGACCACGACCTGCATGAGTGGGACTACGGCAGCTATGAGGGCATCACCACCGCCGACATCCACCGCACCCGGCCCGACTGGAATCTATGGACGGACGGCGTCCCACCGGGGCCGGACGCCCACCCCGGGGAAAGCCCGCAGCAGGTAGCGGTCCGCGCGGACCGCGTCCTGTCCAGGATCGCACCGGCTCTCCAGGATCCGAACGCAGGAGATGTGATTCTCGTGGCCCACGGCCATTTCCTGCGCGTACTTACCGCCCGCCGATTGGGCCTGCCGCCCGCCGCGGGGGCTCTTTTCGCCCTCGACACAGGGACCATCAGCTGCCTCGGCACTGAACACGGCCGCCCCGTAATCACGGCCTGGAACGCCACGGCGGCTGCCTCCTCTACCGCCGAAGCCAACCACGAAGCACCTTTCGCCTCCCGACGAAATCTCCTTCCGACAAATCAATGACGCTTGGTTAAGTAATTCAGCCAGTCGTCTATTTCGACACACCAGCAGAATACATCTTCCGCTCGATACTCCAATTCCGTTGCATGGGTTCCCCACTGATGGACGACGGTAAGCCGGGACGAGAACGGGGAATTCTAGTGGCCGCCGGGTAGGATCACCGCGCGACGCGACCTTTCGGGTAATCGAGCATCCAGCCGCCAGCAACGAGCGACTCACGGACCGAATATCGATCGGTATCCCCGCGAGGTTCGCCTTCTCCTCGCCGGTGCGGTCGATGGTCAATGAGCCTTTCCCCGCAAGCTCTCGTCACTTTCCGTAGCAACATCGCCATGCGTCTGCGTTGGCGATGCAGGTTAGACCCGCACACACCAGTGCCGCCCGCACCACGGCGTCGGTCGGCTTGTGCAGCCCCACGTCGGGCACGTCCTCGACGCGGACGTCACCGGCTATCCCGAGGCGGGGCGCGGAAGTGCCGTTTCCACCCGGTTGCGTCCGCCGTTCTTGGCTTGGTATAGCGCCGTGTCGGCGAGTTCGACAAAGGTTGTCGGGTTGTCGCCGGGGGTGGGGACAATCGCGGTGACGCCGATGCTGACGGTGACGATCTGTTCGGTGCTCAGTGGGTGTGGCTCGGTGAGCTCCGCGACGGCGGAGCGGAGTCGATGGGCGATTCGGGCGGCGACGGGCAGATCGGTGCCCGCCATTACGATCGCGAACTCCTCGCCGCCGTAGCGGGCGGCGAGGTCGGTGCCGCGGATGTTGACGGCCAGGCAGGTGGCGACCTGGTGTATGCAACGGTCGCCGGCGGTGTGGCCGTAGTGGTCGTTGTAGAGCTTGAATTGGTCGATGTCGATCATGGCGAACGCGATGGGTGTCTTCTGGCGGGTTGCCCGGTGCCATTCGGCGTCGAGGACCTCGTCGAGGCGTCGGCGGTTGGCCAGTCCGGTCAGCTGGTCGGTGACCGAAAGCTGTTCGAGTCGCTGGTTGGCGGCGGCCAGTTGCCAAGTGCGTTCGGCGACCTTGCGTTCCAGGGAGGTGTAGACCTGGGCGTTGTCGAGGGAGACGGCGAGTTGTCCGGCGATGAGCATGATTCCTTCGAGGCGTTCGGTGGTGAACGCGCCGCGGATCATCCTGTTTTCCAGCAGCAGCATCGCGCGTAGCTCGCCGCGGATCGTGATGGGGATGGCGAGCAGGGAGCAGCGGTCGAGGCCGGTGAGGTAGGGGTCGCGGTGGAAGCGGTCGTCGCGGGTGGCGTCGGCGATGACGAGGGGTTCCTGGGTGCGTTCGGCGTATCGAATGACCGAGGGTGGCAGCAGCCGTCGTCGGCCGGCCTCGGCGAGCGGGACGGTGCCGGCGTCGCCGGCTGGCACCGGCCAGTCCCGCTGCTCCTGGTCGCGCAGTAGCAGGTGGACGCCGGTGGCACCCGTCAACGCGGACAGGATTCCCTCGACCCTGGTCCGTAGGCCTTCGATGCTGGTCTCGGAGCTGAGTGCCTGAGAGGCGGCGACGACGCCGAGCAGGTCGATGGTGCCGGTGGTGATGGTGATGGTGGAGCGGCGGGTGGCGGGCTGCGTCGGTGGGGGCGCGGCCGCCTGGGCGCCGGCGGGTTCGGTGCGTAGCGTCGGGTGGGCCCAGTCGAGCTGGCGAACCTTCGCGGTCGCGCCCCAGTCCAGGTACTGGCGACGGGCGGCGTCGAGCAGGGCACTCCCACCTGCCGTCATGCCATGGGCGAGGTGGAACCGGGCGGCGCGTTCCAGGATCAGCGCCCGGTGCCACGGGCGCGCCCGTACCGAGGCCTCGCACTGTGCCACGTCGAACGCGTACGCCGCCTCGCGGAAGTCGCCGGCGGCCCAGGCTCGCTCCGCCTCCACCAGGCGCAGCAGGTGCAGGAAGTTGACCGGCGCGTCGGCCGCCCGCGCGGCCAGCCACTCGACCGACTCGTCCAGCTCGGCCAATATCGCCTCGCGCCGGCCTGTCTCTGTGGCGGTGCGGGCCTGTGAGGCCAATGCCAGGGCCCGCAGCAGACGCGCCCTCGCCACCACATAGCTCGCTTCAACGGACGGCAGCAACGGCATCACGGCTTCCGTGTACTGGGCAAGCTCGGCCGGGCGGTCGAGGATGGCCGCGGCGAGCGCCCGGTTGAGATGCAAGTAGACGACGGCCATCGGGTTGGCGGCCAGCACGCTCAGCTGGGCCGCCTCGTCGGCCGCCGAGTCGATGGACTCGCCGCGCAGCACCCGGGCCAGCTGGCACCATGACCGCAACGCCTCCTCGACGTGGCCGTTGCCAGCGCGGGTGGCGAACGCCAGCGCGGCGTCAACCTGAGCGACAATCGCGTCCAGCGACGGCGCACAGTCCAGCTGGTTGATCACCAGCACGGTATGGGTCCAGCACGCGCTGTGCAGATCGCCGCTCTGGACAAGACCCTCCAGCGCGCGACGCGCCTCGGACACGGCGTCCTCGAGCGGGTCGAACCAGTGACCGGTACTGAACGCGTACAGGAACCGCGCCCGCCATATTTCCGGCTCGAAGCCGCGTTCCCGACCGACCGCGAGGATCCGCCGCATGATGCGGTACCCGGTGCGGTAGTCCTGCCTGCGGGCGCTGGTCACGAACGTGGCGTGACTCGCGGGGCAGAGCAGGGTGGGATCCGGGCCATGCCTCGCCCACATCGCCAGCGCCTGCACGGTCAGCCACGCCAGCATCGCCTGATCGCAGACGTACGCCGCGGGCATGAGAGAGTCGACGACCCCGAAAGCGTCGAGTTTCGAGCGGTCGGTGATTCTCGGCCGGCGCAGATCGTCGGCTTCGCTTTCGCTGGTCTGGTCGATCCACCGATAAACCGCATCCAATCCCCGGTCGATCTCCCGGTCGAGGTGGTTCCGGTCTGGGACGGGGAGGCCGAGTTGGCGCAGCTGGTCGAGGCCGAGCCGCATCGCCTCGCTAGAACGGCCACGGTCATGGATGCTCCTGACCTGCATCACTGTCGCATCCGTGCGTCCGGCTGGGTGGGTACAAAGCCGGCAGATGGTCTGATAGACCTCGTCAGCCTCGTCCAGCCGGCCGAGGCCACACAGGGCGGCCTGACGGCCGGTGTGGACCGCGATCAACTGGTCGGTGTCGACCGGCTCGATAAGCGTCACCGCGGCGGTCAGTAACCTCTCCACCAGCGGGTAGTTGCTCAGCATCTTCGCCTCGTCGGCGGCGCGCCGGAAAAGCCCGACCATCAGCTGCCGCTCCGCGGGTGCGTGCACGGAGTCGGCCACGGGCAGGTACTGCTCCGCCGCGACAGCGAAGAACTCACCTCGGCCGGCCAGGCGGCGGGCCAGCCGCAACCGCTCGGCGCGTAGCGCCTGCGCGCCGAGGACTCCCAGGACGGACTCCCGCGTCCGGTCGTGGTGAAACCGCACCCCCGGCCGGCTGTCGGACTCCAGCACCAGCAGGCCGTCGGCGAACGCGGGGCCGAGCCGCCGCTCGACCTCGTCCGCCAGCAGACCGGTCGCGGTCTGAAGGAGGTCCAGGTCCACCCGCCCGGCGAGGCAGGCCATCGCCGCCAGCACATCCCTGGTGTCCGGCGGCAACGCGGCCACGTGCGCGGCCAGCATTTCGGTCACGTCCACGTGCTCCAGCCGGCCGCGCAGCGTGGACTGGTCCCACCGCCAAGCACGATCACTGCAGACCAGTACGCCCTCGTGGCGCAGCGCGTTGAGCAGCTCCACCGTGTCGTACGGATTGCCTCCGGTAGCGGGCGCGATCAGCCGCGCCAGCTCGGCCGCGGGCCGCGGGGCCAGGCGCAACAGGTCGGCCACCATCCCCGTCTGACCGTCCGGCGTCAGGTTGCCCAACCGCAGGTGGTGCGGACCGACCGGCTGCCGCCGCCAACGAGCCAGCATCGGCGCCAGCGGATGAGCGGCGTCCACCTCGCTCTCTCGGTACGCGCCGACTAACAGCAGCCCCTCGACCACCTCCTCACCACCGAAGATCAGGTCGACGAAACCCAGCGGTGTCCGCCCAGCCCACTGCAGATCGTCGACGAACAACACCACCGGCCGCCTCCAGGAAGCAACGGCCCGCAGCATCCCCACCGCTGCGCGTGAGGCTCGCACCTGGGCGGTCATCGGATCTCCCGGATCCGGTGGCACCTTCAGCAGCGCCGCCAGCTCCGGCACGATGGCGCTGATCAGCCCGGCGTTGGGCCCCAACGCCCGCAGCATCCGGTCCCGGACCTCGGCCAGGTCGTCGTCCGGCTCGGCCAGCAACAGCCGGCCCAGCGCTCGGAACGCCTGCCGAACCGCGTCGTACTCCTGGTCGCGGCGGTACTGGTCGAACTTGCCCGCCACAAACCAGCCGTCGCTACCGGCCACGATCGGCCGCAGCTCGTTGACCAGGGACGTCTTACCCACCCCCGGTGCGCCACCGACCAGGAGCCCACGGCAGCGGCCCGCCATCGCCTCGACGAAGGCCACGCCCAGCTCGCCGATCTCCTCCCCCCGCCCGGCCAGCCGGGACGGCGTCAGCGGCCACGTCGGGAAATCATGCTCGCCGGGATGTACCGCCGCACCGCGGCCCAGCAGCGCGAGATCATGCACCAGCCCGTCGGCGCTCTGGTAGCGGTCGTCCGGCTCCTTCTCCAGCAGATGCATGATGATCGCCGACAGGTCGGCCGGCACCGCTGGGTTCACGGCTGACGGCGGTGCCGGCACCCGCGCGAGATGGTCATGAATGATCCGAAGCGGGTCGCCGACGCCGAACGGCGGCGCACTGGTCGCCAGCTCGTACAGGGTCGCCCCGACCGCGTACAGGTCGGCCCGCTGGTCGACCTGGCGACCGGTCCGGCCGGTCTGCTCCGGCGCCAGGTACGGCAACGTCCCGACGATCCCGCTGTGATGCACGAACTCCGGCTGAACCGCCGCCAAGGTCGTGGCCAGCGCGAAGTCGATCAGGTACAGCTCGGGCGCGCCCCGGTCGCCACCCACCACGATGTTCGCGGGATTGACGTCCCGATGCACCACACCCCGGCGGTGCATCCCCGCCACCGCGCGCGCAAGCGATCCGGCCAAATCGACCAGCTCGGCCGGCTCCAGAGGCATGACCCGCTCCGACAGAACCGTGCCACCGACATCGGCCAGCAGGATCGCCCCCGGGTCTGGCGCCGCGTCGGCCGCCAGCTGCGCGATCCCCTCGACCCCGGACAGCCGCCCGAGCGTCTCGACCTCATGCCGCAGCCGACGCTGTGGGTCAGGCCCTAGCGGTTCCTTCCGGATCACGCTCCCGGACGCGAACACCAGCCGAGCGACCCGGGTCCGCTCCGACTCATGGAGCACCTCCACCCGCGCCGCCAGCGGCAGATCCCGGCCCGGTGCCGATCGCTGGAATCCCATCTGCCAACCCCGCGTCCTGTCACATGCAGCTCACCTCCCCAGCCTTCCCGCGATCAAGGCCAGGCAACAGGGCGACTGGGCGACTCGGCGGCGACTCAGACCGAGACAAGCCGGACGTAAAGGCGATGATCCCCCTGCCGGAAGTTCACCCATAACGATCAGCGGCGTCCGACGGCTCGCGCCCACGAGGCCAGGAATGGCGCGCGGACGGTGGCCTGGGAGATGGCACTGTGCCTGTTCTTCGGGGAGAGCCACGAGGAGATGATGCGGATCCTGGTGGACGGCCGTCGGTCGATGAGCTCGTGGTCGAAGGGCTGTCACGTGCCGACGACCAGCGCGATCAGCCAGGCCCCGCTCGGCTGGGACCCGAGCGGGGCGGGTACTCACCCGCCGGCTGCCGGGCACGCCTCCGGAGACAACGTGCGCGGTCGGGTCGCGGTTGCCGCGGCGCTGTCCCGCCTGCATGGGCAAGACGTGCCGCACCGCGGCATCAAACCGGCCAACATCCTGTCCGACGCCGCCGGGCTGCTCAAGATCATGGACTTCGGGATCGCGCCCAGCAGCGCGATGGCCGGGGTGGGATCGGCGATGAGCCCGCGTAGCTGGCTGGCCCAGGGTAGCCGTGGCCGGGTGCCCTCGGACACCAGCCGGCGCACGTGTTCGTCGGGGTCTCGGGCCCACGTTTGCAGGTAGGCGAAGGTGAGTTCGGGGTGGTGTTCGATGAAGGGCCGGATCGGGCCCTCGCTGGACCACCGGGGGACAGCCGGGCCAGCACCGGCAGGGCCACGCACGGCTGTTCGAGGCCGTGGTCGGCGACGTAGGCCCCGCAGGGCAGGGTCATCCAGCCGGTGAACGACGGCGAGTCGACCGCCCGGTCCGGCACGGCGGCGGCGGCGGCGGCGATGAAGCGGGACGGCAACGCCGCGGCCAGAGCCGCCGCGATGTGGCGTACCCGCTGCATCAGGGCGAGCGGGGCCAGCCCGGTCGCCGCGTCGGCGCTGAACCGGCCGGCCGGGAAGGCCGGCCAGGCATGCGCGAGTTCGGCCGCGAGCGCGGCGACCAGGGCCGGTGAGAACTCGTCCTTGACGTCAGCCACCGGCCGCTCCGTTCGGTGCGGCGAGCAGGTCGGGGCAGGCTTGTTGGACCTGCGCCCACATGTCGCCGGGGGCGGCGAAGCGGTCGGCGCGGTACAGCTCGCCGATCGCGACGGCGAGGTCGAGCTGCGCCGCCGCCGGCTCCAGCCACCCGACGGCCGGCGTGGCTGCTAGTTCGCGGGGGTGGCGGGCGAAGGTCAGGTTGTCCCGGTCGAGGATGCCTGCGGCCAGCCCGCCCTCGATCTGCCGGCCGCAGCGGCACGGGTTGGCCGGGTTGACCAGGCCGCACCGGTTGTCGATCACCTGGCGGATCGTGCGTCGCGCCCGCGACACCCGCTGCCGGAACGCCGCCGGCGTGATCTCACAGATCGCGGCGCCGGCAGTATCCGGGGCACCGAGCACGTCGCCGAGAAGGTAAGCCGCCCGGACCGGCCAGGACAGGCACAGCAACATCCCGTAGGTGCAGCTGATCCGCACCTCCTCGCACAGCAGCCGGTACCCAGCAACGCGAACGTCGTGCCCGCCCGCTCGTCCACGGCGAACCGGACGAACCGGACCCGTGACCAGGCCAGCACCGCGCAGAACAACGTGCAACCCGCCGAGCACACCCCAGTCGATCGCCAGGGCCTCACCCGGTGCCCAGACCGCCGGCCGGCGGCCCCGGTGATGCCCCACCCGCCAGTCCGCCCTCGCCTCCGCGACCAGCCGGCGGAAGTTCCGCGGTGACCCGTCGTACCCCGCCGCCCGCGCCACCGGCAGCAGCCGTTTCGCCGAGATCCTTCCGCTGGTAGCCTTCACCCGCCCGGCGACCAGCTCCGCGACCGAGTCGTAGTTACGGGCCCGGCGCCCCCGAACCGGACGGCCACCACCGTTCTCATGCCGTTCGATGATCCGGCGGACCGTCTTCGGGGTCGTGCCGCACATCGCCGCGGCCCCTCGATACGAGCCCACCTCCCGGTAGGCCGAAATCACGTCCATACGTTCCCTCGCAGACTTCAATAGGAGCTCCTGGGCGGTGCGGTGACTGGCTCGACACCGCCACCGTCACCGCCCAGACCTCACGCTCCCGGCAGACACGACATCCCACGAGGAACCGGGACCACACCACGGCCACCAGCGGGGACTTCCACCTGGCCACCAGCGGGGACCTCTACCTGGCCAACAACGAAGACTTTTCCATGGCCACGGACAGCGCTCGGGCAGCGGGAACGACACGTCCACGATGGCCGGGATTACATGGTGGGATGCTGCCCGCTGTTCAATCACTTCGCTGTTGACCGGCATGCGGATAGGGAACCGGACAGACGACCCCGACTCGGATCAGCGTCGGGCCGCCGGCAGATCCACCGCGGAGACCTGAAGGCGGGTCACTTCCCGGTCGTGACGGCACCGAGGCCGGCGCGGTCGAAACGGGCGATCAGGCTGGGCTTCCGGAGATGCTCCTGACGCAGGCGCGTGAACCGCCGGGCAAACTCCGCCGTGGTGCCGGAACGTGAGGCCAGCGCCCGCAGATCCCCAAGGAGGTCGATGGCCGCGTCGTAGTCGTTCTGCCTGCGGGTGTCGATCAGCGCGTCGATGCGCCTCCAGGCCGTGTCCTCGTCGCGGACCAGAGCGTCCAGCCGTTTCTCCCGGGCCAGCGCACGCTCCCGGGCATCGCGGGCGTCCTGCTCGGCACGAGCAGCCTCGGCGTTCCGCCGGTGTTCCTGGCGGATGTCCGCGGCGGCGTCCAGCAGGTGGGCGACCGTGCGGCGGGGACGGCCATCCCGGCGGGGATCGGGCTCGCCACGAAAGCGTCGCAGCATTTCCATCTGGACCCGGGCCCCGTGGCCCTGTGTGACCTGGAGCAGGAGCTTCTCCTTGTCGCCGGCGGGAAGATCTTTGATCCACCTGGCCAGTGCACGGGGATCGTCTCTGGCCTGGGCCGCAGGCGGACTCGCCTGGGCCGCGCTGGCAAGCAGATCGGCGTCGAGACGGAGGAAGTCCGCCAGGGCCCGCTGCGGTGCGGTCAGGGAACCCAGCCCGGCGGGCACCGGCGGCTCGAGATCGTCCTCGGCCTCGTCGTCGAAGGCCTCCTCGTCGCGTTCCCACACCCCGTAGACCGCCAGCCAGGCCAGGTAAAGGGGCCGCAGATCACCGGCGGCGAGTTCGGCACGGACACCGACGATCGCCGACAACGAGTCCTCGGCGCCCTCCACCCAGTCCCCGCCCTCGTCCTCGCTACTCAGATCGAGGACGAGATGCTCTCTGGTGGTCCAGGCGGTCACATGCGGATCGACACAGTACTGCTCGGCGACCTTGAGATCGAGAAGGGCACGGGGCAGACGGAGCATCACCCGGTGGGTGCCCCAGCTGGCAAGATAGAGATGGGCGTCGTAGAACCGCTCCACCATCTTCCGAGGATCACCACGGAAGTCACCCCAGTGGTATTCATTGGTGAAACTGGTGGCGGTGATCCTGGCCCGAGTGGACAGCGCACGGACCTCAGCCTGCTGCCGTGCGTCCAGAGGCCGGTCGACGGCCAGGAACTCGTAGTACTGGTACGTGGACATCCTCTACCTGATTTTTTGCCACTTCGCCGTCAGAGCGCCCAGTGCCGGTAGGCCTCGATCCATTCCGCCCCACCCGGAGGAGGGTCGGGCAGTGACAGATCCAGAATCCCGATCGCCTGGCGGTACCTCCCACGGGCGCAGACCGCGACGATACCGCTCCCAGGCAGCAGATCGATCCCCATCACCGTCACTTCCACGCCCAGGACGGCGGTCCGGAAGGGAACGGCGAGACTGTCCCCGATCACGGCATGAAACGCCGTGAGCTGTTCGTCCTCACCATAGGCATCGACGACGGCACGCTCGACCAGCGCATCCAGCTCGACGTCACTCAGCTCCGCCATGGTCGGCAGCCTACCGACGCGATGGGTGGACAATCCTCGCCGGCTCTCGTCCTGCCTGCACGAGGGTATGACCGGGTCCGTGGTCCGCCCGCACCACGACAGCCTGCTTGCGACCGGCCGCGCCCGTCGACGGCACAGGGCTTACCACCTACGTGACGCGCATTCCGACAACCGGCGGCGGGAGCTGTCAATCGCTGTGGCTCCGGCATCCCTAGGCCGCAACCGCGAGCCCGTCGTCATAGGTGGCCAGGCTGCTCACGCTCCAGCCCCCAGTGGGTTCGAATAATTTCCGAGACCGGGTACATCTGGTCCCCGTTGCCGCTTACGAAGTCAGACCTACTCCGCGACGGCGGGCCGGTCGATCCGGGCCTGAATCAGGTGTGGCACGAGGACAGTGGAGTCCACGCACGTGGTGTACGGAGGGTGATCGTCTAGCGACTCGCCGGAGTGGCGGTTCGTGACGTAAAGCGACCGCCGCGTGATCATCATTCGAGAACGACCAAGGACTCGATGAGGCGGCATCGACGTTGACCACGTCACCGTCTACCGGTGCCTCGCGGTCCAACGCTTCACGCCCTTGCTCGTCGACGCCGCGCGGCCCTGCCGACACAGCCCTGGGGACAGGTGGTACGTCGACGAGACCTACGTCAAGGTCGCCGGCCACTGGACCTACCTGTACAGGGCGGTTGACCAGCACGGGCAGGTCATCGATGTCCTCGCCAGCACCCGTCGCGATCAGGCTGCGGCACGCCGGTTCTTCACCGCGGCGCTGTCTCACGGGCGCCGGCCAGTCGAGGTCACCACCGACAAGGCCCCCGTCTACCCAAGGCTCCTCGACGAGCTGCTCCCCGAAGCCTGCCATGTCGGCGCCGCGCGGGAGAACAACCGGATCGAAGCCGATCACGGCCGACTCAAAGCCCGGCTCCGGCCGATGCGCGGACTGAAACGGCTGCGTTCCGTCCAGACGATCAGCGCTGGCCATGCGTTCGTTCAGAACATCCGCCGCGGCCACTACGAACTCGGGATCGACACCGACCCGCACGCACGGCTGACAGCCGCGTTTACCGAGCTCACCCTCACGATCTGATCACCCGCTCGACAGGGCCAACCACGCCCTGCCATCCCGCAATGCAACAGACCCCGCCGAAGAAACGGAAGAAGGCGAAGACCGCCCCGGTCGCGCCTCCCACCCGGGCGACGCGACCGCCGAACTGCGCGCGGACACTGCACCGGCTTCGCCATCGCAGACCCCTCCCACGAGCAGGAGCAGATACCTGCGCATCACCGCAAACCGAGATCGCCACACCTCACCCGGCAGACGTTCACGGACAGCGCACTAGCCACACCGCACCAGTAGCCGCGAACCGCAAGTCTCGTACGGTGTGGAGCGGACATCGAACCTCGAAAGCGGAAATTATGAGTCTGCTCCGATCGCTGACACAGACGCCAGGAAGAATCCTGCGCCCGGCCCTCCCGGACACCGTCGACGCATCATTCGATCATGACTGCTCGGCAGCTGTGTGATGGCGGACTCCGCCGATGCAACAGTGCCGGCAGCGGTGACGGGCCGCGGGGTGAACTGCGCCGCCCACGATGCATTATCAAATGATCAATGATGATGTTGCCGACTTACCGGTGGTGTCGTGTGGACGACGCTGCGTGCGGTGGTTCGTGGAGTCGCGGCATGATTCGCGAAATTCACGCATTCTCCGTCCATTCTGCCCCTAAGTCGGTGATTCGTGTCATCAGCCCAGCCTCCCGGGACCGGCCCATCGAGTGATCGCGGGCCTGTGGACCCTCCGGGCCTGGTCCCAGCGGCTTCTGGACAAGCTGGCGAGGTATCCGCGTCGCCTCGGGTCGATCCAAAACCGGGTCCCACCCGTATCCTCGGCGTTCCCTCGGACCAGCCGCCGCTAGCTGGGGAGGCTGCGCCTGCTCTGCCGGTTCAGCCTGTTCCGGGGTCCTCGGCTCTGGTGCCGGCCCCGGGCGCCCTTGATGATCCGACTGGGACGGTCGTCTGCCCGTATCCGGGGCTTGCCGGATTCGATGCTGCGAGTGAGCGGTGGTTCTTCGGTCGGGAGCGGATGGTTACTGACCTGGTCGTGCGGGTGGGGGTGCGGCTGAGTGAGGGTGGTCCGCTGGTCTTGGTGGGGGCGTCCGGGTCGGGTAAGTCGTCGTTGTTGCGTGCGGGCCTGTTGCCGGTTCTGGCACGTGGGGTGGTCGCAGGGTCGGACTCTTGGCCGCAGGTGTTGATGACGCCGGGTGAACATCCCTTGCGGAGTCTGATCGATCAGATCGCGGCTGCCGGAATCCCTGCGGCGGCGTTGCTCAACGACGGTACGGCTGTGGTCCCGGAGGTCCCGGACCGGCTCGCCGAGCTCTTGGCGTCCCACGCGGGCGGCAGTGGCCTGGTGATCGCGGTGGACCAGTTCGAGGAGGTCTTCACCTTGTGTGACGATCTTTCGGAGCGGGAGGCATTCATTCGGGCACTGTGCGTGGCAGCGGCCTGTCGGGGTGATCGGGGGCCGGCTGCTGTGGTCGTCCTTGGTCTGCGGGCCGATTTTTACGCCCGGTGCGCTGCCTATCCGGAGTTGGTCGAGGCGCTGCAGACTGGCCAGGTGGTGGTCGGTCCGATGACGGCCGCGGAGATCCGTGACGTCGTGGTCAAGCCGGCGAGCACGGCTGGTGTTGATGTGGAGCCGGGTCTGGTCGAGCTGCTGTTGCGTGATCTGGGGGCGGCGACGGCGGCGTCGCCGGACGGCGCGTTGAGTGGTGCGGGTGTGGTCACCGATCCCGGTTCGCTGCCGTTGCTTGCGCATGCCTTGCGTTCGGCGTGGTTCGCTCGGGACGCATCGGGGTTGACGGTGGGGGCGTATCTGCGGATCGGCGGGTTGACCGGCGCGATCGCGCAGACGGCTGAGCGCGCCTATACGGGGTTGGACGCCGCGGCGCAGCAGGCCGCACGGCCGTTGTTGATGCGGATGGTCCGCCTCGGCGAGGGGGAACAGGACAGTAGGCGGCGGGTCCGGCGGGCGGACCTACTCGCCGCGGTGCCCGTCCGCGAGGCGGCCGCCGTGCTGGACGCGCTGATCGCGGCTTTCCTCGTGGAGGCGGACGCCGATGGCGACAGCGACAGCCTGCAGATCGCGCACGAGGCGCTGTTGTGGTCGTGGCCGCGGTTGCGGGAGTGGATGGACCTCGACCGGGCAAGCGCGGTCGCGCTGCAGCAGCTCAACGACGCGGCCGAGATCTGGGAAGCGGGGGGCCGCGATCCCTCCTACCTGTTCGGCGGGACACGGTTGGCGGCGGCCCGTGAATGGGTGGAAGCCCACCCGGGCCGTGCGCCTATGTCCCCGGTCGCTCGGGATTTCTACGACGAGAGCCTGCGGGCTGACAGCGCCGCCCAGCGGGCGGTGGTGCGGCGGACCCGGCGTCTGCGCCGGCTCGTCGCCGCGTTGACGGTCCTGGTGGTGGCGGCAGCGTCGCTGGCCGGGCTGGTCTACCGGCAGAAGACCACGGCGGCGGACGCGCGGGACCGGGCGCTGTCCCAGCGGATCGCGAGCCAGGCCGATATCGCCCGTGATCGGAACCCGGCGATCGCGGCACAACTCAGCCTGGTCGCCTACCGCACGGCGAACACACCGGAGGCACGGGGCAGTGTGCTGTCGTCGTTCAACGGTGGTTCCGGGGTGCCAACGCGGTATCTGTTTCACCGCAACGCCGTCGGCACGGTGACCTACAGCCCGAACGGGAAGCTGATCGCGACGGGCAGCGACGACTGGACCGCGGCGATCTGGGACGCAGCCGACCCCCGCCGGTCGACCCCGCTCGCGGTCCTGCCGGGCCCGCAGGACGGGGGTCATAGCCGGGCGGTGAAGTCGGTGGCGTTCAGCCGGGACTCGAGGCTGCTCGCCACTGGTAGCGGCGACCGGACGGCCAAGATCTGGGACGTCTCGACGCCGAGCCGGCCCCGGCTGCTGGCGACTCTGCCGGAGACGACCGGGGACGTCTACGGGCTGGCGTTCAGCCCGGTCGCGGACCGGCTCGCCGTCGCCGGGTACGGCAACTCCGCGCGGATCTACGATGTGTCCGAGCCGGGCCGGCCGGCCGTGCAGGGTGCGCTCCTGATCAACGGTGAGACGCCCTTGCACCAGGGACCGATCGACACACTCGCTTTCAGCCCGGACGGTTACATTCTCGCCGCCGGTGACGAGGCCGCATCCACGGTGCTCTGGTATGTCGGACCAGCCCTGGACATCATGCCGGTCGACCTGCTCAACGTGCCCGACGACGATCCGACCGCGGACCGGGTCGGCACGATCCGGGCTGTAGCGTTCGGTCCCGATGGCAGAAGCGTCTACACCGCGGGGGTCGCAGGCCGGATCCGGGTATTCAGCGGACCGGATCTGCTCCACCTGACCCATACCGCGACCATGGGTGTTGGGAACGGGCCGATGGCCGCGCTCGCGGTCGCGCCGACCGGTGGGCTGGTCGCCGTGGGTGGAAACCTGTTCAGCGGTGTTCCGCTGTTCGATCCCGCCGCCGCCACACAGCAAGCCGTCCTCAGCGATCCCTCCGACGGGGCGAGAGCGCTTACTTTCCTCAATGAGGGCACGGTGACCTGGACGGTCGCGTTCAGCCCCGACGGGCGCCACCTCGCCAGCGGATCCGCGGATGGCGCACTGCGGGTCTGGGAGATCCCAGGGCCGGCGCTGATCGGCCGTCACGGCGACCAGAAGTCGGCCGAGGTCAACCCGCGCACCGGCGACGTCGTCACAGTGACCGACTCGGCGGCGGAACTCTGGAACATCACCGACCCGTACCGTCCCACCTCGCTGTCGGTCATCACCGACGCCCTGGCCGACGAGTACGACCTCACGACTAGTGCGGCGTTCCATCCCGACGGCCGCATCCTGGCTGTCGGGACGGCGAAGCGGGTTTGTCTCTACGACATCACGGATCCGAGGCGACCATTCATGATCACTGCGTTTGAAGGGCCGGCCGGCGGGGTGTTCTCCCTGCGTTTCAGCCCGGACGGCCGGACTCTCGTCCTCGGTGGTCTCGGCTCGTCACCAGCGCCTGCCTTTTCCGCCAGTCTGGAGACCTGGGACGTGCGTGACCCGCGGCATCCGGCCAGGCTTGCCAGCACGGTCGCGCACCGCGGCAGCGTGCGGGACATCCAGTTCAGCGAGGACGGACACGTCATGGCGTCCGTAGCCGATCGCACCGTGCAGCTGTGGGACGTCAGCGATCCGCGCCGGATCGCCGCCCGGGCGACCCTGCCGGACTTCCCCGGCGCGGCGCTGCGCGCTGCGTTCGCCCCGGACGGCCGGACCCTCGCGGTCGGCGGCGGAGGACCCTACGCGACCCTGTGGAACATCACCGACCCGGCGCGGCCGACCCGGACCGCATCGCTGCCCGGCCACGTCAGCGAGGTCAACACCGTGACGTTTAGCCCCGACGGTCGCACGCTCGTGACCGGCAGCGGGGACAACTCGGTGCGGGTCTGGGACGTCCGCCGTCCCTCGAATCCGAGGTTGGTCGAACGGTTGAGCCGTTCCGCCGGCACCAACAGCGGGATCGGCACGGTTGCCTTCTCCCGGGACGGATCCACCCTGGTCGGTGTCGTCTTCACCGAACCAGGAGCACTGTGGGACCTGGACGTGGACCGGGTCGCGCAACGCATCTGCGCGCAGGCCGGGGTCGGCATCACCAGGGATGAATGGGCGCGTTTCCTTCCGGACAGGGCCTACGATCCGCCGTGTGACTGAACCAGGGGCCGCGGCGCTTCCCCTGCCCGTGTCGTCCCCGGTACCGGGGTACCGGGGACGACACGGGCAGCGGCCAGGTGGGTGGCGCTGTCGGAGCACCGGGCCGGGCACGTGAACCTCGACCGCGCACACCTGGAAGCGGCCCTCCCCGGGTACGCGGTCACCCGCCTCATCGCCAGCGGCGGGTTCGGACTCGTCTTCGCCGGCCGGCACCTAAGCCTCAACCGGCCGGTCGCCATCAAAATCCTGCTTCCGGATTCGGACGCCGGCGCGGGCGCCGGTACGGCCCGGGCGGCCTTTGCCGCCGAGGCCCGGCTGCTGGAACGCCTCACCCATCCCCACATCGTCCGCGTGCACGACTACGTCGAACGAAACGACTTGTGCATGATTGTGATGGAGTACTGCGACGGTGGAACGCTGCGACGGCGGGCACGGGAAGGACTGACAGCCGTGGCCGCGGCTGGTGTCGGGCTCGCCATCGCCGCCGCGCTCGACCTGGCCCACCAGGAGCAGGTGATCCATCGTGACATCAAACCGGAGAACATCCTGTTCGCCGGTGACGGAACCCCGAAGGTCTCCGATTTCGGTATCGCCAAGATCGTAGAGTCGACCGGTAACCCCACGAACACCGTGATCGGCACGCCCGTCTACATGGCTCCGGAACAGTTCACCGGAGAGCCGCTACGGCCCGCCACCGACCTGTATTCCTTGGCCACCGTCCTCTACGAGCTGCTGTCGGGGCGGACACCGTTCGCCCGCCAAGGCGCCGCGATCTACCTCGCCAGCCAACATCTACACGAACCACCACCGCCGTTGGGCGCCCCCACGCCCCCCGAAATCGCCGCGGTCGTCATGCGGGCGCTGCACAAGGACCCGCACAAGAGACATCCCACCGCCGCGGCGTTCGCCGCCGATCTCGTCATCGCCGCAGCCGGCGCCTTCGGTCCAGGGTGGTTGGACGGCTGCACCGTGCCCCTCCACCTCGCCGACGAGATCCGCACCGCAGCACACCGCGGCAGCCCGCGGCCCGTCACCACGCCTCCTGCCAGGCAGACCCGGTCCCCTGACCCGCTCGGGCCCTCCGGACCCGGCGATGTCTCCGGACCTGACCGATCCCCCGCTGCAAGAAATCCCCCTGCACTGGAAGAGTCAGACAGACAGAAAGACGATGCCCTCACGACGACAAGTGGACCAGCTGCCGTCAGCGTGCTTCCTCCGTCGGCTCCGGTTCCCCCTGCTCCCGGGACAGGTCCGGCGGCCCGCCAACGCGGGACCTCCACCGGCAAGGCCAGGCGCGGTTGGTGGCCGGGCCGGCGCAGATCGATAAGGGAGCCGGTCGTCGGACCGGCGACTCTATCCATCGACTACCAGATCGACAGCCCGTTCGGCGTGGCCGTGGCCCCCGACGGCGCCCTGCTCGTCTCCCAGCCCCTCCTCCACCGGATCAGCCGGGTGGACCCGGGTTTCCTTATCAACCTGGCCCACACCGGCACAGCGCCCGGTGGGCCAGCCCGGAGCACGACCACGTTCGCCGGCAAAGGGAAAGCTGGCCGGAGTGGTGACGGCGGGCCTGCACCCGATGCCGAACTGGACAGCCCGGCCGGTATCGCCATGAGTTCCGACGGATCCCTCCTCATCGCCGACTGCCTCAACGACCGGCTACGCCGAGTGTCACCTGACGGCCGGATCGAGACCATGCCCGCCCTACCCGGACTGCGTCAACCGAGGTCAGTGACGGTGGACCCGCACGGCGTCATCTACCTCGCCGACACCGGCAACCACCGAATCTGGCGTCTCGACCCGGGAGACGGAGCCCGAGTTGTCGCAGGTTCGGGCACCCCCGGGTACTCCGGGGACGGCGGCCCGGCAGTCCACGCATCGTTGACCCGCCCACAGGCTGTCGCGGTCGATGCGCAGGGCCGGCTCCTCATCGCCGATCAGGAACACCGCCGAATCCGGCGAGTCGACACCACAGGGCGCATCACTACCATCGCCGGCACCGCCTACGGCGGCCGCCCGGCGTCGGCGGGACAACCAGCACACACCACCGATATCGGTGCCCCGACCGGCCTCGCCGTCGGCCCCGACGGCGTCATCTACCTCGCTGATTCCGCCAACAATCGAGTGCTCGCCATCGCCGGGGACAGCACGGTAAGCGTGCTCGCCAGCCGATCCGGACCAGTGGTGGTGGCCGACCCGCGCCAGGTAGCAGTCGGACCGAGCGACACCGTGTACATCGCGCAGCCAGGTCGGCACCGAATCACCATCATCCCGGGATGAATAACCTCCCGTTCCCGACGAACGCCCGGCAACATGAAGAGGGGACCGTACTCTGACGGCTGCGGGGCTCCAGAATCCTGATTTGGGGTCTGTTGCATCCAGCGAAGGCAACTGATCTTGACCGCAAATCTTCTCGCGAACAGCGAGCAGGTGCGAGGCGGCAAACCACTGCGCGGCCTCGGCGTAGGTCCGGATGGTCTTGGGGGACTTGCCTTCGGCACTCAGATGGAGGCCGAAGGAGTTGATCACCGGCTGGAACGGGCCAGCGATCAAGGATTTGGGCTGCCGGGGCCGGGAAGCCGTCATCGAAAGTTTTCCTCTGTTCCAGCGCTGTGCGACGGACGGTTGAACCGGCCTGTCGACGTTTGCGCTGGTCAGGTGGGGCGAGTGGACAGAACCGGGCACAACCCGAACCGCCACCCCACGATCCCCGGCCCCGCGATCTCCATCCCCGATCACACAAACAGGCCGCCTACCAGCGGAAATACACGGCGACGCCGTCATACGTCCAGAACGACACATCGACTGCGGCCGCCGGATGACCCGTACGGCCCGGGATACCGGGCGCGACCCGCCGCGGGTCTGACGCGTCGGGCCACGGCCCGCAGCGGAGAGCACCGACCGCTGCGGGCCAGGTGATCGTGAGCGGAACCGCTCAGCTGCCCACGCCGCCCACCGCCCGGCGGATCTTCGGGCCGTGCCGCTCGCATGCGCCCGGAATTTTGGTCGCGACCCGCCGGCCACTGACCCCTTACGCCAGCGATCTCGACGCTGCAACAGAAGCGAGCCCTTGACTACAGAAAGCGATACGGTCTTCCACTTTCGCGGGACGGACACCGACTGTACAGTCGTACGACACGGTTACACATCTGTACAGCGATGGTGGGAGGTCGGAGTGCGCATCGGTTTGACCGGTGGGGGTAGCTCGGCGGACAAAATCGTCCAGCAGGCGAAAGAAGCTGAGGCTGATGGCTTCGCGTCTCTGTGGTACGCGAGCGCTGTCACCGGCGACCCGCTCGTCGCCATGGCCGTCGCAGGCCGCGAGACAACCAGGATCGAACTGGGCACCGCCGTCCTGCAGACCTATCCCTGCCATCCCCTGCTGCAGGCCAACCGCGCCGCGTCCGTCGTCTCCGCGATGAACCGGCCCGGCTTCACCCTGGGCCTCGGCCCCTCGCATGAAGGCTTGATCCGGGACGTCTATGGCCTGTCCTACGACCATCCCGGCCGCAGCACCGAGGAGTATGTCACCATCCTCACCGGCCTGCTCCGCGGTGAGGCCGTCGATGTCAAGGGCGAGGACTGGACAGCACGCACTGCCGAGCGGATGGTTCCCATCAGCCACCCGGTGCCCGTATTGCTCGCAGCCTTGTCGCCCCGCCTGCTCCGGGTCGCCGGCCAGCTCGCCGACGGCGTGGTGCTGTGGATGGCCCCGCCACGGGCGATCGAAACCCACGTGGCGCCGAAGGTGCACGCCGCGGCCGCCGCGGCGGGCCGCCCGGCCCCACGCATCGTCGCCGGGCTCCCCGTCGCCGTCCACGACGACCTCGACGAGGCCCGTGCCGCCACCGCAGCCACCGCAGCCGGTTACGGCAGCCTGCCCAACTACCAGCGCATCCTCAGAATCGGCGGGGCCTCGACCGCGACCGAGGCCGCCATCGTCGGCAACGAGGCCTCCGTACGCGGCCAGCTCCACGGCCTGATCAACGCCGGCGCCACCGACGTCTGGGCCAACGTCGTCCCGGTTGGCGACACTCGGGAAGCTCGGGCTGCCTCCCGACGCCGCACCACCGAGCTGCTCCGCGAGCTCCTCGACCAGAGCTGAGTCGACAAATGCCCGATCTCGTCCGGTCACTGCTGGGGGCCAGACTGCAGCCCGGGCCCGGCGCGTAGACGGCGACGCCCCACGAGACCGAGTTTGACCTGCCCCCCGGCAAGGGTTATACAAATGTGCAGCGCCAGCTATGGCCTCCTCTGACTCCGAGGTCGGGGCGTTGGGGTCCAAGGCTTCATTGGTCGATGGCAAGTGACTGCGACGATGAGGGAGAACCACCATGTCCGTCGAGGACGAGCTCAAGGAACTTCGCCGCGAGCTCCGGTACGTCACGGACCGTCTCGCGATTCTCGACTGCGTCATGAAGCAGTCACGCGGTCACGACCGCCATGACATCGAGCTTATGGCAAGCGTCTACCACAACGATGGAGTCGACGAGCACGGACCCGTCGTGAAGCTCGGCCCCGACTACGGCGAGTACGCCAACCAGGCTCACTCGTCGGTTTTTGTCGATCACTTGCACAATATCACGACCCACACCTGCGAGATCGACGGCGACGAGGCTCACTGCGAAAGCTACGTCATCGGTGCTATGCGTTCCCGCGACGGCAAGACCGTGCACATCTTCGGAGGAAGATACCTCGATCGCGTCGAGCGGCGGGACGGCGTGTGGAGGATCGCGTTGCGGCGGTGCACCCTCGAGTGGACGATGAACGGCGACACGTCACTCCTTTCCTCCGGTTCGTTCACAGGCTTCATCAAGGGAACGTGGGACAAGAACGATCCGTCGTATGCGCGGCCCTTGGACCTGGAGAAGACCCCGGTCAAGAAGTGGTGAGGATGACGGGCGCGGCACATCAACGATGGAAGGACCGATGAACATGGCCCGAATCGAACCGCTCCCAGCCAAGAAATGGCCCGCGGAGATGCGGGATGCGTTTGCCGCCCTGGTACCGCCGAAGCCTCGTCATACGCGGTCCATCCAGGAGGGCCGGCCGAAGGCCCGCAATGCCTTCGGGACGTTCGCCCACCACCCGGACCTCGCGCGGGCGTTCTTCACGCTCAACGGTCACGTGCTGCTGGCGACCACCCTTGCCCAGCGGCAGACGGAGCTGCTGGTCCTGCGGGTCGCGGCGCTACGCAAATGCGACTACGTGTGGGCGCAGCACGTCCTCGTCGGTCGCGAGGCCGGGCTGACCGACGAGGAGATCGAGAAGATTGCCCGAGGGCCAGCCGATCCGACTTGGAGCCCATTCGACTCAGCACTGCTGCGCGCCGTTGACGAGCTGCTCGACGCCGGCACAATCGGTGACGAGACCTGGGCCGCGCTGACCGCCGAACTCGACACCCAGCAGCTCATGGACCTCATCTTCACAGTCGGCGCCTTCGAGGCATCCACCTTTCTGATGAACTCCTTCGCGTTTAACCTCGACGACGATCTACGACCGAGCTAAGCTTGTTTTTAACCCCAACTGTCACACCGCGTGATACCTGCTGGTGTTGTGGGGTGGGTTGGCGTGTCCTCGTGACGCGGAACGATCTTCGGAAGATCGCGCTCTCGCCAAAGAAGCCGTGATCAAACCGAAGGTTGTGATGGGCGATGTGCAGGACGAACCGGGACGCGTCGAGGTTCTGGGGAGGCCGTGTCGCTTCCGGCAGGAGTTCTACGACTGTCTGACCCGCCGGCGGACGTGGTGTTCGAGGTAATGGACGCCATGTTATGCACCGACGGCCCGGTCAAGACGTTGGTCGACCTGACGCTGACCCCGGAGCACCGTCGTGGCCACGAGCGAAACCGGCGAACCAGCGAGTTAACTAAAACTCGCGGCCCGCCGAGTGCCGTGTCGACCCGCCGCTGCCGATAGCGCCCATACATCCTCGCCGGCACTGTCTCGCACCGCGGACACGCCACCTGCCCCGTCCGGGCACGGCACACACAGCCGAATCCCGTCCGCTGCCCTCTCGGACCTCCTTTACCACGACGCTCGACAGATGCGGCAACACGACCCCAAGATCGAGAAGATCAAGCTAGCCCGATGATCGCGGGTGGCTGCCAATAATTGATCAACATCCAGCACCGGTTCGACTACAAGATCGGCGCCAGATCCCATTCTTGGCGATAGAGTCGAGATTTAAGCATAGGTATTCCCCATAGATCGTTAGTTCAGCGGTGGCTCGTCACCTGCACCAGTTCGATGCGGATGCCGTCGGGGTCTGCCAGGAAGAGCACGTCCATCGCACTGTCGCGCATCGGGATGTGCGTTCGGGTATACTCGATCGGCGTCGCGCCGAGTGCCACCAGGCGTGCCTCGGCCGCAGCGAGATCGTTGACGTAGACCGACAGATGGGTGAAGCCAATCTGCCGCCGCGTCGTCAGGGCTGCGCCCTCTGGCCTCGGGGTCTTCCAGTCGAGCAGTTCCAACTCCGTCTGGCCGTTGACGATCATCTGAGATCGGCAACGTATGGGTGGCGGCACCTCGGCCAGCTGAGCGAGGGAATCGCCGATGTCGAACCTCTCGGCGAGCCGAAATCCCAGCCCTTCGACATAGAACCGTATCGACCAGTCGAAGTCGGACACACAGAGGCCGATGTGGGATATAGCCACGTCACTAGCGACTTCTGATAATTCAGACATCCTGCGCACCCTGTTATTTGGGTCGACGTCGACCCAACTCGTACCGGCCACGCACCGTGCTAGTGCGCTGTCCGTGAACGTCTGCCGGGCGAGGTGTGGCGATCTCGGTTTGCGGTGATGCGCAGGTATCTGCTCCTGCTCGTGGGAGGGGTCTGCGATGGCGAAGCCGGTGCATGTCCGTCGGTTGACCGACGAGGAGGGACAAGCCCTGCTGCGGATCGTGCGGCGGGGTCGGCACGACGCGGTGAGGATCCGCCGGGCGATGATGATCCTGGCGTCGGCGTCGGGGAACACCAACGAGGCGATCGCCGCGCTGGTCGCCGCTGATCCCGACACCGTCCGGGACGTCATCCACGCGTTCAACGACCGGGGGTTGGGCTGCCTGGACCCGCGGTGGGCGGGCGGCCGTCCGCGGCGGATCACCGCGGAGGGCGAGGCCCGCATCGTCGAGGTCGCCCGCACAAGGCCGAGGGCGTTGGGGCTGCCGTTCACCCGCTGGAGCCTGCGCAAGCTGTCCGACTACCTGCGCCACCCGCCGGCCGGGGTACCCCCGGTCATCATCGGCCGCCAGCGACTGGGCGAGCTGCCGCACCAGCACCGGATCTCCTTCCAGCACACCCGCACCTGGAAGGAGACCTCCGACCCGGACGCGGAGACCAAGCTGGCCCGGATCGAGGAGGTGACCCGCCGTTTCCCTGACCGGTGCTTTCGCCTTCGACCAGTTCGGACCGCTGTCGATCCGCCCCTGCCACGGGCTGTGCTGGGCCAAGGCCGGCCACCCTGACCGGCTGCCGGCCACCTACCACCGCACCCACGGCATCCGCTACTTCCACGGCTGCTACTCGGTCGGTGACGACACCCTGTGG